>CALMPK010000092.1 GCA_937873575.1 uncultured Hyphomicrobiaceae bacterium
AGTCTTGGCCTCGGCGATCTGGATCGTCTTGCCGGTCAGCGGATTGCGGCCCTCGCGCGCGGCGCGCGTCGCAACCTTGAAGGTGCCGAAGTCCGGGATGCGAACTTCCTTGCCGTCCTTCATCGCCGCCTTGATCTGATCGATCACCGTATCGACGACCTGACCGGCGCGATCCTTCGTGAGATCGAGCTCCTTGGCCACCGCGTCGATCAAGTCCTTCTTGCTCATCTGCTCAATCCTCGTGATTGGAACGGGGTGATTGGAACGGGCGGGCGCCCCTGTGGCGCCGCACGCATTGGGGCGCGGGAACACGGTCAGACCGGCAGGCGTTCGCTGTGACGCGTCCGCCGAATGCAGCTCCAGGCCGCGCTCGAGACCGCAACGGAGGCTGCAAAGAAGCGCTCCAGCATCGGCGCGTCAAGCGAAAACACCGCGATTTGCCGCGTGTTCTACAACGTTCGAGCCATTCCGCGATGTTCGAATTGACGCCGTGTAGATGCCGCATTTTCGCGGCAATTCGAGCTTCGTTCGTTCCCCTTCCGTCGTCGTTCCGCAGCATCGCACACGCGCGTACCGTGGGCGGAGCGCGTCCTTAACAGACAAACGCTTTCACCGGATGGGCGAGGCACGCCAGGTCGATCGATCGCACCCGATCGGCGCACAAACGAAAGACCCCACCGCGCCGATCGCGCGATGGGGCCCATCGTGTCGTTTCGAAAACTCGAGAGCCGAGCCCGGCGCGACTTGGCGTCGCGCAACGCTCTGGCATCGGTCAGTGCGCGGTCACCCGCGAGTTGCCCGTGCCGTCGGCCTCGGCATCTTTCGCCGCCTGCGCCTTTTCCTCGTCCCAGGTGATGGCCTCCGGCATCTGCACCAGCGCCACCCTGAGCACGTCTTCCAGGCGAGAGGCCGCGATGATCTCGAGCCTGCTCTTCACCTCGTCGGGGATCTCGGCGAGATCCTTGAGGTTCTCCTCGGGGATCACGACCGTCTTGATGCCGCCGCGCAGAGCCGCGAGCATCTTCTCCTTGAGGCCGCCGATCGGCAGCACGCGACCGCGCAGGGTGATCTCGCCGGTCATGGCGACATCCTTGCGCACCGCGATCTGCGTCAGCACCGAGATGATGGCGGTGGCCATCGCGACGCCGGCAGACGGACCATCCTTCGGCGTCGCGCCTTCCGGCACATGCACGTGGATGTCGTACTTGTCGAACATCGTCGGCGCGATGCCGAACTCGAGCGAGCGTGAGCGCACGTAAGCGTTCGCCGCCTGGATCGACTCCTTCATCACGTCGCGCAGGTTGCCCGTGACCGTCATCTTGCCCTTGCCGGGCATCTTGATGCCTTCGATCGTCAGCAACTCGCCGCCGACCTCGGTCCACGCGAGACCGGTGACGATGCCGACCTGGTCCTCCTGCTCGGCCTGGCCATAACGGTACTTGGTGACGCCCAGGTAGTCGTGGACGTTCACCGCCGTGATCTCCACGCTCTTCTTCGACGAGGTCAGGATCTCCTTCACCGCCTTGCGCGCGAGCTTGGCGATCTCACGCTCGAGCGAGCGAACGCCGGCTTCCCGCGTGTAGTGGCGGATCAGATACCTGAGCGCGTCCTCGGTCACAGAGAACTCGGCGTCCTCGAGGCCGTGCGCCTGCTTCTGCTCGGCGATGAGGTGGCGCTTGGCGATCTCGACCTTCTCGTTCTCCGTGTAGCCGGCGAGACGGATGATCTCCATGCGGTCCATCAGAGCCGCCGGAATGTTGAGCGTGTTCGCCGTCGTCACGAACATCACGTTCGAGAGGTCGTAGTCCACCTCGAGGTAATGGTCGTTGAACGTGCTGTTCTGCTCGGGATCGAGCACCTCGAGCAGCGCCGCCGCCGGATCGCCGCGGAAATCCTGTCCCATCTTGTCGATCTCGTCCAAGAGGAACAGCGGATTGGTCCGCTTCGCCTTGCGCATCGACTGCACGACCTTGCCCGGCATCGAGCCGATGTAGGTGCGCCGGTGACCGCGGATCTCCGCTTCGTCACGCACGCCGCCGAGGCTCATGCGCACGAACTCGCGGCCCGTGGCATTGGCGATCGACTTGCCGAGCGACGTCTTGCCGACGCCGGGCGGGCCGACGAGGCACAGGATCGGTCCCTTGAGCTTGTTGGTGCGGTTCTGCACCGCGAGATACTCGAGGATGCGCTCCTTCACCTTCTCGAGGCCATAGTGCTCCTTGTCGAGGATCTCCTGCGCTTCCGCGAGATCCTTCTTCACCTTGCCCTTGACGCCCCACGGGATCGACAGCAGCCAGTCGAGGTAGTTGCGCACCACCGTCGCCTCGGCCGACATCGGGCTCATCTGCTTCAGCTTCTTGAGCTCCGCGAGAGCCTTGTCGCGAGCCTCCTTCGACAGCTTGGTCTGCTCGATCTTCTCTTCGAACTCGGCGATGTCGTCGCGCTCGTCGGTATCGCCGAGCTCCTTCTGGATCGCCTTCATCTGCTCGTTGAGATAGTACTCGCGCTGCGTCTTCTCCATCTGGCGCTTGACGCGCGAGCGGATCTTCTTCTCGACCTGCAGCACGGAGATCTCGCTCTCCATGAGCGTGTAGACCTTCTCGAGACGGTCCGAGATGGTCGTCGTCTCAAGCACCTCCTGCTTGTCGGCGATCTTGATCGCCAGATGCGAGGCGATGGTGTCGGCGAGCTTCGAGTGATCCTCGATCTGCGCAATGGTGCCGAGCACCTCCGGAGAGATCTTCTTGTTCAGCTTGACGTAGTTCTCGAACTGCGTCACCGCCGAGCGCGCCAGCGCCTCGATCTCGGTCTTCGAGCCGACCTTCTCCGAGACCTTCTCGACCTCGGCTTCGAAGTAGGCGACGTTGTCGGTGTAGCGCTTGATGCGCGCGCGCGACGTGCCTTCGACGAGCACCTTCACGGTACCGTCCGGAAGCTTCAGCAGCTGCAGCACCGTCGCCAGCGTGCCCATCTCGAAGATGGCATCGGTCGCCGGATCGTCGTCACCCGCGTTCTTCTGCGCCGCGAGAAGAATGAGCTTCTCGGCGCGCATCACCTCCTCGAGGGCCGCGATCGACTTCTCGCGCCCGACGAACAGCGGCACGATCATGTAAGGGAACACCACGATATCGCGCAGCGGCAGGACCGGATACAGCTCCACGCCGCTTGCCTTCTCGTTGGTCGGCTTTTCGTTGCTCATGTCATGACCCATCAGAGTGATGCCGCCGCGGACTATCCCGCCTGCGGCCCGGGGCAATCACGCACCCGGCGCCTTCGCCAGCGCGCAGCGACCTCGATTGAGCGAAGCAGCGCGTGAAGAACGACGTCGGGCGGAAGCGGGAGGCAGCGAGCTCGGTAACGTTGGCTTCATGTTCGGCCCGATGAGGGAACCGTCACGCGCCGAGTGTCGAGCTGCCACCTCGCCTCCGTTGGAACAGATGGGGTACGCTACTCCACGATCAAGAGCGTCCCCCGAGGATTCGGTCTCGCAGTGCACGGGGCCATCGACGGCGATCGCCGTCATCGGCTTGACGCCATCGCGCGACGTACCCGCAAGCACCCTGTTACGACGCCGTGGAGCCCTTCTCCTCGACGCGCTCGGAGTAGATGCGCAGCGGGCGTGCGCCACCCTCGACGACTTCGGGTCCGATCACGACCTCCTCGACGCCCTTGAGCGTCGGCAGGTCGAACATCGTGTCGAGCAGGATGCCCTCCATGATGGAACGGAGACCGCGGGCGCCGGTGCGCCGCTCGATGGCCTTGCGCGCGATCGCCTTCAGCGCATCGAGCGTGATGGTGAGCTTCACGTCCTCCATCTCGAACAGGCGCTGGTACTGCTTGACGAGCGCGTTCTTCGGCTCCGTCAGGATCTGCACCAAGGCTTCCTCGTCGAGGTCCTCGAGCGTGGCGATGACCGGCAGACGGCCGATGAACTCGGGGATCAGGCCAAACTTCAACAGATCTTCCGGCTCGACCTCGCGGAGAACCTCGCCCGTGCGCCGCTCGTCGGGACCGCGGACCTTGGCGGCGAAGCCGATCGACGTGCCCTTGCCGCGACCCGAGATGATCTTCTCGAGGCCCGCGAACGCGCCGCCGCAGATGAACAGGATGTTGGTGGTATCGACCTGCAGGAATTCCTGCTGCGGGTGCTTGCGGCCGCCCTGCGGGGGAACCGAGGCGACGGTACCCTCCATGATCTTCAGCAGGGCCTGCTGCACGCCTTCGCCCGACACGTCGCGGGTGATCGACGGGTTGTCCGACTTGCGCGAGATCTTGTCGACCTCGTCGATGTAGACGATGCCACGCTGTGCGCGCTCGACGTTGTAGTCGGCGTTCTGGAGCAGCTTCAGAATGATGTTCTCGACGTCCTCGCCGACGTAGCCGGCCTCGGTGAGCGTCGTCGCGTCGGCCATCGTGAACGGCACGTCGAGAATGCGCGCCAGCGTCTGGGCGAGCAGCGTCTTGCCGCAGCCCGTCGGGCCGACCAGCAGGATGTTCGACTTGGCGAGTTCGACGTCGTTCGACTTCGAGGCGTGGTTCAGACGCTTGTAGTGGTTGTGGACCGCGACCGAGAGAACGCGCTTCGCGTGGACCTGCCCGATCACATATGAATCGAGAACGTCGCAGATCTCTTGCGGCGAAGGCACGCCGTCACGCGACTTGACCAGCGTGTTCTTGTTTTCTTCACGGATGATGTCCATGCACAGCTCGACGCACTCGTCGCAGATGAACACGGTAGGGCCCGCGATCAGCTTGCGCACCTCGTGCTGGCTCTTGCCGCAGAAGGAGCAGTACAGCGTGTTCTTTTCTTGGGCCATCTCGATCTCTCACCTTCGTCCGAATGCGCAAAAAACTGAGCACCGGCTGGTATTGGCATCTTGAGCCCACCACGTGGGCTTCGCGGTTCGTGACTGGCACATCGGTTGAGGAACCGGACCCGCCAGAATCTTACTTGGAATCCCCGTTTCTCGATCTGAGCACGCTAGCGACCCGCAGATCAAGAATGGATTAAGGCCTCCTTGGCCCGCTGGCCCGCTCCGGCGTCACATGGGCCACACACTTGGTGTGTATGACGCAGCACTCTCCCAGATCAAAACGGGTACATGATCGAAACCGAGCGCCCCGCGAGGACTGGAAAACACTGCGTTCTTCCAACTTCCCCCATCTCCGGATGAGAACATACGTCGAACGACGGCTATTCTCATCGTCGTCGTTCATCTTGTCCGCAGTTTGACCCGGCAACAAGATTTCAAATTGGGCGGTACGTCAGCAGAACGCAAGGGGCAAGTCGCCGCGCGGAATGCGCCATCCCAAGCATTCCTGAGCCATCGCGCGCGCGCCAGGGCGCCCCGCGCCGCCGCGCGGCCGAATCTCCCCAATTCCCGCGTGCGCGCGCCCAGTCCCCGCGTGCACGCGAACGAAAACGGGACCGAGCGGCCGCCCGGTCCCGTTGCTCTAGGCTTCTCGTGCGGGTGAGTGGCGCGCTGCGCCTCAGGACTTCGCTTCCTTGACGGCCTCGGCGACGTCGTCGCGCGTCGAGAGCACACGATCCACGATGCCGAAATCGCGCGCCTGCTCGGCGGTCATGAAGTAGTCGCGGTCGAGCGTGCGCTCGATGGTCTCGTAGGGCTGGCCGGTGTGGTGCACGTAGACCTCGTTGAGGCGGCGCTTCATCTTGATGATGTCCTCGGCGTGGCGCTCGATGTCGGACGCCTGCCCCGAGAAGCCGCCCGACGGCTGATGCACCATGATGCGCGCGTTCGGCAGCGCAAAACGCATGTCCTTATGGCCCGCGCAAAGCAGCAAAGAACCCATCGACGCCGCCTGGCCGATGCACAGCGTCGCCACTGCCGGCTTGATGAACTGCATCGTGTCGTAGATCGCCATGCCGCTCGTCACCACGCCGCCCGGCGAGTTGATGTACATGGAGATCTCTTTCTTCGGGTTCTCCGCCTCGAGGAACAGCAACTGCATGCATATCGACGCCGCCATGTGGTCCTCGACCGGACCGGTGACGAAGATGATGCGCTCCTTGAGCATGCGCGAAGGAAGGTCGTAACCGCGCTCGCCGCGGTTGGTCTGCTCGACGACCATCGGCCAGAACGTGTTGGTGAGCGTATCGATGGGATCGCGCATATCGGAATATCTCCTGCGGGGGGACGGCCGACCCTCGGCGGGGGCGATCATCGGGCGATGACGAAAGCCGACGAGGGTCTTGCGGATGCGTGACGCGGACTCGTGGCGGAATATCGGCGCAGCGCGGGCGCGCCGCAAGTGGCAGTTGCTCTCGCGCCGCGAAAGCGCATGCCGCCGCAAGGGGCGGACCTGCCCGGATCGGGGCCCGCCGGGCGGCCCGAAGGCTGCCCGGCGTCAGAGATTGATGACGAAATCAGGCTTCCGAAAGGGCTTCCATCGCCTTGAAGAGTTCGTCCTTGGTGACCTTGCGCTCGTCCGGCTTGGCCTGATCGAGAACGAAATCGACCACCTTGTCCTCGAAGATCGGCGCGCGGAGCTGGGCCAGAGCGCCAGGGGTCTTCTCGTAGTACTCGTAGACGAACTTCTCCTGCCCCGGATACTTGCGCGCCTCGTTCATGAGAGCGCGGCGCATCTCGTCCTGCGAGACCTGGATCTGGTTCTTCTCGCCGATCTCGCCGATCACGAGGCCGAGACGCACGCGGCGCTCGGCGATGCGGCGGTACTCCTCGCGCAACTCGTCCTCGGTCTTGCCCTCGTCGGCGAACGTCTTGCCCTCGCGCTCGAGGCCGCGCTCGAGCTGGTTCCAGATGCTCTGGAACTCGCCGTCGACCAGCGACGGCGGCAGCTCGAACCCATGCACCTTCTCGAGAGCGTCGAGCAGCTCGCGCTTGAGCTTCATACGCGCCGCACCGGCGAACTCCTGCGCGATCTGCGCGGTGACCATCTCACGCAGCTTCTCGAGGTTTTCAGCGCCGAGCGAGCGCGCCAGCTCGTCGTCGATCGCCGGCTTCTTCGGCGCCGCAACCTCACTCACCTTGGTCTCGAACTGCGCCGTCTTTCCGGCGAGATCCTTGACCTGGTAGCTCTCCGGGAATGTGGCTTCGACGACGCGCTCGTCACCCGCCTTGGCGCCCTTCAGCCCTTCCTCGAAGCCCGGGATGAAGTTGCCCTGGCCGAGCACCACCTGCATCGCCTCGCCGGTGCCGCCATCGAACGCAACGCCGTCGATCTTGCCGACGTAGTCGATGGTGACGCGGTCGCCGTCGCCCGCGACGCGGCCCTCTTCCGGCTCATACGTGGTAGAACGCTGCGCGAGCTGATCGACGGCCTTGTCGATCTCGGCAGGCTCGACCTCGGCGACGAGACGCTCGAGCTTCAGCGCGCCGTATTCCGTCGCCGGGATCTCGGGCAGCACCTCGAACGACATATCGAACGCGAGATCTGCCTTGCCGTCGATGATCTGGTCGATCGACGCCTTGTCTTCCGCCAAGTCGATGGCCGGCTGCATCGCCGGACGCTCGTTGCGGTCGGTGATCGCCTTGCTCGAGCTCTCGCGTACCGTCTGCTCGAGAACCTCGGCCATCACCGAGCGGCCATAGAGCTTCTTGATGTGGGCCAGCGGCACCTTGCCGCGGCGGAAGCCCTTGAGTTGAACCCGATCCTTGATCTCGTCGATCTTCTGGTTGAAGCGCTCGCCGAGCTCGTCCTGGCCGACGATGACCTTGAGCTTACGCTTCAAACCCTCGGAGTTGATCTCGGTAATCTGCATGATCGCTTCAGCCTTCGCTCGAATTTGTCGTGGGGACGGCCATCGCGGCGCCCCGGTTGCAGTGGCCCTTACGGGCCGGTTTCGAATGCCGCTCAAGGCAATTCCAGGCTCGTCACGAAACGTCGGAGCGCATCCCCGTTCCGGGCGCGCACCGGGTCGAGCCCCCTGGGGTCAAACCGGCGTCAGCGTGAAACGGCACGTTCGCGGATCGGGTGCTGGTGCGGGCGGAGGGACTTGAACCCCCACGGCTAGGCCACCAGAACCTAAATCTGGCGTGTCTACCAATTTCACCACGCCCGCATGCACCCGGACGCCGGAGCCGATCCGGGATGCAGATAAGCCGGACCCCGCCGCCGAAAACCGTCGGGACACCATGGGCATCCGTCCAGTCCGGGCTCGAGGGCCGGCTCTTGGCCTTGCTTCGCGAGACAAGTCTCGGCGCCACATATATCTGGCCTCGTGCGCCAAGATCAATCGCCATCGTCGATCGTCGCAAATCGCCGCGACGGACCGCCGCCAGTGGCAGCGCCGCTCCGCGAGCCCTGTCGGCGCGCGCTCACCGCGACGATGACACCAGCACGGCGATGATGATCGACGACGTCACCGGCAGCAGCAGCATCCAAGGCGGCATGGCGTCGAAGTTGAACATGTCGTTGGCATAGGCCACCAGGGCGGCAATTCCCGCCAGCGGCATCATGAGCTTCAGCATTTGGCGCTCCTATCCTCGCCCAGGTGCTCGCGCACCTGTGCCACGGACAAAGCAAGCCGCATGCCGCAACCCGAGCGACCAATGCCGCCAAATAAAGCATCGCAAATTCAACAGATTATGCGGAATACACAGAACGGCCGCCCCGTTTCCCGGAGCGGCCGTGCCATGCCGTTTTCGAACCTCGCGGCCCGCTGTGTCCCCGAAAGGGGCAGCTTACTTGAGCTGCTCGACGACGGTGGTGCCGCCGCCACCCAGGTGGTAGCGCAGGCCGACCTTGACCTCGTGGGCCGTCAGGTCGTCGAAGCGCACCGCCGGATTGACGTTGAAGCCGGTATCGCTGCGCTGGCTCGCGATCGAGCCCATGTCGATGTAGCGGTAGCCGACGTCGAGGATCGCGCGGTCGGAGATCTGGTAGCCGACGCCCGCCATCAGCGACCAGGCGAAGGCGAGATCGCTGTTGCCGTGGATCTGGTTGGTCAGGAACGGGTTCTGCGTGAAATAGATGTTGTCGAGCTGGTGGTAGGCGGCACCCACGCCCGCGCCGACGTAGGGGACGAAACCACCCCAGTTGCCGAGATCCCGGTAGATGTTCAGCATCAGCGTGTAGGTCTTGAGCGACGTGTGCATCGGGTCGTCGGTGACCGGCTCGTCGTAGCTCGGATCGTTCGGATAGATGTTGGTGATCGTGAACTCGCGCGGCTCGCCGTCGAAGTTGCGGTCGCCGCGGAAGCCCAGCATGACCTCGGCGCGGAACCCGCGCGAACCCGTGCCGCAACCGGCGCCGATCTCGCCGAGCCAGGTGTTATCGAGGCTGGCGTTGGCGACCTCGTCACCGACATAGGTGTAGCTCTGACCAGTCATGCTGCCGCCGTAGTTGGCGCCGTGATGGTTCGTCTCGCCGTACCCGCTCGGGTCGTCGTTCCAGTACTGCGTGATGTTGTTGACCGGCCACTTCGCGTCCGGCGAGCGCGACCACGAGTAGCCGACGTCGGCGCGGAAGTAGCACGGACCGGCGGCGTCGCGGACCACCTGCGGCAGCGGCACGTAGCCGTCCTTGGTGGAGCCGTAGCCACCGAGATCGGCGGCCAGAGCCGGCGCGGCGGCCGCCACCACGGCGAATGCTGCCGAGGCGATACGAGCCTTATCGAAAGTGTTCATTGGCTGTCCCTCTGAAAACAGGCACTCGGTCGTGGAGGCCTGCAGACCTCTTGCTTTGCAGGGTGATCTTGGGACATCGCAGTTAAGGTCGGGTTAAGCCGCGTTCCAATTCGGGACACGCCCCCGCGCCCCCCTTTCGCGCGGCCTTGCGGGGCGCCACGGGCGCAGGTAGGTTGGCGCGCGATTTTTCGCTGGCCGAAGCCCGGCTCTTGGCCGCCCGCCGGGGTCTCAACTGGCACGCCCCGGATGGGGACGTGCGGGACGATGAAGGAGCAGACTGTGAAATTCAGGGAGAGCGTCGCGGCTGCCGTCGGTCGCACACCGCTCATCAAGCTCCGACGTGCCAGCGAGGAGACCGGTTGCACCGTTCTCGGCAAAGCCGAGTTCATGAACCCCGGCCAATCGGTCAAGGACCGCGCGGCACTCTATATCATCGAGGACGCCGTGCGGCGCGGGAAGCTGCGCCCCGGCGGCACGATCGTCGAGGGCACGGCCGGCAACACCGGCATCGGTCTGACCGTGCTTGCCAACGCGCTCGGATTCAAATGCGTGATCGTCATTCCCGAGACCCAGTCTCAGGAGAAGAAGGACACGCTGCGCCTGCTCGGCGCCGAGGTCGTCGAAGTCCCCGCCGTCCCGTTCAAGAACCCCAATAACTACGTCAAGTATTCGGCCCGCCTCGCCGAGCAGTTGGCAGAGCGGTTGCCGAGTGGCGCCGTGTGGGCGAACCAGTTC
This sequence comes from uncultured Hyphomicrobiaceae bacterium, assembly GCA_937873575.1. Lineage (GTDB taxonomy): Bacteria > Pseudomonadota > Alphaproteobacteria > Rhizobiales > Hyphomicrobiaceae > JAEUMD01. The sequence goes on from CALMPK010000092.1 coordinate 10,347, forward strand.
GACAACGTCGCCAACCGCCAGGCGCACATCGAGACAACCGCGGAAGAAATCTGGGCGGACACAGACGGCAAGATCGACGGGTTCATCTGCGCGGTCGGCTCGGGAGGAACGCTCGGCGGCATCTCGATCGGCCTCAAGGCCAAGCGCGACGACATCGTCATCGGTCTCGCCGATCCGTTCGGCGCCGCGCTCTACAGCTATTACACGACCGGCGAGCTCAAGGCCGAAGGATCATCCATCACGGAAGGCATCGGCCAGGGCCGCGTAACGAAGAACCTCGAGGGCGTGAAGGTCGATCGCGCCTATCGCATCGACGACGGCGAAGCGCTGAGTACGGTGTTCGCGCTGCTCGCGCACGAGGGCTTCTGTCTCGGGCCATCGTCGGGAGTCAACGTCGCCGGCGCCGTCCGTCTCGCACGCGACATGGGCCCAGGTCATACCATCGTGACGATCCTGTGCGATCTCGGCTATCGCTATCAGTCGAAACTGTTCAACCCGGCATTCCTGAAGAGCAAGGGCCTGCCCGTGCCCGCATGGCTCGAGCGGCAGAGCACAACCCTGCCCCAGGTCTTCGCCGATTCCGAAACTCATTGACGATTTCAACCCCTTCCGCCCGGTCAGCCGCCGGGCGTGCCGACAAGGAGTGAGCACGTGCCCCTGAGCGCAAAGAACTGGATCGTTGAAACCGAGTGGCTGGCCGAGCATCTGCACGCGCCGGACCTCATCATCCTCGACGGCTCCTGGCACCTGCCGACGGAGAACCGCGACCCGAAGGCGGAGTTCAACGAGGCGCATATTCCCGGCGCGATGTTCTTCGACATCGACGATCTCTCCGACGAGAAGTCGCCGCTGCCGCACATGCTGCCTTCGACGGTGAAGTTCGCCAGCCGCATGAAGAAGATGGGCATCGGCGACGGCATGCGCATCGTCGTCTACGATGCCGACGGCATCTACTCGGCCGCGCGTGTCTGGTGGACGTTCCGCGCCATGGGCCACAACGACGTCGCAGTTCTGAATGGCGGACTGAAGAAGTGGAAGGCGGAGGGCCGGCCGCTCGACGACGGTCCGCAGATCAAGCGTTCCGAACGCCACTACACGCCATTGCAGAACACCGAGCTGATCCGCGACGTGGACGATATGCGCGCGCTGCTGCGCAGCGGCGCCGAGCAGATCATCGACGCCCGCTCGCCGGGTCGTTTTGCCGGCACCGAGCCTGAGCCGCGCGAAGGTCTGCGCGGCGGCCACATTCCGGGTTCGCGCAACGTGTTCTATGGCGACATGCTGAACGCCGACGGCACGTTCAAGACGCGCGACGAGCTGGCCAAGGCGTTCACCGCCGCCGGCGTCGACATCCACAAGCCGGCCGTGACCACCTGCGGTTCGGGCGTCACCGCCGCGATCGTCTCGCTCGGTCTTGCCGTTCTCGGTCATGTCAACGTGCCGGTTTACGACGGCAGTTGGGCCGAGTGGGGCCAAGACAACGGCCTTCCGGTCGAAACTGGGCCAGCGTCGTCGACCGCGGCCGCCTGACTACACCGGCGGCCGTTCGCCCTCCTGCGGACCGCATATTGTGCGCTGCGGCAAAATTCGTCAGGCGGGTGAATTGCGCCATGCGCGCACCTATGTTAGCGGCTTGATCGAAATCAAAGGGTCGTGGCGCATTGCAGCGGCGGCCCATTGAACCCGCGAAGCCGCGGTGCTTGGCGATTGACGTCTGCATCACTGCGTCCGCCGACACCGCTTCGGAAAGACCGAGCATGAAGCCGAGCGCCACCAACCTGCCCGACCGTATCCATCCGCAAGAGGCGCACGACCTCATGAAGGAGATCGGCCTCGTGATGGTCGACATCCGCACGCCGCCCGAATGGATGCGGACGGGTGTCGCGGAAGGCGCAGTGGCCCTGACCCCGTCTGGACCCGAGTTCGTCAACGACATTCTCGACCTGCTCGGCGGTGACAAGAGCAAGCCGTTCGCGCTGATCTGCGCCTCCGGCAACCGCTCGGCGCATGCCCAGCGCTTCATGCAGGCCCAGGGTTTTACCCACTGCATCAACGTCGTCGAGGGGATGACGGGCGGCCCTGGCCCGGGCTGGATCCTGCGCGGCCTGCCGACGGTCCCCTACCACCACCGCTGAAACCCGGCCGCTTGCTGGGTTGCCTGGTCTGGGTTGCCTCGGCTGACACCTCGGCCTCTGCGGGGGGTCCCCCCGGTCATGTGGCGTTGGCGCGGCCGGTCACTCCGGAAGCGGTATGACCTCCGGATCACCCGCCACCGCATCAAAGCGCCCCGCCTTCCAATCCGCCTTGGCGGCGCGGATTCGATCGGCCGACGACGAGACGAAGTTCCACCAGATATGGCGCGGCCCATCCATCGGCTCACCGCCGATCAGCGCAAGGCGCGCATTCGATAGCGCCATCACCGAGATGCGATCGCCAGGCTTGAACACCAGCAGCCGCCCGGCCCCGAACGTATCGCCTGCGATATCGACCTCGCCCGACACGATGAAGATCGCGCGCTCGTCGTAATCCGGGTCGAGCGGCAGAACCGCCCCTGGTGCCAGCACCGCTTCCGCATAGAAGCTCGCATGCGGAAATGCCGCCGGCGATGTGGCGCCGTAGAGCGACCCCATGATGATGCTGACGCGCTTGCCCTCGCCCTCGATACGCGGCAGCTCCGAGCGTGCGTGGTGCACGAAACGCGGTGCGCTCTCCTCGTGCGATGCCGGCAGCGCCGCCCAGAGCTGCAGCCCGAACAGCCGTGCCCCGTTCCGGCGGTCGCTCTCCGGCGGCCGCTCGGAATGGACGATGCCGCGGCCGGCGGTCATCAGGTTGAGCTCGCCCGGCCGGATCGGCTGCAGGGAGCCCAGGCTGTCGCGATGCATGATTTCGCCGTCGAACAGATAGGTGACGGTGGCGAGCCCGATGTGCGGGTGCGGCCGGACGTCGATGCCCTGGCCGAGCAGGAATTCGGCGGGGCCCATCTGGTCGAAGAAGATGAACGGGCCGACCATCTGGCGGCCGGCGGCGGGCAGTGCACGGCGCACCGAGAAGCCGCCGAGATCGCGTGCGCGGGGCACGATCACCTGTTCGATGGCGTCACAGGCGTGCGTGTCGCCCGGGCGCGGGTCGTCGTCTGGCATCCAGCTCATACGTCGATGTTACGCTCGGTCGTCTCCCGGCACCATGAATACTCGCACCGACACATACGCACTTCAGCACAAGCTCGCATCAGAGGCGGTCGCACGGTCAGACACTGGCGCTCCACCATCATCGGCCGCGAGCATCGGCTACGAGCGACCGATCCGGCCCGGAAACGCGCGATAGCGTCCCTCGGGCCGGACCTGCTCGGGTCGCGGCGAATATCACCTGTCGCGAACAACGTCGCGGATAGCGACGTCGTGGTACCAGCCGCTACCGTATTCGATACGCGGCTGATCGGGGCGCCCGGAGCGGGCTGGTGCGACGACGCCATGCCCGCCGCGGGTGCCCGAACGGGCGCGCCCGGGGAACGGAATGACCTCGGCGGTCTGGCGTTCCGACTTGCTGTCCATTGCTGGTTCTCCTCGAGGGATTCGGCTTCAGGTCCTATTTTAAGTGGCCCGAAAGACCCGTTTTGCAAGCGGATTATGCAGAATGACCGAATTAAGTCGGCAATTGCTCAAAAAATAGACGTGCTTCATTTTGCGTCTTTAGCTAGGCTTCCCAAGCTCGAAATTGCGCTCGCATCGCCGGGACGCAGGGCGGTAGAGGGTATAGCTTGGAATGACGACGCCCAAATCGATATGGAAATTGTTTGTCGAGGGTTTGACGGCGAGCCGCCTCTTTCCCTCCTCGGAAGAAACCTCCGAGATCAGCGCCGCCCCGGACAAAGACCCGTCGCCTGAACTTCCAATCGCGACGCCACCGCTGGCCGCTTCCGAAAGCACAACCCCAATGGCCAAAACCGAAACCGAAAGTCCTGAGAATACCGCGTCAACCTTTGAGAGATCTGAAATGACGAAATACAAGCTCGAGTACATCTGGCTGGACGGATACACGCCGACGCCGAATCTGCGCGGAAAAACGCAGATCAAGGAATTCTACGATTTCCCCACCCTCGAACAGCTCCCGCTGTGGGGCTTCGACGGCAGCTCGACGATGCAGGCCGAAGGTCACAGCTCCGATTGCGTGCTGAAGCCCGTCGCGGTCTATCCCGATCCGGCGCGCACCAACGGCGCCCTCGTCATGTGCGAGGTCATGATGCCGGACGGCGTGACACCGCACGCCTCCAACAAGCGCGCGACCATTCTCGACGATAGTGGCGCCTGGTTCGGCTTCGAGCAGGAGTACTTCTTCTACAAGGACGGCCGTCCGCTCGGCTTCCCCGAGAATGGCTATCCCGCGCCGCAGGGCCCGTATTACACGGGTGTCGGCTACAAGAACGTCGGAGACGTCGCCCGCAAGATCGTCGAGGAGCACCTCGATCTCTGCCTCGCGGCCGGCATCAACCACGAGGGCATCAACGCCGAGGTGGCGAAGGGCCAGTGGGAATTCCAGATTTTCGGCAAGGGCTCCAAGAAAGCGGCCGACGAGATGTGGATGGCCCGCTACCTGATGCTGCGCCTCACGGAAAAGTACGGCATCGATATCGAGTTCCATTGCAAGCCGCTCGGCGATACGGATTGGAACGGCTCGGGCATGCACGCCAACTTCTCGACGACATATCTGCGCGAGACCGGCGGCAAGGATTATTTCGAGCGCCTGATGGCCGCATTCGAAAAGAATCTGCACGACCATATCGCAGTTTACGGCCCGGACAATCACCTCCGGCTCACCGGCAAGCACGAAACGGCTCCGTGGAATAAGTTCAGCTATGGCGTGGCCGATCGTGGCGCTTCCATTCGCGTTCCGCATTCTTTCGTGAAGAATGGATATCGCGGTTATCTCGAGGATCGCCGGCCGAATTCACAGGGCGACCCCTACCAGATCGCCTCGCAGATTCTGAAGACGATTGCGTCGGTCCCGTTCGCCGTCAGCGGATCGTCTTCGGCTGCCGCCTGATATCGGGCATCGAAAGGAATGCGCTCGTTATTGGCCCGCGCTCCCCAGCCTGGTGCGTAACAAGCGCTGCGCATCTGTGGCGGTATCAAAGCCGCCACAGATGCGACGAAATAACTAGGGCCTGTGACCGTAGACTGGGCAAACTACCCCACCCGATTGAATTTCGGTCAGAATTGGGGGCGTGCCCTGGCACCGCTCGGCCTCACGCCGGCGCGCATCAGCAGGGCGCCACGCCGCGGCACAGCGCGCAAAGGGGCCTTCTAGCGCCTTCCAGGGCCTCTCGCTCCATCGCTATTTTGCAGGCCGCCGCGCGCGGAGGCGCCGTGGTCGCGGAGCGGGGACGCAGGCTTCGCACCCCCCGTCCTCCCGCGACCGCCTCCATCACGGAAATCGCGGACTTTCGGCAAGCACGGGGCTCACGGGAAATATTGGCCGAGCCACGTCTCGGTGAGTGCCTTGCCGCCGTGGCTCAGGTAGGCGCGGATGTCGACCGGCTCGGCACCGGTGGCGGCAATGTCGAACAGCGCCCGCCAGCGCTCGCGCTGGTCCACCACAGGATGCGTGTAGGCGTTCGACACCTCGCCCCGCGACGCCGTGACGATCAGCTTCACGCCGTCCTCGCGGCCAAGCCCCTTGAACGCCTCGCCCTGGAAATCGACGACGAACTTGCGCACGCCCTCGGGGCGCTTGATGCCCGGGCGCCCACCCATGCCTGAGAAGCTCGCCGTGGCGCGGCCGAGACCGTTCTCCAGCGGCACGTCGTCGAGCCACGTCAGGCGATAGCTCCACGCCCCGCTTTCCCCCGCCTTGAGTGACCGCGCCGGGTTCCAATAGACGGCGATGTTGTCGTGGATCTCGTCGTCGGTCGGGATCTCGAGAAGCTGTACCGCGCCCTCGCCCCACCCCTCGCCCGGCTCCACCCACACGGATGCGCGGCGCTCGTAGAAGACGCCGTCGTCGAGGTAGCTGACGAAATCGCGGTCGCGCTGCTGCAGGCCGAAGCCCTTGATGTCCTTGTCGACGAACGAATTGGTGATGACGCGCGGCGGGTTGTTGAGCGGCCGCCAGAGCCGCTCGCCGGTACCCGTGAAGATGGCGAGGCCGTCATTATCGTGCACTTCCGGGCGCCAGTCCGCTGCCTGCTTCCGGCTGCCCTCGCCGTACCAGAACATGCTCGAGAACGGCGCTATGCCGAGCCGCTCGATGTCCTTGCGCGCATAGAGCTCGAGCGCGACATCCTGCGTGATCCGGTAGACGTCGCGCTCGTCCGCCAAGCGCTTGGTTGCGATGCGATAGGCGCCCGTGACGCTCGGGCTATCCAGTAGCCCGTAGATTGTCAGTGCCTGGCTGCCATCGGCGGCAGCCTCGAGCCAGTAGGAGGCGAAGCGCGGGAATTCCTCGGGCGTCGGCAGGCCGGTGTCGATAGCGAGGCCGCGTGCGGAGAGGCCATACTGGTTGTAGGGGCCGGATGTCCGGAAATACGACGCGCCGAGCGCCGCGTACCAATCGTTAGCGAGACTCGGCGACATGATGCGGAAACCCGCGAAACCGGCATTGCCGGAGATGGCCCGGGCGGGATGATCGTCCGGCATGTCGAATAGCGAGGTGTCGTAGAGCACCTCGCGCGCGCTGCCGCCGGAGACGACGTGCATGCGCACCGGGTCCTGGAAGTAGCGGCCGAGATGGAAGAGCTGCACCGGAGTGCCGCCAATCGGCAGCGTCGCCGCACTCTTGTAGCGGATCTGCTGGTAGGCGTCGTAATCGATCTTGTCGAGGATTTCTGAGTGCGGCGAGCGTCCCGGCACGTAGGCCTTGCCCGCGAGCCTGCGCGCTTCGGCTTTGAGAATATCGAACGAGAACGGCTGCTCCGGGCCCATAGCCACCGTCACCTCGCCGTCCGTCTTGCCTTTGGTCTTGCCGCCGGCGGCGGCCGCTGTCGGAGCAAGCATCCCGACGCCGCGCACCGTCGCCGTACCGAGAGTTGCGAGGGCTACGTAACCGGTGATCCTGGCGGCACCTTCGAGCAGGTGGCGCCGCGTCATCGCGAGCGGCATGGATTTGGGGGCTCCTTGGAAGATTGCGGGCGGCAGGGTGGCGCGCCGCGCGAGCGAGCGCAAGGGCTCGACGGGTGACGCAGGGTGCCGCGCCGGAGCAGGTGACAGCGGATTTGTACCGGATCAAGGCGAAAGCTCCGACAGCGGCGAGACGCCGCTTGCTTGGAGCAGGTCCGGCGCTCGCGCCAGCGGCCCTTGGCCGCTGAGGCTTGCCTGTTTCAGTCCGACGCTCGCGCCGGCGGCCCTCGGCCGCTGAGGCTTGCCTGTTTCAGTCCGACGCTCGCGCCGGCGGCCCTCGGCCG
>CALMPK010000093.1 GCA_937873575.1 uncultured Hyphomicrobiaceae bacterium
CTCGATAGGCACCATCCGACGACCCTTGTCTGGCGGCACCACAAAAGCGCCGGGTTCGGACGGCACGTCATCGCGCCATAAGGACGATCGCACGAGCGCGGGGTGCTGTTCGGCGGCGCGGTTTGCCGCTGCAGTACCGGGCTCACGTCCGTCCCAAAGCCATTATCCTAACCAGGAGCCAATCAGGATGAAGCGCATCCAACTTGCCGCTACAGCGGCGCTCACCCTCATCGCGGTCACGGGCGTTGCCGCGGCGAAGGAATGCAAGACCGAGGTCGTGACCGCCAGCGGCGAGCCGTTTGCCGCGCGCAGCATCGGTGCCTACCCGAGCTCGCTCTTCGCCTGGCGCAAGGCGGCAGAAGCGAAGGCAGGCTCCGGCTACCAGTCGTGGACCGTCGCCGAGGACAAGCGCGTCGACTGCGAGCAGGTCGATGTCTCGGGCAAGAAGCGTTGGGTCTGCACGCGCTCGGCGCGCCCCTGCAAGGGCCTGATCGGCACGGCGGAGAAGAAGCCGGAGTTCACCCGCACCCTGCGCCGGGGCGACAGCGGTGACGACGTCAAAGCGATGCAGTTCCTGCTGAACGACCTCGGCTACGAGCTCGAGCTCGACGGCAACTATGGCCGCCTCACGGAGGATGCCGTGCTCGACTTCCAGACCAAGAACGGACTAAAGGGAGACGGCAACTTCGGCCCCGACACCGCCGTGAAGCTGCTCGCCAAGAGCTGACGTACGTCGGACAGCGAACCGGTAAGCGGCGGGGAGCGGATTGCCGAACCCGCCGTTCGGCGGCCCTTGGGCGCCGCCACCGCAGGGTCGCACCCGGTGTTTGGATCTGGCCGGGAGCGAACATTCAATTGCCCGCACTATTGCCCGCTGACGCGGGAACGATCGAAGGAGATTTCACATGACGAAGACGACATCCGCCGCCCCGCGCGCTCTGGCGCTCGTCGCCGCCGCCGTCGCCGCCCTGGCGCTCCCCGCAGCCGCGGAGGCCCGCCACAAGGCGACGTCCGCCCACAGTGGCAAGCGCGTCAGCGTCGCCGTCCGTCACGGTCACAAGTCCACCAAGGTGGTGCACAGCCGCCGCCACCGCACCGTCCACGTCGAGGCTCCGTTCACCAGGGTCTCGCGTCATCGGGGCGATGTGGTCGTCGATGCGCCCTTCGCCTACGTCGACCGCAGCGGCCGTGGCGTCTACGTGCGCGCGCCGTTCGTGAACCTCTGGGTGCCGCGCTACTGATAGCGCCACATAGAGCGCCCCAAAGAGCGCCGCAGTCCCCGGACCGGGGCGCTCGCGTGCCGGTCGGTCTCGCGCCACCCGCGCAGGGTGTGGCTTCGCCACCTCCCGTGGCAGCGGCTGGAAACCGAATCTGGACCGTTTCCTGTTCGGATCGCATTCGCGTTTGCTATAACCTGTTGCCGTACCCGAGACGGCACTCGACAGATCAGGAGGTTCCGCGTGTTCGGCCGCAACCCAACGAACGATCCCAGCAAGCCGCCAGCGCCCCCGACCGGGGTGGGCCCAGGACCCAGCCCGACACCCTCGGGCAGCTTTTTCCCCGGCGCGACGGGCTCGCCGCCGCAGGCCGCTTCGTCCGGCTCGTCGCTGTCGGTGATCGGTCGCGACGTCTCCATCTCGGGCGACAAGATCCACGTCGTCTGCCAGAGCCGCCTTCAGGTCGACGGCGAGATCATCGGTGATCTCTCCGGCCGTGAGATCATCGTCGGCGAAGGCGGATGCGTCACGGGCTCCGTCTCGGCCGATACCGTCGATGTTCGCGGCAAGGTGGATGGCTCGATCCGCGGCGCGGCCGTCTCGCTGCATCCCTCGGCGCGCGTCAACGGCGACATCGTTCACCAGACGCTGGCGATTTCGGAAGGTGCTCATTTCGACGGGCGCGTGCGCCGGGCGAAGGATGCCTCCGAGGTAAAACCGGATCTGGCGGCGGCGAAGGCCTCCGGCTGATCAAGGCGATCCCGCGGCGTTCCACTGGCAGGTGGAGCGCCGCGCTCTTTCGTGCGGCCGAAGCGTCGATACGCCCGCTATAGGATGGCACGCAATGCGGCGAAGCCCGGCCGGGCCACGCCGCCCGCTTCTCGTCTCGTTCAGCGCCAGAATCCGTCGGCGCCGTCGCGCCAGCCCTGGCAGATGTGCTGCACGCGTGTGTCGTGGCCGATGAAGCGGCAGACCTCGCGTTTGGTGCTCGGGTTGTTGCGGATTTCCGCGCTGCTGACGCGCGAGCCGTAGCCCCGCGCGACGGTGGCAAGGTAGTTGTCCTCGCAGTAAGGGGTCGAAATCTCGCGCCCGCCGCTGATCTGGTACTGTCCGCGGCAATTGATCGCCTGGGCGGCCGGTATTCCCGAGAGCACCGGCACCGTGACTGCGGCGGCAACGGTTATGACTTGAAGGGCCGTTCGGATTACGGTCATGGGTGTACCTCGTTCGAATTGAGACTGCGGTGCTTCCCCGTCGATGGCGCGGGTCATCCCCTGCCAGACATGGTGGGACGGGCACCCGAAGCAAGGGCAAATCCGGTCCATGTTGATGGCTCACGAAAATTCGAACGGCAAGCTCGTCGCGCGCAAGAGCCTCGACGAACTCACCTCGAAGCCCGTCTGGATCGACCTGCTGTTCCCGACGGCCGAGGAGGACGCGGCGGTCGAGAAGCTCGTCGGCATCTCGATCCCGACCCGCGCCGAGATGCGCGAGATCGAGGCGTCGAACCGGCTCTACCAGGAGCAGGGCGCGTTCTTCATGACGGCGCTCGTCGGCCATAGCCTGGAAAGCGGTACGCCGCAGTTCTCGTCCGTCACCTACATTCTGGCCGGCGACCAGCTCGTCACCGTTCGCTATTCCGAGCCACGCGCGTTCCCCCTCTATCTCGCGCGCGTCGAAAAGGGGGAGGCGACTTTCCATTCGAGCGCCGCGGTCCTTGCGGGCCTTCTCGAGATGCTGGTGCAGCGCAAGGCCGATCTCATCGAGCACATCCAGGACGAGGTGAACCGCATCGGCGCCATCATCTTCGACACCAAGGGCGGGCAGCAGACCCGCTCCAAACGGCTCGACGTGGCGCTGCGTTCCATCGGCAAGCTCGGCATCTCGTCGTCGCGCGCCGAGGAAAGCGCCGCCACAGTCGATCGGCTGCTGTTCTTTCTCGAGCAGGCGCTACGCACGCGCAGCGACGCCGCCGAGGAAATGCGCCGCGTCAAAATCGTCCACCGCGACATCCGCTCGCTGATCGAGCAGCTCGACCACCTGACCGAACGGCTGACGTTCCTGCTGCAGGCCGTGCTCGGCATGATCTCGATCGAGCAGAACCAGATCATCAAGCTGTTCTCGGTGATGGCGGTGATGCTGATGCCGCCGACCCTCGTCGCGTCGATCTACGGCATGAACTTCCGCCACATGCCCGAGCTCGAATGGATGCTCGGCTATCCCTTCGCGCTGGTGACGATGGCTCTGGCGGCGATCATTCCCTACGTCTACTTCCGCCGCCGCGGCTGGCTCTGAACGCTCCACCGCGACGCGCCGATGCGGCCCGCCTCACATGAAGCTGCGCGCCGCGAGGGCGAGTGCCGCGCAGACGGCGAGCGTCGTCAAGATCGAGCGATGCCGGATCAGCAGCAGGACCGCGGCGACACCCGTGAGAGCGGCCGCGACCGCATCAACGGATGTGAGAACCGGCAACTCCAGCCGCAGCGGACCAACTTGCGTCTCGGCGACGCGCGCGAAGATCACGTGCAGCGCGAACCACAGCGAAAGGTTCAGGATCACGCCGACGACCGCGGCGGTGACGCCCGACAGGGCCGCCTGCAGGCGCGGCATCGCCGTCAGCCGCTCGATGAACGGCGCGCCGGTGAAGATCCACAGGAAGCACGGTGCGAACGTCGCCCACAGCGTGACGACGGCGCCGGCGAGCGCCAGCCACAGACTGGTTTCCCCCGAGGCCCGCGCCGCAGCGAGCGCGCCGACGAACTCCGTCACCAGGATCAGCGGTCCGGGCGTCGTCTCGGCGAGGCCCAGCGCATCGAGCATCTCGCCCGGCGCAAGCCAGCGATAACCCTGCACCACCTCCTGCGCCATATACGCCAGCACGGCATAGGCCCCGCCGAACGTCACCACGGCGAGCTTCGAGAAGAACCACGCGATCTGCGAGAGCACGTGACCGGAGCCGAGCACGGCGGCCATCACCGCGAGCGGTCCGATCCAGATGGCGAGCCAGAGTGCGGCGGTGCCGGCCGCTCCGGCGATGCTCGCCTCGCCGTGCGCCCGGGTCAATGGCGGGCCGGCCGCCTCGCGTTGCGCTCCCCCGGCGCTCGAACGCAGCGCATATCCAGCGAGCGCCGCCGCAGCAATGATGAGCGGAAACGGCACGCGGAACGCATAGATGGCGAGGAACGCCGCCCCGGCGATCAGCCAGTCCACCCTCTGCTTCAGCGCTCGCTTGGAGACGCGCAGCAGTGCTTCGACGACGATGACGACCACGGCCGCTTTGATGCCGACGAACGCCGACGTCGCCACATCCGTGTTGCCGAAGGTGAGGTAGAGGGCGGCGAGAGCCAGGATCAGCGCCGCGCCCGGAAGCACGAACATCAACCCGGCCGCCAGACCGCCGGCGACGCCATGCAGGCGCCATCCGGCATACGTGGCGAGTTGCATCGCCTCCGGGCCGGGCAGCAGCATGCAGAAGTTCAAGGCCGAGAGGTACTGGCGCTCTCCGAGCCAGCGGCGCTCGTCCACCAGGATGCGATGCATCAGCGCGATCTGCCCAGCCGGGCCGCCGAAGGACAGAAAGCCGATCTTCGTCCAGACGGCGAGCGCCTCGGCGAAGGTCGGGGTGGCAGCAGACGATGTGTTGGCCGGTTGGCGATCGGATTCGAGCAAGCGCAGCCCCATAGGTCGAGGAGCCGACTCTTGGGCGAATGCCTGACGGGGCGGTCGCCTGACCCCGATGTTCAATTTGCTATTCGAATTGCTTCATCGGGACAACCGGGAAGACGGCAAGACCAGACATTTGCCGCGTCCGGTGCAGCTTTGGTGACCGATCTCACGGACAAGCGCCGGCAAACCGCTCCACAAGGGCATGCCAAATCGCTAATGTCGCAATCATTGCATGCAATGCGCGCCAGCGGCTTCCCAGCAAACTCGCATCGAACGAGGCAATGTCCATGAACATCGACCGTTTCGTTTTCGCCTTCGCCGGCATCGTCATCCTGATCGGCACCGCGCTCGGCTTCTATGTCCACCCCTACTGGCTCGCGGTCCCGGCCTTCGTCGGCATCAACCTGCTGCAGTCGGCATTCACCGGCTTCTGCCCGCTCGCGATCATTCTGAAGGCGTTCGGAATGAAGTCGGGCTGCGCTTTCAACTGACCCCGCGCCGCGAGGCGAAAGAGTGGAATCGAGCCGGCGCTGGCCAGAGCGAGCGCCGGCTTTTGCATGCTCACACCACGCCCCAATCGTGCCGCATTGCAGCATGAACGACGTAAACCACGCTTTCTCTTCGCCACATTTCTGCGACGTGCCGTCGCGCCCAAACCTAAGATTGCATTCATTTTTCCATTGGAATCAACGTCGGCCGTTTTCCAGCGCAAGACATCTCCAAATTGGCGCGTTGACGCTCGGAACCGCCAATGCTCAGGTCCGCCCGCCAGAGCACTTGGTTAATAATCACCGGCGGCTGAACAAGTTCTGGGGTTCGGCTCAAGCGCATGCCCGAGGCGGGGATCCGGCCAGCAGATGCGGCGTGGATTGTCGATACGGCCTCCGACTTTCCGTTGTCCCGAATGAGCGGGCTCACCGGCGGGTTGCATTTGTGCGCCGCAGCACCGCCGGTAACTAGGAGGGTTTCATGCGGACCCTGGTCCTGGCGGTCCTTGCCGCCTTTGCCGTCCGGTTTTCTCTCTGCTGCGCCCGCCAGCGCCAAGAGCTGCGGCAACGGCGCCACCGTCTGCAGCAAGCAGGCCTCGAAGCATAAGGCGACGTCGCCGCGCAAGCTTGCCAACCGCCACAACGTCTCGCGCAAGCGCCATGCCTCGTCACGCAAGCACCGCGCGACCAAGCACGCGAGCAAATCGCGCCACGTCTACCGCCAGGCCAGCCGTTCGTCGGCTCCGCGCCGTAGCTATTCCTACTCGGGTGGCTCTTCCGGCGGCCTCGCCTCTTACTATTGGCAGCCCCAGCGCGTCGCTTCGGGCGGCTGGTTCAACCCGAACGCCCTGACCGCCGCGCACAAGACGCTGCCCTTCGGCACGCGCGTCCAGGTCACCAACAAGCACAATGGCAAGTCGGTCGTCGTCACGATCAACGACCGTGGCCCCTACATCAAGGGTCGCGTGATCGACCTGTCGAGCCGCGCCGCTGGCGTGATCGGCATGAAGGGCTCGGGCGTCGTGCCGGTCAGCCTGTCGGTTCTCGGCCGCTAAGGCTCGACCCGCTGCCTGCCGCGATCGAGATCGCGCTCCGCAGCCGAACCTGACGATTATCGAAAACGGCGGCAGCGATGCCGCCGTTTTTCGTTTCGCGAGGTAGCGCTCGCGTAAGATCGCCGCGAGGAGCGCGAAGACACGTATGGCGAATGCACTCTAAAGCCCGCGAGGTGTTTTGGGGCCGCGCCGGAACCCGACTTTCCGCGCCGGCCGCGCCAGAGCGCGGCCATATGAAAGACGGCCCGCGCGCCGTCGCCAGATCCGACACCGCCTGGCGGTTTGCCAAACGGCGGAAAAATCCGATAAGTTCCCGCAACTCCATGGCATGTCTGCTCGGCCTCGATCGGCGCAGGCTCTCACCCGCTCGTCCGGAAAGCACATGACCAACGCCGCCAACTCCTTCGATCGCGACGTGGCCCTCGCCGAGATCCGCAAGGCGATGATCGAGAAGAAGTTGACGCAGGCCGAGCTGGCGGACGCTGCCGACTGCCACGAGAAGACGATCCAGAATCTGCTCGGCGGCCGCTCAGTTCGCGACCAGACGCTGTTCGACGTCTGCATGGTGCTGGGCCTCGACTTCGAACGCATCAAGGACCACTGGGCGCCAACCGCCTCAGCCGCAGCGCGCGAGCCCCAGGACCTCAAGGGCGAGGGTGGCGTGGTCGCTCCGGTCTACATGGGCGCCTATACCCGTGCCGCGGTCGACCACTACATCGGCAGCTACCTGACGCTGCGCCCGGCTTTTTCGCTGCCGGACGTCATCATCGCCTACCGCACCGACATCACCTGGGACCCGGAGTGGCCGAGCCTGCTGTTCCAGGAAAGTGGCCGCCCCGACGCCACCTACGCGCACCGCGGGCGTCTCTACATTCCGACCGCATCGATGTTCCTGCACCTGGTCTCGCTGACCAAGGGCGCCATGCGCATGATACTCGTTTCGCAGATCGACCGGACGGGATGCATGCGCGGGCTCATCACCACGCTGAACAAGCAGGGCGCAATGCTGCTGCCGGTTTCCTGCCCCATCGTCTATGCCAGACGGGACCAGATCGACGCCGAGGGGCTCGGCCAGATTACGCCCGATCACCCCGCCTACCCGGCCTACCGCAGCATGCTGCGCGAAACAATCGCCGACGGCTACGCGCGGCTCGTCGACGCCTGAGGACCGGCGTGCGGGGCGGCCTGGCCCTTCGGTGCCGGTAGCGCGATACCCGTTGCCCGTGCTTCCGCCTCGACCATGGCGATGTGATCGGCGACCGGCGAGCGCAGAAAACGCGCGACGAGATCGACGCTTTCGCGTCGGCCGATGTCGCCCCGGTGGCGATCGAGCCATTTGTGGGTTTCGGTGCGCCCGGCGCCATGCAGATAGGTGAACAGGCCCCAGTCGGGCTTCATCTTGGTCTCGGGTTTGAGGCCCGAGGTGTAACGCCCCGCCTCGATCATGTGGAACCGGTGCCGCGCGATGGGATTGCGGCGGCGCAGGCGCGGACCCCAGCCGCGCGCCTCCTCCTCACGTAGCGCGTCGATCATCTCGATGTCGCGCAAGAGCGGCGCGTTGAACGTCAGCCGGTTGACGTGCCCGGCGATCTCTCGCGCCCCCGTCGGCAGCTCCGGCTTGTAGATGGGATTGAGGAGGACGAGCAGCGTATCGCCGACAGGGCTTTGCCGCGCCAGGTTGACGAGATCGGGATTGGCCGAATACCCGCCATCCCAGTATGCGACGTTGTCGATGACGGCCGCATGATGAAGCGTCGGCAGGCATGCCGACGCGAGCACTGCATCGACCGACATCTCGTCACGGCGGAAAAGGCGCGGGCGGCCGCTCGCAACCTCGGTGGCGGCGATCAGAAGTTCGACCGGCGCGCGTGTTCGCACCAGCTCGAAATCGATGTTCTCTTGGAGCAGGCGCCGCAGCGGATCGAAGCCCATCGGATTGAATTCGTAGGGCGACATCAGCGCCGTCATCTGGCTCATCGCCGACGAGCGCGTCAGACTGTAGAGGAACGGGTTGACGCGCATGAGGTCGGTGACACCGGCCTTGACTACGGCCGCCCAGATCTCGCGCAGCTTCTCGCGCGCCTTCTCGCGCCCGCCCTCGGCGAGCCCCGCGGCGAGCGCGATGGCATTGACGGCCCCGGCGCTGGTCGCCGAGACCCAGCCGAAGCTGATGTTCTCGTCCTCCAGCAGCCGATCGAGCACGCCCCAGGTGAATGCGCCGTGCGCACCACCACCCTGCAGCGCGAGATTGAGCCTCAATCCGCGTTTGAAAAGTGCCAAATCCACCCCCCGATGCGATGAGCCACCGCCATCGCACGCGCAATGGGCGGGATCATGTCAGGGAACGCTCGGCAAGCACAATCGAAACATCGTCGAGTTTGCCGATGCGCGCGGAGATGCCAAAGGCGCGAGCGAGATTTTCCGGCGTCACCACGTCTGCGGATGGCCCAGCCGCGAGGATGCGGCCTTCGTGCAACAGCACGCTGCGGCGGCAATGGCGCAGCGCGAGCGAAAGATCATGAACAGCGACAACGACGCCACGCCCAGAGGCGGCGAGGCGCTCGAGATGCGCGAAAAGCTGGAGCACATGGGCCATGTCGAGACCGGCTGTCGGCTCGTCGGCGATCAGGATCGAGGCTTCCTGCGCCAGCGCACGGGCGAGCAGCGCGCGGGCAAGCTCGCCCCCTGAGAGCCGATCGACGCGCCGCCCCGCCAGGCCTCCGAGATCCATCGCCGCAAGCGCCGCATCGATGGCCGCGCGGTCGGCGAGCGTCACCTGGGCCATCGGTCCGGCGTGCGGCATGCGGCCGAGTGCGACGATCCGCTCCACGCTGACCGGCCAGCCGACCGCGCGCTCCTGCGGCAGATAGGCGATGGCACGCGCGAGCCGGCGGCGTTCGATCCCGGCGACATCCTCGCCGTCGAGCAGCACGCGCCCCGCCGAAGGCGGGCGCAACCCCGCGAGCGCTTTCAGCAGCGTCGACTTGCCCGCACCATTGGGACCGATGACGGCGACGATCTCTCCTGGCTCGACGGCGAAAGACGCGCCGCTGACGACCTCGCACGCGCCGAGCCTGACGGAGATGTTCTCGGCGGCCAGCCTCATCGAACCAACTCCCGTCGCGTCGCCACGACCAGCCAGAGGAAGAACGGCGCGCCGACGAGCGCGGTGACGACGCCGAGCTTGATGTCGCCCGACGGCGAGACGATCCGCACCGCGACGTCAGCAGCGAGCACAAGCGCCGCCCCGCCGAAGAAGCTCGGCGCCAGCAGTCGGCGTGGCTCGAACCCAGCGAGCGGGCGCAGCAGATGCGGCACGACGAGACCGACGAAGCCGATGCTTCCCGCGACCGCCGTCGCCGCGCCGACACCGAGCGACACGCCGGCGACGATGACCCGGCGCAGGCGTGTGGGATCGACGCCGAGGTTCTGCGCCGCGTCCTCGCCGAGCGTCAGCGCGTCGAGGCTCGGCCCCGTCCACAGCAGCAAGGCCGTGCCGGCCAGCATCAGGGGCGCCGCGATCCACACGTGCAACAGACTGCGATCCGATAGCGAACCCATCATCCAGTAGAGGATCTCGACGGAAGCGAACGGGTTCGGGGCAAGGTTCAGCGCGAGCGCGGTCAGCGCCGCCGCGAGGCTCGATATGGCGACACCCGCGAGAATGAGCGAGATCGGCGCGCTGCGTTCTCCCGCCAGCAGGACGACGGCGATGGTCGCGGCGCCTGCACCGAGCAGCCCGCCGAGCGGCAGTGCCAGAGCAAACGCGCCAGCGACGCCGGAATGGATGGCGACGACGGCGCCGAGCGAAGCGCCACCAGAGACGCCGAGCAGGCCGGGCTCCGCGAGCGGGTTGCGCAGGTAGCCTTGCAGTACCGCGCCACAGAGCCCGAGCGTTCCGCCGATGAGGAAGCCGAGCACGGCGCGCGGCAATCGAATTTCGAGGAGGATGAGACGACGCGCGTTGGCATCCGCCGGCAGGCCGAGACCGTCTGGGCCAATGCCGAGGGAGATCGCAAACAGCACCAGCGAGGCGAATGCGATCGCGAGCGTCAGACGCCACCGCTTAGGCAGGCCCCCGGCCATCGCTCGACCCGATCGGTCACGCGACTCCACGGATGCTTCCGGGTCAATTGACGTCATGGCATCGCCCGCGCGGGCGATGCATGGAGATCCAGTCGAGCAGGCACGTTCGCGGTATCTTGCGTACCCGCCGCCGCCACGCTGCCGGCAATGGCGGCTCGCGTCGCGACGAGCCGCTCGATGCCCTCCGCGACCGCCGGCGAGCCGCACAGCCACAGCGGCATGCCGAGTTCGGCGTGTGGGCGCCGACGCATCAGATCGCGCAAGGCGGGGTGACGCAGGTTGTCCGCCGATACGCTGCGAAACGCATCGGGCGCGTTGGCGAGGACGACGAGATCGGGCGGACGTGCGATGAACGATTCGAGCGGCAACCGACCCGCCGGGCCGAGTTTCATCTCCGATGCCATGTTGAGGAAACCGGCCGTGTTCAGCATCGCATCGATCAGCCCGCCCGCGCCGGCGGAGAGGCTGTTGACCTGATAGGCGAGCGCGGTCGGCCGGGCGCCGCCACCCGGCCGCACCGCATCGAGGCGCGCGTCGAATGCACGGATCAATTCGTCGCCGCGCTCCGGCTCGCCGACCGCCGCCGCGACACGACGGATCGCAACCCTGATGCCCTCGAGATCGCTCGCGAGAGGGACGACCTCGACACGCACGCCGAGCCGGTTGAGCAGCGCCACCACCTGGGGCGTCGAGTATTCGGCGGTCAGGACGAGATCGGGCGCCAGCGCCAGAACCTCCTCCGCCGAGCCATGAACACTAGCAATGCCGGCCGCATCGGCGACGACGGGTGAAAGCTGGCTATCGCGGGCGAGATGGCTCAACGCGGCGATGCGATCGCGTCCGACGAGATGGACGAGGATCTGATCGGTGCACAGGTTGATCGAAACGATGCGTCGCGCCGGGCCAGCACTCCGTGCGGAATCGGCAAGCAATGGCCACGGTGCCAGCACGCACGCGAGCAGTGCGAGAGCGCCGAGCCCCCTCGCCTTCATCCTGCGCGCCAACGTTGCGTCCCGCGCCTGCACGGGCTTCGTTCCTTGTTGCGACTACTTCGAGGATACACGATCCGCGAGCGCGTCGAGACTGACGCGCACGCCGCCAAATGCCGTGATTCCAGGCGTCGCGTAATCGACCTGCTCACGGTATTCGGTATCGAGTGCGTTCTCGACACGCCCGAACAGCTCCACGTTCGGCGTCAGCTTGTAGGACGCCGCCACCGTCAGCAGCCAGTAGGGATCGAGGTACACGTTGCGCTGGTCCAGCGCCGGATAACCGAACACCGGATCGTGGAACAGCACGAAGAAGCCGTCGTCCCGGGCGCGGCCGTTGTAGAGCGCGGCGACGTTGAGGTTGCCGCGTCCTTCCGCGAACACGTAGTCGAGATCGAAGCGCGCGGCATGGCGGGCGCGGCGCGCCTCCTCCTGACCGTCGGCGTCGATCGCATCGAGCCAAGTATAGGAGCCGCCGACGGTGACGCCATCCACCACCCGCAGGCGTGCGGCAACCTCGACACCATCGCGCGTGCTGATGCCGGGCAGGTTGATCGCGCCCGTGAAGGTGGTGCGGATCTTGTTCTCCAGGTCCTGCTCGAAGTAGGTGACATCGACGATCGCGCGCCCGCCGAAAAGCGTCAGCTCGACGCCCGCGTCCCAGCCGAAGCTCTTTTCCGCCTGCAGGCTCGGGTTGGGCAGAAACAGTCCGAACTGGCCGAACTGCTCGAACATGGTCGGCAGCTTGACACCCGTGCCGACGCTGGCGTGCGGCCTCAGTCCCAGCTCACGCAGCGCAAGCGACGCCGAAGCCCGCCACGTCGTCACATCGTCGAAGCTGTCGCTGTCGTCATGACGCACCGAGCCGGTCAGCGAAAGACGGTCGGCGAACTCGCCGCGCCACTCGCCCGCGAATGCGAGCTGGCCGCGCTCGTGGCTTCGTCCGTTGCCGATGAACCTGTCGTCCTGTTGCTCGACGAGGCTCGTCAGGCTGTGCTTGGCCGCGAGCCCGGGCGTGGCGAACCGCCATGTCGCGAGATAGGCGTACCGGTTGGCGATGCCTTCGTTGTCAGAGATACCGAACACCACGTCCTTGTCGACGACGCTCGAGGCCAGTCGCGAGAGGCGCACGAGATGGGTGAAGCTACCGTCGCGGCTGTCGTAGCGCACGTTGAGGCCGGTCGCGAGCACGTCGCTGGTGAAGCTCGAAGCGTCGTCGAAGGCACCGGCGAAACCGCCGTCCGGGCCGTCGTATCCGTCGCGCGCGGCGCTCTTCGAGAACTTGCGAATGCTGAAATCGACGACAAGACCGTCGATCGGTTCGACGCCGCCGCGCGCCGTAAGTTGGCTGAAGCGGACGGGATCATCCTCGTTACCGACCGCGGCGACATTGAAGCCCGCGACCTCGCGCCAGTGTTGGCCGACCGAGAACCACGCCGTGCCGTTGCTCGCGGAGGCGCGCGTGGCGACGTCGCGCGTGCCGTAGCCGCCGAACTCGGTCCGCGCCGTTGCGCTCGCACCCGGCTTGCCGCGTCCGTCCGTCGTAATCACATTGACCACGCCGGCCAGCGCATTGGAGCCGTAGAGACCGCTCTGCGGTCCGCGGATCACCTCGATGCGCTCGATGCCTTCGGTCAACAGGTTGGAGAAATCGAAACTGCCGGTGGTCGGATCGTTGACCGCGATGCCATCGACGAGCACCAGCGTATGGTTCGCCTCCGCGCCGCGGATACGCACATCGGTGATGCCACCGAAACCAGCGCCGCGGCTTACCTGGACGCCGGGAAGCGCACGCAACGCATCGGCGGCGTTGCGCACCTGCTGCTTTTCGATTTCCTGGCCCGTCACAACGGTCACCGACGTGCCGAGCGTCTCGCGATCGAAGCCCGTGGCCCCTTGGCTCGCCGCGCCCGCGTTCTGATCGATCTCGACCGCGCCGCTGCCCGCACCCGGCTCCCCCTCGGCGGTGGCCGCGCTCTGCGCCTTCTTTGACGAACTACCTTGGTCCTGGCTCTGCTCTTGCTCGGGTTCGGGCTTCTTCTTGGGCGCGGCCTTGGCGATGGGCTTCGCCAGCGTTGCGCCCTCGACGACGATTGGCGGCAGCACCGCCGGAGCCTGCTCGACCTGCTGGGCGAGCACGCCCGTCGAAGCGCTGAAATAAAGAGCGGCGGCGAAAACGCCGGCGCCGCCTGCCAATGGAAAAATACGCGCGGTCTTGCCCGCGCCAGCGCCAGTATCGAAGAATGCCATCATGCCATCGCCCAAGGATCGACCAAGGGGTGAGGGCATGCGCACGGGTTCACATGGCACGTACAGCGTGCGTTGCAGGGGGATCGGTCACCCCCGGTGCTGGCACGCCATCAGCGAAATACGATCAGGACGAAGACCCGACCCAGGCGAAACCGAACGCTTGCTCCCACCGGTTGCACATCGGTCGCCACTACGGGTGTCCGCTCCACCGCGCGCCCCGCACGGAGAATGGGCGACGTGTGACGGCAGGTCTCCTGGCTTGCGGCTCGAGCGCCTTGCTCCAACCTTCCCATCGGCGAAAAGAGGGCCGACAGTGGCATGAGCGGAGCAGGCTCGCCGTCTACAGTTGCGGGGGCAGCCTCGGATCGCGGCGGACGAACCACCACTCCCGAGTTCCCTTTTCACCCATCGGGCTGATGCCTTCCGGGAACCATCACACGGGCATCCGGCTACAAAGTCCGGCCGATGTCAACTGCGGCGAATGGCGGGCCGCGCCGGCCCTGGTGAGGGCACGACAAGCGCCGATGACGCCCCATCCTCGGCACCGGAACGGGCGCCGGAAAGAACACCGGCCGCTCGGCGCGCCGAAAGGGTTGGCGTGACGGTACGAGATGAGGTCCTGTCGAGACGGCTGCGCCCCGCACGTCCATCGAACGCGCGAGGCGCAACCAAACGGCAGGGACTGGGTGCGCTATCGGCGACTGGGACGGATCGCGAATCCGATTCCATCGAGGCCAACAGCACGATCGGGCCTATTCGCCGGCCTCTTTCAGGATCGTGTCGAGCAGTGCATTGATGTCCGTAAGCGCCTTCTGCGACGCCTCGTTGCCGCGCATCGCCGCCGCGCGGTAGCCAATCGTCACCTCGCCGGGCTTATCCGGAGACGCGTAGACGAACATCATGTAGGGGCACATACCCATGTTGACGGGGTCCGCCTCCATCATCGCCCGCGACAGCTTCGACGAGCAGAACGTGAAGTATTCGGCGTCGGTGTAGATCTCCTTGGAGGAGCCGACGTCGCTGCCCGTGCGCTTCAGCATTTCGCCGATACGTCCGTTGTAGTCGATCTTGAGGCCCTGGTTGATGATCGCGTTCTGGAGGTCGGTGCGCGCGTCCGCGAACTCCGCCTTCTTGGTGACGCGCTTCAGGATGTCCTCGGCCTTCGCCGGACCTGCACCGGCACCCGCGGTGACGGCCAGCGCCGAAACGGCAAGGCATGCAAACGCGCGGAGGCTGACGGCGCCCCGGCTCGAGCGGGCGATGGCTGGCATTGGCGTTCTCCCCAGAGCTTTGTTTTTGTGTCGCTTTCGTACGAGGCGATGGCGATCGCCGGTGCGCGGCTTCTCCTGGCCCGTCGCTCCCGTCGTGACGACGCCCCCTCGGCAGAAAGGGCTCCCTCGCGCGAATGAGCATAGTCGAATGTGCGGATTTCGGAAGTCGGTATGGTGCCTCGCCGCGTCCGGTTGCCCCCGGATCAGGGATGCAATTCCTGCCAAATGAGCGCGAGATAGCCGAGCGCGACCAAGGCAACGACCGCGAACGCCAGAGTCAGCAGGCGCCGCCGACCGACGGCCGTCGGCGTTCCAGGTGAATTCCGGGGACCGGTTTGGTTCATCGCAAATTGACCTTCGCTGGTTCCAGACACCGCCAGAGCGGATCTCAGAAGCAGAACAGCATGCCGGAAAGACCGGCGAGATCGACGAACAGTGCCTCGCGCCGGACCGCGATCAGATAGACGGCCGCCACGACGACGAGTGCGACGAAGACCGTCAAGGCCGTACCGACGCCACGCGGCGCACGGATCTTCTCGTGCCGGCTCTCACCCGCGGGCGGTTCCGGCAGCCTCCCGTTTTCATCGTCAGGCTCCGCGCCGCTTGCCATCGCCGCCTCCCTGTTCGCCCGCCGCCGCTTCGGCGGCCGCACCGGATCGTCATGCCGCCGCGGGCACCGGCGCCGGCCGGCGCACGCCCTCCTCGCGGATCGGCCAGTTGACCAGCGCGGCGAAAACGCCGAGCCCGACCGAGATCCACCACATCGCATCGTAGCTGTGCAGCTTGTCGAAGACATAGCCGCCGAGCCAGGCGCCGAGGAACGAGCCGACTTGATGCGAAAGGAAGACGATGCCGTAGAGCGTGCTCATCCAGCGCGCCCCGAACATCGTGCCGACAATTCCACTGGTCAACGGCACGGTCGAGAGCCAAAGCAGCCCGAGCAGGCCGCTCAACACCACGATCGACGTCTCGGTGACCGGCAGGAACAGGAAGGCGAGGAAGACGACCGACCGGCCGAGATAGATCAGCACGAGGCCATAGCGCTTCGGGCGCAAACGTCCCCATTGGCCAGCGAGATAGGTGCCGACGAGGTTGCCGAGGCCAACCACCGTCAACGCCAAGACCGCCACCTCCGCCCCGAGCCCCTGGTCCGCGACGTAGGCCGGCAGATGCGTTCCGTAGAACACGACGTGGAAACCGCAGACGAAGAAGCCCGCGTTGAGCAGCCAG
Organism: uncultured Hyphomicrobiaceae bacterium; assembly: GCA_937873575.1. GTDB lineage: Bacteria > Pseudomonadota > Alphaproteobacteria > Rhizobiales > Hyphomicrobiaceae > JAEUMD01. The sequence goes on from CALMPK010000093.1 coordinate 16,253, forward strand.
TAGCTGCGGCTGCTGAAGGCTTCGGCGAGCGCTTCGCGCAGCGTCTGCGAAGGCCCATCGCCCGCGTGCTCCGCGGGCCGCCCGCTGACCGGCACAGCCAGAATGAGAATGACCGCCGTCGTTGCGGAGAGCAGCAGCAGGCTGTTCTGCCAGCCGAGCGCGCCGATGGCGAGATGGGTGTAGGGCAGTGCGACGAGGATGCCGACACCGCTGCCCATGCCGATCGCGGCGATGGCCGAGGAACGGTTTTCCGGTGAAACGGCGCGGGCGACGGCTCCAACCATCGCGTTGACGCCGCAGCCGGCGACGCCGATCCCGAGAAGCACGCCGGAGACAAGCAGATCGAACTCGCTCTTCGCCGCGTACATTGCCAACAGTCCGGCCGTGAGCGCGATCGCGCCCGTGACGGCGACGCGACCGGCGCCGTACGCATCGGAGATGCCGCCAGCGAACGGCGCCGCGATGCCCCAGACGATGTTGGCCACGGCCACCGCGAGGGCGAACGCCTCGCGGCCGAGCGACAATGTCTCGGATACGGGCTTCAGATATAGCCCCATCGCCTGGCGCAGGCCCATGGCGATGGCGGCAATGGCGGCGGCCGCCAGGATCACCATCCAGGCCGGACGACGTGATGCGGGCGAGGCGGCGCGAACCGCGCCGGACGGGCTGTCGTTGACGGGGCGCTGCATGTGATCCCGATGCGGGCTGCGGGTGCGGATTTCGCCGCCGCGTTCGAAGGCGGAGCGGCGGGGTCGCATCCTTACCACGCCGCGAGCCGATCCAGGCACGCTATTGCCGGTTGGCTCCAGCGCGCCCTCAACACGGCGTCAGATGCACCCGGTCCAGTTCCACCACATCCGTGCCGCCGGCCGTCAGCCCCCGGCCGATCACCTCGATGCACCAAGCTCCGTCGTGCTTGCGCACGCGGATCAAGTTGTAGCGGCCGAGGGGCTCGCCCTTGTGGTGATTGGCGGCCGAGCCGGAGGCGATCCCGAGAACCGGTACGCGAACATCTCCCCCCTCGCACCAGACGAGGCTGTCGCGATGCATGTGGCCGTGTACGACGAGTTCGGCGCCATGGCGTTGGAGAACGGCCTCGACCGCGTGAGCGTCGGCCATGCCGCGGTTCGCAGAGGCCTGTCCCGGCAGCGGCGGATGGTGGATCATCACGACACGCGCGAGCCCACTGGCGCCGAGGTTCTCAAGGAGCGTTGCGAGCCGCGCGAGCTGCTCGCCCCCGACCCGACCCGCCGAGACGAACGGGCGCGTCTCGATCGCCGAATTGACGCCGACCAGCGCGACATTGCCGCCCCGGCGCACGTAAGGAAACCCGCGGCGTCCCGGTGGTGCGGCAAGCGTCTCACCGAACTCGTCCGCCCGCATGTAGGGGCGCCAGGTTTCAACGCCCTCGTGGCGGCGCAGGCGCGTGTAGATGTCGTGGTTGCCGGGAACGACGCTCACCATCCCGGGATCGCCCAGGGCCCCGAGCCAGACGAGGGCCGCCTCGTATTCCGCCGGTAGCCCGATATTGCAGA
>CALMPK010000094.1 GCA_937873575.1 uncultured Hyphomicrobiaceae bacterium
TTTGCCCGCCCCCGCCGGGGCCCGGGCGGAGAGCGCCCCCGGGCCCGCGGGGGGAGCGACGGAGCCCGGCCGCTTGCCTCCGGTTTCGGCCGGGTCCACCGCCGCGCAAACCGATACGGCCGATGGCGGAGCGCCCCTGCCCCCCGCCATTGCGAAGGCCCGCGAACAGCGCGCCTCGGGCGACAAGCTCGCCGCCATGGAGACGCTGGAGGCGGCGGGCAAGGCGTCGCCGGGAGACCGCTCCATCTCGCGCGAGCGCGGGCTGCTGGCGCTCGAACTCGGCCGCATCGGGGAAGCGCGCAAGCTGCTGATGGCCGCCGACGACGCGAAGTCTCCCGACTGGCGGCTCAAATCCGCGCTCGGCTCGGCCCATGCCGCGAGTGGAGACCAGAAGGCGGCACAGAGAGAGTTCCAGGCGGCGCTCAAGCTCGCCCCCGATCACCCCTCGATCCTCAACAACATGGCGCTTTCCTATGCCCTCGAGGGTCGCCATGGCGAGGCCGAGCGCCTGCTGCGCCGCGCCGCCGCGAACCGCGCAGAAGGCGACCGTGCGAAGCAGAACCTGGCGCTGATCCTGGGTCTCAACGGAAATATCGACGAAGCACGCAAGCTGAACGAAGCGGCACTCCCCAAACCGGTCGCCGCGGCCAACGTCAGCTACCTGGAGCGCCTGCGCTCGTCCGGGGTCAAGGTCTCCCGCGTGCAACGCGACAGCGACGACGATACGGCCGGCACCACCACCATCGGCGCGCTCTCCGGCCAGCGGTGAGGCGTTGGCGCTAGAATTCCCGTCGCGGACTTCGAGAAACTACGGCGCGCCCAGGCGGGGCGCGCCGTTTTTCCTTGCTCGATCGCGGTCCCCGCTGCACTGACGAGGCCCGTCCCGGGCACCAGTGCGCCATGATGCCACCCGGCTCATCCTGTTTACCGATTGTGCTCGCCAAGCGTTGGCACCATATCCAACGGGCCGCAGCATCGTACAGGCCCACCCCACGCGCTTCGCCATGCTCGCCCGCAACCCGGGCCTCTACTCGCCCCAGCGCATCGTCGCCGCCGCCGAGCAGGCCGGCCACACGATCGACATCATCAACACCCTCCAGTTGCATATGAACATCACGTCGAACCGGCCGAAGCTCCGGTACGGCGGCAACGACCTCCCCCTCTACGACGCCGTGATCCCGCGCATCGGGGCCTCCATCACCCATTACGGCCTCGCGGTGCTGCGCCAGTTCGAGATGCAGGGCGTCTACCCGTTGAACGAGAGCGTCGCCATCGGCCGGTCGCGCGATAAGCTGCGTGCGCTCCAGCTCTTGGCGCGCGGCGGCATTGGCCTGCCCGTCACGGCCTTCGCCCACGGGCCGCGCAAGGCGGAGGACGTGATCCGCGAGGTCGGCGGGGCGCCGGTGGTCATCAAGCTGCTCGAGGGCACGCAGGGCATGGGGGTGGTGCTCGCGGAAACGGACGCCTCGGCCCGCTCGGTCATCGAAGCGTTCTCCGCCGCCAACGTCGACATTCTCGTCCAGGAGTTCATCCGCGAGAGCGAGGCGACGGACGTGCGCGCCTTCGTCGTCGGCGGCCGGGTGGTGGCTGCCATGAAGCGCATCGGCCAGACGGGCGAATTCCGCTCCAATCTCCACCGCGGCGGACGCGCCGAGCCGACGACGATCACGCCCGACGAGGAGGAGCATGCGCTGAAGGCCGCCGCCGCCATCGGCCTCAACGTCTGCGGCGTCGACATGCTGCGATCGAGCCGGGGACCGATGATCATGGAGGTGAACTCCTCCCCGGGGCTCGAAGGAGTCGAGCGCTCGACCGGGATCGACGTCGCCGCCGCGATGATCTCGTTCCTCGAGAACAACGCCCGCCACGGCGATACGGTGACGCGCGGGAAGGGCTGAGACGGCACGGCCATCGGGCCGCCCGTCGCGTCGGGTCCGATGGGGCAAAATGGCAGCACTCCCGTGCGTTGGTCCGAGCCGCTCACCATACCCTAACCTCATGGTTTCGAGTGCAATTCGCGATGTCGATGTGTCGCGATCGCGATTCCATCGAAGTCGGTTGCACTCTGGAGCCAAGGCCAAGCGCCGGATGCGAGCGGCGTTTTATTGCGTCGGCGGATTGAACTCGCTATAGCCATCCGAGCCATTTCCAGTCACGGCCGGCCATCGGCGGCGCCGCGAGGCGTCTGGGGCGTTCGTTCGTGGAGCTGGGCCATTTCGACCGGTACCGGGGCCCTTAAGGGCCGTCTCCAGAACAAACGCAGAGTTTCCGAATGAACATCGACAATCTCCGCCAGAGCGGCTGGTGGGACACCGCCAAGATCATTGTCGAGGCACTGGCGATCGCCATGGTCGTGCGGCTGTTCTTGTTCCAGCCATTCTCGATCCCGTCGGGCTCGATGAAGGAGACGCTGCTGGTCGGCGACTACCTGTTCGTCTCCAAGCTCTCGTACGGCTACTCGGCCTATTCGTTCACCTCGAGCTTCAAGATGTTCGACGGGCGAATATTCTCCGATACGCCGAAGCGCGGTGACGTCGCTGTGTTCAAGCTGCCGCGCGACAATTCCACCGATTACATCAAGCGCGTGATCGGCCTGCCCGGTGACGAGATCGCCGTGCGCGGCGGCGTGCTGTTCATCAACGGCAAGGAAGTGCCGCGCGTGCGTGACGGTACGTTCACCACCCGCGAGGATGGCGGTCCGCCGCGTCCGATCCCGCGCTATGTCGAGACGCTGCCGAACGGCGTGAAATACCACGTGCTCGACAGCGAGCCGAACGGCCCGTTCGACAACGTCGGCCCCTACAAAGTGCCCGCGGGCCACTATTTCATGATGGGCGACAACCGCGACAACTCCACCGACAGCCGCGCCCAATGGGGCGTCGGCTACGTGCCGCTGGAAAACTTCATCGGCCGAGCCGACATCATCTTCTTCTCCGCCGCCACCGACGAGCCGGGTGCCTTCAGCCTGTTCACGCCCTGGCGCTGGCCGTTCGACATCCGCTGGGGACGCTTCTTCTCGCTCGTCCGGTGACGTCATGGCGCGCAAGCCCGCACAACTGACGGCTCTCGAGAAGGCGACCGGATATACGTTCAAGAACCGCGAGCTCGTCGAGCAGGCGCTGACCCACGCGAGCGTGCGGGGCGGCGGCGCGCCGCGCGCCGATAACGAGCGGCTGGAGTTCGTCGGCGATCGCGTGCTCGGCCTCGCCATGGCGGAAGCGCTGAGTTCGGCGTATCCCGAGGCGCGCGAGGGCGAACTTGCCGCCCGCTTCAACCGCATGGTCCGCGGCCAGACCTGCGCCGCGGTGGCCCGCGCGATCGACCTTGGCAAGTGCCTCATTCTCTCCGACAGTGAGGCGGAGAGCGGTGGACGCGACAAGGAGACGATCCTCGCCGACGCCGTCGAGGCGCTGCTCGGCGCGGTCTTCATCGAGGCGGGGTTCGACAAAGCCAGAGCTGTCGTGCTGCGGCTGTGGGCGGATCACATGGACCAGAGCCCAACGGCCTCGCGCGACGCCAAGTCGGAGTTACAGGAGTGGGCGCAGGCACAGGGCCTGGCCCTACCCGAGTACGTGGAGCTGAGCCGTATCGGGCCGGACCACGCGCCGCGGTTCACCGCGGAAGTGAGGATCGTCGGCCGGCCTCGCGCAGTTGGCGAAGGGCTGTCGAAGCGATCCGCGGAACAATCGGCCGCCACCGCAATGCTGCGGCGAGAGGGCGTATGGAGCGAGAGCAAGAGTGACTGACGTGACGCCTCGGGAACAGGTGGACGAGACGGCGGACCGACCGGCCGGGGCCGCGACACGCTGCGGCTTCGTCGCCATCATAGGCGCGCCGAACGCTGGCAAGTCCACCTTGGTCAACTGCCTCGTCGGCGCCAAGGTCACGATCGTCAGCCACAAGGTTCAGACGACGCGCGTACCCGTCCGCGGCATCGCCGTCGACGGAGCGAGCCAGCTCGTCTTCATCGATACGCCCGGCATCTTCGATCCGAAAAAGCGGCTCGACCGGGCGATGGTCGAAGCCGCCTGGGGCGGCGCCGGTGATGCCGACATCGTGGCGCTGGTGGTCGATGCCGCCAAGGGGCTCGACGAGACGACCGGACGTATTCTCGAGCGCCTCGCCTCCGTCGCGCTGCCGCGCCTGCTCGTGCTGAACAAGATCGACCGCGTCAGCGACAAGTCGCAGCTTCTGGCGCTGGCGACGAGCCTCAACCAGACGGTTCCGTTCGAGCGCACCTACATGATCTCGGCCGAGACCGGCTCGGGCGTCGGCGATCTGCGCCGCGACCTCGCCGCGCTGGTACCCGAAGGACCGTGGCACTACCCCGAGGACGAGATATCCGACGCGCCCTTGCGCCTGCTCGCCGCCGAGGTGACGCGCGAGAAGCTCTACCAATTCGTCCACGACGAGGTGCCCTACGCCGCGACCGTCGAGACGACAGCCTGGAAAGAGCTGAAGAGCGGCGACGTCCGCATCGAGCAGACGATTTTCATCGAGCGTGACAGTCAAAAGGGAATCGTGCTTGGCAAGGGGGGGCGCACCGTCAAGCAGATTTCGTCGGCGGCGCGCGAGGATCTGAAGCGAATCCTCGATCGCGAAGTGCATCTGTTCCTGTTCGTCAAAGTGCGCGACAACTGGAAGGACGATCCCGAGCGCTATCGCGAGATGGGGCTCGAGTTCCCGAAGAAGTGAACCCGCCGGCGCAGGGGCCGCCCGGCCGATCCGAGGAGAACGCCATGTCGCGACTCGGAATGCTGGCACTGGTCGCGGCCA
>CALMPK010000095.1 GCA_937873575.1 uncultured Hyphomicrobiaceae bacterium
CGTGACGGCGCTCTTGCCGTTGATCACGTTGCTAAGCTTCTGGCACGACACGCCGAGCGCTCTCGCAGCGGCGGTGACAGGCCATCTCAGCTCGTTTAGCTCGTGCTTCACGAGGCGGCCTGGGTGCGGTGGGTTCTTGATGGGCATAGCATCACCGGCTCGGCCGCACGCGCAGGCTTATGCCGGACGCACTTTGTAGCCGGTGCAGCATGGAGAACAGGTTGCGGGCATTTGGATTGCCGCGTGGCCCGAGCATACGCATCAGGCTTTTGGCCGGCGTGCCGGTTTCCTCCGCCAGTTTTTCGAAGCCGATGGTGGCGTTGATGTAGTCGCGAAGGACCGCCTTTCCGGTATCGATGTCGCCGGCAAGCATCGCGTCTACGCCTTCGGAAAGCAGCGCCTCGCGGAAGGCGGCATCGCGCTCGGCGCGGGCCTTTACGGTGTCCTTGAATGAACGTGTCAGGGGCATATCACGCACTACCTTTCTTGCGGTCTTTGAAATCCTGCCAGCAGCCGTGCGCGCGCACGATGTCTCGCTGCTGCTGCTTCTTGGTTCCGCCACCAAGCAGGATGACGATCTCCGGCCCGTCCTTGCCGAAATACACTCGGTAGCCGGGGCCAAAATCGATCTTGAGCTCGAACACACCCGAGCCGACACCTTTGACGTTCGACGTGTTGCCTTGCTCAAGGCGGGTCAACGCGATCGTAACCTTGGCGGCAGCCTGCGCGTCCAACTCTTCGAACCATTCGCCAAACGGGCTTGTGCCGTCCTCGGTCTCATACTCGCGTATGTCCATGTCAGTATGGTGCCATAAATGTTACCAATTCCGCAAGCGATTTCTTCATGACGCGAGAGCTTGCTGCGGCGGGCGGATCACGGCCGCAAGCTCGGCTTCCCACGTCGCCAAAGCCTCCCGCTTCTCGCGGTCATAAGCGTAGCGGTTGTAGACGGCTTCGGTGATTCCACGGCTCTGCGGGCTGTGGTTGAGGACGAGGGAGCGCACATGGAGCGGGATGCCGAGCCGCGCCATCTCTGTGCCCACGGTGCGCCGCAGGTCGTGGGGTGAGACCTTCGCAATCTTCAATTCCGCGACGACGCGCGCCATGGCCCGCGTGATCGCCATGGGCGTGACGGCTGCGCGGATCGGGTTTTCGGCAGACGGGAAGACGAAGGGGCTCTTGGCGGGCGATGCCGCGACCGCCTTCTTGAACTCCTCGGCCGCCATCGGGCAGAGCGGCAGACGGTGCAAGAGGCCGTTCTTCGTGCGCTCACCTGGGATCATCCAGACAGGCTCGGGACCGTTGTCAACGGCACGTTGAATCTGACCCACCTTTGTCGTTGTCGGCAACTTGGAACTGACCCACCCGCCGGTTTGGCCGTTGCTCCCGCGAGCGGGAGCAACGGCGTCACACCTTCTCGTCGTCCTTCTTCGCCTTGCTCGCCGTCTGCGCGCCAGGCCTTGCCATGATGCCGGCGCGGCGCTTGTCCTTCAGCCGATAGCTCTCGCCAGCGATCTGTACGATCGTCGCGTGATGCAGGATGCGATCGAGCATGGCGGCGGTGAGCACGGCGTCGCCGGCGAACGCTTCGTCCCAGCTGCCGAACGCGAGGTTCGACGTCAGGATCAGCGAGCCCTTCTCGTAGCGCCGCGCGACGACCTGGAAGAACAGGTTCGCCTGCTCGCGGCCGAACGGCAGGTAGCCGATCTCGTCGATGATGAGCAGCTTCGGCGCCGCGACCGTGCGATGCATCAGCTCTTTCATGCGGCTCTGGCGAGCTGCAGCTTCGAGTGCGATGACGAGATCGGCGGCGCTCGTGAAGCGCACCTTCCAACCCTTCGCTGCTGCCAGCATGCCATAGGCGATAGCGAGATGCGTCTTGCCGGTGCCGCTCGGACCAAGCAGCACGATATTCTCGGCGCGCTCGACGAAGCCGAGTGACGCGAGCTCCTGGATCTGCTGTCGCGGCGCGCCGGTCGCGAACGCGAAGTCGTAGCCGTCGAGCGTTTTCATGGCCGGGAAGCCCGCCGTCCGCGTCAGCATTTCGCGCGATCTGACACGCCGCGCGTCACGCTCGGCGCGCAGCACCTCTTCGAGGAAGTCGGCGTAGCTCGCGTCTTTTCTCGATGCGGCCGACTGCGCGATCGGTCCGTAGAGATCTGGCAGCGCCGTCAGGCGCAACTCGGCGGCGAGCGTCGCGATGCGCTCGTGCTGCAGATTGCTCATGCCCCGCCTCCCGCGACCACGATTTCGTCGTAGACGCTGAGCGGATGCTGGTAGCCGAGGATCGCCGGACGCGGTGGAGCCGAAGCCGATTGCAACGAGCGCGCTGATCGCCCGGCGTATGGCGCGTGGAGATGCTGCAGCTTCGTCGCTTCGATGGCGAGCCGTTCCAACGGCACCTCTCGCGTCGTCGCGTGCACGCGCGCATTCGCAACGTCGCGCAGCCAGCGTGTCACGGCGGCGTTGGCCGCGTGCTTGTCGGGCTTCAATCCAGCCTGGCGCATCGATGCGACGAACGGCACCCAGAAGCTGCGCTTGAGATAGCCGATGAAGCGCTCGACCTTGCCCTTCGTCTGCGCGCGATAGGGCTGGCATAATCGCGGCAGAACGCGAGCATGACGCGCGTAGTCGAGAAAACCGGCGTGGAACCGATGCAGGCCACGGCCGTAGGTGTTGCGTTCGATCACAACGGTGCGCATGTTGTCGTAGAGCACTTCGTGAGGCACGCCGCCGAATGCGTGAAACGCGTTCTCGTGGCAGCGGATCAGCGTCTCGATGCGCTCATCGTCGCAGAACTCAACGTATGCTGCGCGGCTCCACCCGAGTGTCGCGATGAACACCTTGAGCTTGTCGCCGCCGCGCCCGACGTTCGCCCAGTCGGCCTGCATCTGACGGCCCGGCTCGGTTTCGAAGCGAACGACGGGCTCCGGCGCCGCCGCCGGCACGAGACCGCGCAGAAACTGCTTCAGACGCGTGATGCCGCCGTCGTAGCCGCGCGCCGCGATCTCGCGATAGAGCACTGTCGCCGGAATGCGATCCGGCGCCGCCGCCGCGACGCGCTCGACGACGTAATCCTTGAACCGGTCGAGCTTCTCAGGGCGCTTCGGCGCCGGCTTGCGTCGCGCCGCCGCCTCGCCCTCACGCCGGTATCGCCGCACCGTGTTGCGCGACCGGCCGGTGAGCTTGGCCAGCTCCCTGATCTTCGCGCCATGCTTCGCCAGAATGTCCAGTTCCATACGCTCCTCCGCCGTCAGCATCGGCCCCTCCCTCAGCGAGGAGCCACTCTGGCGGATGGGTCAGGTTCATGTTGCCGCCTGGGTCACTTTCCCACTGCCGATGACACCGTCGAGCTGAAGCTCTGTCTTCTGGGCTTCCACGACCTCCGAACGACGCTGCCCCGTGAGCAAGAGCAAACGGATGATCGAGCGGGTTGCGGGCGAAAGCATGCGGCCCTTCTCGGCGCGCGCCATGTGGTCGCCCGTCATGGACTCCATGGCGGCAAGGGCGTTCCAGAGCTTTGCGATGTCGCTGGGCGGCAGCACGCGCTCGCGCGGCTTCGACTTGCCTGCCCGCCTCAGGCGCGCGGCTGGATTGGCTTCGATCATGCCTTCATCGAGCGCCCAATTGAGCACGCGGTTCAAGAGCATGAGCGCTTCGTTCGAGACAAGCGGCGTTGCCTTGCCCGCGAGCCTGTCGCGGAAGCGGGCAATCTCGGTGCGCTTCAGGTCGGTCAGGCGCTTCCTGTCGAATTCCGCCTTCAGGTGGCGGTTGTAGTAGATGCGGTCGGTCTCGTGCCGGGAGAGCTTGGGCTTGGCGTGTCGCTCGTACCAGTCCTCGAAGAGGTCGCCGAAGGTCAGGTTCTCGCGCTTCTTCTCGGTGCGTTCCGCGTGGGGGTCGCG
>CALMPK010000096.1 GCA_937873575.1 uncultured Hyphomicrobiaceae bacterium
GAAACGCGGGCGGTAACGTCACCGCCGCGGGAGGCAGCCAGGCGAACTTCGCAGCCTCGACACGGAAAGCTTCGCCAATCCAGGACAGGCCGCTGACGAAATAGCCAAAGCCGAAGAACCACCCCGCGAATGCCGCTCGCCGCAGCACGTCGCGACTCGACGGAACGACGGGCGCCGTCTCTCCTGGCGGTATGCGGGGCACATCGGCAGTGTCGATCAGCCAGACGAGCAATGGCAACGTCAACGCCATGACCGGCGCGAGGAAGAACGGCGCCATGGCGAGCACCGACAGCGCACCCGCGACGAACGCGATGGAGCCGCGAACCCAGAAGGAAGCTGTTCCCAGACGGTCGACGATGCCGCTCGTTCCGGCGGCAAGGCCGCGAACAATGCCCGCGATAGGTCCGTCGTTGCCCGTCCTGGGCTGCCGAACCGATCCGGTGCCGCCTGCCTCGTTGTCCCCCGCCTGCAAGGTCAGCCGTCCGCGCTCGCGCTTTCGAGCGACACCGGCCGGTGCACCCTCACCTTTTTCACGCGGCGCGGATCGGCGTCGAGAACCTCGAATTCGAGCCCTGTCGCGTGGCGGACGATCTCTCCCCGCACGGGCACGCGCCCGAGCATGTGGAACACCAGACCGCCGAGCGTATCGATCTGTTCTTCCTCCTCCGGCGTCAGCAGCTTGATGCCGAGATGGCGCTCGAGCTCGCTCACCGGAGTGCGCGCGGCGGCGACCAGCCCGAGCTTCGGGTCCATCAGGATATTGCCGACTTCCTCTTCGTCGTGCTCGTCCTCGATGTCGCCGACCACCTGCTCGACGAGATCCTCGATGGTGACGAGGCCGTCCGTTCCGCCGTACTCATCGACGACGAGCGCCATGTGAATGCGCGTCGATTGCATGCGGATGAGCAGGTTCATCGCGGGCATAGACGGTGGCACGAACAGGACCGGACGGCGGATCTTTGTCGAAGTGATCGACTGCGAAAGATCGAGATCGGAGAAGTCGAGCGGCAGACGCGCTGGAGTGTCGCCCCCGACGGCGGCATTCGCGACGCTCTCCGCCGCCGCAGTGTCTGCTTCCGTCGCCCGGCGCGATGCCGTCTGGCGACCGTGCTCGACGATCCAGCCGAACAGGTCCTTGACGTGCACCATGCCGCGAGGGTCGTCGAGCGTGTCGTGGAACACGGGAATGCGCGAAACACCCGCTTCCTCGAACTGAGCCAGCAGCTCGTACAACGGCTCGCTCTCGTCCAACGAGATGATGTCGGCGCGCGGCACCATGATGTCGACGACGCGGCTGGCACCGAAGCGCAGCAGGCGCAGCAACATGCGCCGCTCCTCGACGGAGAAGGCGGCCGCAGTTCCGGTCGGGCCCTCCTTGAGCGCGTGCTCGAGCGTGTCGCGCAGCGTTTGCGAGCCTTGCAAGCCAAGGCGCACGGGGAGCGATGAAAGCCAGCTCAAGAGCCCGCCGCGCGTTTCTTCCGCGCCTTGCTGGGCTTCGTTGCCGGTCGTGGGGCTGTCGATGGTCATTGTCCTGGGTGTTCGCAATATTCAGTAGCGCGGTGAAAGACGGCGGCTAATGCGCCGCAGTCTCGGGATCGGTGCCGGCATAAGGGTTGTCGATGCCGAGGCCCGCCAGCGCCTCGATCTCGATGGCCTCCATGGCCTCGGCCTCCGCGTCGGTCATGTGATCGTAGCCGACGAGATGCAAAACGGCATGAACGACGAGATGCTGGAGATGATGCGCCGGGCTGGTGCCGCTTTCCGCCGCCTCGGCGCATACAGTCTCGGCGGCGAGCACGATGTCGCCGAGTGACGTGCCTTGCTCGAGCGTGGCGGCGGGCGAGCCGGCGGGCGCGGGAAACGAGAGCACGTTGGTCGGTTTCGGCTTGCCGCGGTATTGTCCGTTGAGACGCGCGACGGCGGCGTCGGACGATAGCGCCACGACGATCTCGACGGCGCCGGTCGGCAGACGCGAGGCGACCGCGGGATGGCGTGCCGCAGCCGCAGCCGCGCGCGAAACCAGAGCTTCGATGTCGTCGAATGGGGACCAGTCGCCATCGTCCTCGACGAGGTCGATGGCGATGCTCGATCGTGGTTCGGGGTCGGCGGCCTCGGGCACGCCCGCAGCCTGTGGCGCGGTCGGCGCAGCGGCGCGCGGTTGCGGCTTGGCGCTCATGACACCTGACCCGGCGCGGGATCGGCCGCCGCCCTGGCATTGGCATTCGCCTGCCCCGGCCGATCGTAGGCGTCGACGATACGCGCCACCAGATCGCGGCGCACGACGTCAGCGGTGGCGAAGCGCACGGCCTCGATGCCTTCGACGCCGCGCAGCAGGCGCACGGCTTCCTCGAGGCCGGATGTCATGCCGGGCGGCAGGTCGATCTGGCTCGGATCGCCGGTCACCACCATCTTGGCGTTCTCGCCGAGACGGGTGAGGAACATCTTCATCTGCATGCTGGTGGTGTTCTGCGCCTCGTCGAGAATGACGAACGCATTGGCGAGCGTGCGGCCGCGCATGAAGGCCAACGGCGCAATCTCGATGACGCCGGTCTCGATGTCGCGCTCCACCTTCTCAGGCGGCAACACGTCGTAGAGGGCGTCGTAGAGCGGGCGAAGATAGGGATCGACCTTCTCGCGCATATCGCCCGGAAGGAACCCGAGCCGCTCGCCGGCCTCGACCGCGGGGCGCGAGAGAATGATGCGCTCGACGATGCCGCGCTCCAGGAAGTGAGCGGCGAAGGCGACCGCGAGATAGGTCTTGCCGGTGCCCGCCGGACCGATGCCGAAAACGAGGTCGGTCGACTGGATCGCGCGCATATAGGTGCTCTGGGTGCGCGTGCGGGCCTTGATGACACGACGGCGCGTCGCGATCTGCGCCTGGGCACCGGCATCACCGGGGCTCGCCTCCTGGCGGACGTGACGGATCAAGCCATCGATGTCGCCTGGACCGACCGCGGCGCCCTTGCCCGCCATCGTGTAGATGTCCTCGAGCACCTGCCGGCCCATCTGGCACGCGGGCTCCGGCCCCGTGAGGATCACGACGTTGCCATGGGCATGTGCCCCGATGCCGAGGCGATCCTCGATCAGCGCCAGATTGGCGTCGAACTGACCGAGAACGAGTGCGAGAAGCCGGTTGTCCTCGAACGGCACGACAAGGCGGACGTTGCCGGTCTGCCCGCGAATACCTGTCAAGTCATTCATCTCCATGCCGACCGGAGCGGCCGGCGCTGCGCCGATGCCGACGTCCGGCGATGATCACCCGCCCGAGTTGCCGATCGCAGGGTACGCGCTCAACGCCGATCCGTTCCAGAGGAACAATCGCGTATACCCGGGATCTTGCTCGAACGAGACCACGCCCGAAGCTCGCGACAGACGCCTACAAGCTGCCGGCCGAGCGATGACGGGGCGATCATTCCGCCGCAATTCCGCGATGTCCAGGGAATTTGTCGTGCGTTGCCGACGCGGCGATGACACCGGAGAGGCTGTTCGGCCCCGAGCCGAGGATTTCCACAGGAACGATGCGCCCTAGCAGGGCCTCGTCGGCGAACGCATGGACCGCCTGCAGGTAGGGCGACCGACCGATGAGCTGCCCGTCGTGGCGACCGGCGCGCTCGAACAGCACGGGAACCGTGCGACCGACGCACGCGGCGTTGAAACGCTTCTGCTGCCCGTCCAGCCGCTGCTGGAGGCGGTACAGGCGCTCGGTCTTGACGCCTTCCGGCACCTGATCGTCCATCTTCGCCGCGGGAGTGCCAGGACGCGCGCTGTACTTGAACGTATAGGCCTGCGCGAAACCGACGGTATCGACGATCCGGAGCGTCGCTTCGAAATCGGCGTCCGTCTCACCCGGGAACCCGACGATGAAGTCGGTGGAGAGGGCGATATCGGGCCGCGCCTTACGGATGCGGGCGGCAAGCGCGAGGTAGTCCGCGGCCGTGTGCTTCCGGTTCATCGCCGCGAGCATGCGGTCGGAGCCGGACTGCACGGGCAGATGCAGGAACGGCATCAGCTTCGGCTCATGCGCGTGTGCGGCGATCAGATCGTCCGTCATGTCGCGCGGGTGGCTGGTGGTGTAGCGCAGCCGCTCCAGGCCATCGATGCGGGCAAGGCGATCGATGAGACCGGCAAGGCTCGCCGTACCGCCGGCCTCGCTGGCCCCGTGATAGGCGTTGACGTTCTGGCCGAGCAGCGTCACCTCGGAAACGCCGCGCGCCACCAGCGCCTCGGCTTCCGCGACGATGGCCGCGACGGAGCGCGAATATTCCATGCCGCGGGTATAGGGCACGACGCAGAAGGTGCAGAACTTGTCGCAGCCTTCCTGAACGGTGAGAAACGCGGTCGCCGCGCGGGCCTTGCCACGCGCCGGCAACCGGTCGAACTTCTCTTCTTCGGGGAACTGGGTCTCGACCACGGAACGCTGATCCGTCGCGGCCTGGCGCAGCAGCTCCGGCATGCGATGATAGCTCTGCGGGCCGATCACCAGATCGACGACCGGAGCGCGCGAGACGATTTCCGAACCCTCGGCCTGAGCCACGCATCCAGCGACGGCCACCTGCGTTTCGCGGCCGAGCGCGCGGCGCTCGTCCTTGACCTGGCGAATACGGCCAAGCTCGGAATAGACCTTGTCGGCGGCCTTCTCGCGGATGTGGCAGGTGTTGAGAACGACGAGGTCCGCCTCCTCGAGCACATCGGTCTCGCGGTAGCCCTCGGCTTCGAGTGCCTCCGTCATGCGCTCCGAATCGTAGACGTTCATCTGACATCCGAACGTCTTGACGAGAACCTTCTTGGCTCCCGGCATGGGGCAACCTCGCTCAAGGCTCAAACCGCGGTTCGCGGCACGGCGGACAAGCTTAGGGCTGGAACGTTCCGATCCCATTAACCAAGGATGGCGTCACGACCGGCGTACTGGTTCTGCCGGTTTACCGCGACCGATCCCCCGCCACCACCGCCCCTCCGGGTAGTCCATGCCCGCAAGTAGGTGGTAGCCAACGTCCCATGTTGCACTGCATCATGAGGCATTCGGGGATTGTGCGCAACCGTCACGAGAGCGTCAAAATCGACGCGGACGGCGGGCTCGGTCAGACCATGCGCGATCGTTCGGCGTCGGCGCGGCGCATGCGGACCGGCGGCGGTGGTTCCGCCGGCCGAGTGGTCGCGATCGTCTCAGTCGACGAACGGCCGCGCAGCACCCTGACGACGTTGGCGCGCACCTCGTCCTCACTGTGGCGGGCGAGCTGCTTGCGATCGGCGAAGGAGGCGAGCGGCCCGGGCGGCCCGCCGACGATGCGCACGTCGAGCGGCCCCGCCTGGGGCAGCCTCCCGGCATGCGGCCGCAGGTCCATGTCGCCCTACCCGCCCGTGAGCGG
>CALMPK010000097.1 GCA_937873575.1 uncultured Hyphomicrobiaceae bacterium
AGGCGGTAGAGCCAGCGTTCCAGCCCGCCCGTCAGCGCGAAATAGCGCCGGTCGATAGTCAGCACGAGCGCGCCTTCCATGACGCCGGCGTAGAACCAGTCCGGCAGGATGAGTTCGAGACCAAGCGGCCGGCCCTCGCCGTCCGCGCGCTCTTTCCATTCGTTGATCCAGGAGAAGCGATGGCGCCGCCGTTCGCTCGGCTGGCGGATCGTTGTGGCGATCGTGGTGGATTGAAGACGGTCGAGCGCCGCCTTCAGCCGTTCATAGTCGCGTACTGACGTGCCGCGACCGACAAAGGTCAGGATCTCGTACGGCGTGGCCGTCATCAAACGCGAGGGACGCAGGTCGCGGTCGCGCGCTTCGACGATCTGGCTCGCCGCCCAGATCAGCACATCGGCATCCCAGATCGTCGCCATGCCATGTTCGGGTACGGCCTCGACACGGATGGAGATGTCGCCGGCGCGAAAGTCGATCGGCGCCAAGCGTGGCGATTTAGCG
This sequence comes from uncultured Hyphomicrobiaceae bacterium, assembly GCA_937873575.1. Classification (GTDB taxonomy): domain Bacteria; phylum Pseudomonadota; class Alphaproteobacteria; order Rhizobiales; family Hyphomicrobiaceae; genus JAEUMD01. Next base: position 499 of record CALMPK010000097.1, read on the forward strand.
AGGCTGAAAAAGGGATAGGCCATGAGATCCTGCTGATCGCGGGCCGCGAATGAACCGGGCAGGGCGCGGAACAGGTCGAGGTGATCGCGCTCCGCCGCCGGGCGCTGCGACTTCGTCATCGATGGTGTCAGCGGCGGAGGTGCGCGAGCGTCGCGGCAGCGTGCCGCTTGGCCGGTAGAAGGATCTCGGCGGTCTTGTCGCTGGTCGAAGCTCGACTGCCCTTGCTGGCCCAGTCGAGCAGTTCGCTCAGCACATAGACGACGCGGCCGCCGAGCTTGAGATAGCGCGGGCCGGTGCCATAGGTGCGGTGCTTTTCGAGAGTGCGTCCCGACAATCCGAGCAGGCGGGCGGCTTCGGGCGTGCGCAGATAGCGCGGGGGGAGTCCGGCGTTGGGGTCTGGCATGAGGTGTCTCCGGGCTGGAGCCGGTCGTCCAAAGGGACGGTCGGCGTGCTCCGGCAAGGCTGGCGGACAACGGTCGTGGCGGGGGAGTTCGAAGTTGGGGCCTTCGAAAACGGCACCCCGCCGTCAGGGTTTGAAGGCTGGCGCCGATCGCAGAAGCACACGGTAGCCGCCATCACGAAGTGCGCTGGCGTCGGCGACAAGGCGCACGACACGGCTTCTGAGATCGTGGGTCTTCCAGGCGCGGCCGTCTGGCACGCGGACGACGCCGAAGATGCCCTGCGCCAGTTCGCGATAGCTGGCGCCGGCCTCGCGCCCATCCAGGGCACGCAGGCCCAGGATAAGGCGGCTGCGTCTATGGGTCGTCGCTGCCGAAGCGCGAAGTTGCGGTTTGCCGTTGAGCATTCGCCAGAACGCCGCCGCCGCCGCGAGCCGCTGCGGTAAAGTGTTGTCGAGCGGTATGAGGACGCCGTGCGCGGCGTTCGGCAAAGGATGATTGATTAGCCAGACCTGTTGCCGCTGCTGGCCGACATACAGATGACGTCCATCAGCCGCGCGTCGCATCGAGGCGATAGCCGGCCAGACGAAATCGGACGATGGCAACCAACTTGGCGGTAGTGGTGAGAGCGTGAGGACCTCAACGCTTGCAATGGCGGACCAGTAGATGGGCTGTTGTTCGGCGGTCTTCCTCGGATCCGCCGGGAAATCGCACACCCCAGCGTTGAGCGAAAGCATCCAGATCAACTTGGCGCCGAACTTTTTGAAGTCGGCGAACTTCTTGTATGTAAACCGGATTGCGCCTCAAATATTCCCAGGCCAAGTCTGGAAAGGACACAGAGTCGAGATTGGTGTAGACGGCCTCCGACCGCCAAGAAGGAGACGGCATCGTGTGACTCCAGCATACACGCGGAGGCGAAAGCCCCCACCCTCTGGTTTTATACGATCGAATGTTATCTCAGAGGTAGATTGCCTGTTAGCAAAGCCCTTTGCCGAATTGCGAAGGCTTTCATGCTTGCCGGTTCCGGAGTTCGCGATAGCCGATCTCCGTCATCCAGCGGGCTCGAGCGAGATGACTGTCAAAGACGCGCCGCGCCCGGATCGTGTCTGAGTCAGGCTCAAGTCCAAGGACGACGCGCGCGACTTCCCTCCAATCGGCCTTGTCGGCGTCGGCGTCCAAAAGACGTAGATAGGTGATCTTGTGGGCGAGGTCGTAGTCGGTCACGGTCGGCGCGTTCGGAGGCTGTTCCAATAGGGTGGTGGCTGTCATGGCGTCCTCCCTTGAAACTGATGGATCGCCTTGCGGCGACTGGGCCGGACCTTAACTATTGTTACCGCGGTTTGCATCTTTTTCCGACCGGGTGAGTAGATATGTTTCGGGTGTAGTTTGGTGCTGCTCTCAAACTTATATAAGATAAATGTCCCATTTGGCATCGCGGCGGTCCTAGGGACGGCACTGACCTCTTCCACATTCTCTGGGAGTGCCTCTCTGGTTTGTCGAGAATACTCCGTGGCGGAATACTCGACAAGGTCGCGCTCTCTCGTTCATGGAGATACGAGAGATTCTAGCGGTGAATCTGCGGCGATATCGCCGTGCCGAGGGCATGTCGCAGGAAGAGCTCGCCCATCGTGCGGGGATCGACCGCACCTATGTCAGTTCGCTGGAACGGAGCGTCTATGCGGCCGGAATCGACGTGGTGGATCGGATCGCACGTGTGCTCGGTGTCGAGGCAGCCGATCTGCTGAAGCGGCCCCAGGCGTCCAGTCGTATGAATGCGACGGAGAGCCGTGCCGCCGCAAAGCCGGCTCGGCGCAAACCCTGAATTCCGATTTGGAGCCGAAACGCCAAGCCGTCGATCCGGCTCTACGGATCGGCGGCTTTGCGGATTGACGCTGGCAAGCGGCGAGCCCCGCCCGGCGGCCCGGACGGGGCGTAGCGCTGGCTCAGTTGCCGTTCGCCTTGAGGCTGCTGCGGGACCAGATCAGGGTGTGGCCTTCGCCGTCTTCCGCCTCGACAAGGTTGGCGTAGATCGGAGCGTTGAAGCTCGGGTCGTCCAGCTTGACCGAGAGGTAGCTGCGCTTCTCGGCGCTTTGCTTGGACCAGGCGGCGCCGATCTCGACGCGGCCGACGAAGACACGGTGGCTCGGGGCGTTCTCGCTGGCCGGGCCGGTTTCCGGGACGATGCGGACGTTCTTCGCCTGAACATTCAGCGTGACGATTTCGCCCTGATACTCGGTGCCGGACTTCTTGAAGGTGCCGATGGTCGCCATGATGATATTCCTTTTGCTCTCTCTTTCGATCCCGCGCCCATCGCGGTCTCGATGGCGGTCGCAAGGCCGGAGGCGAGCGGCGGCGCACCCATCGGGCCGGAGCGCAGCGGAGGATGCCGTCAGGCGAGTTTCTTGCCTCGCGAGGAATGCGCGGAGCGCAGGGGAAGAAAGTCGAAGGAGGGCATTGCGGCATAGCCGGTCGAGGCGAAGCCGGCCTCCGGCCAGATCGCGCCATCAAGAGACCGCATGAGCGCGGGACGAGGGTGAGATCTCAAAGGAGCAACCCCATCGCGACCATCAGCATTAAGCGGGACGTGACGCCGCCGTAGGGCGACTTACCCACCGCGTTCAGGCCCGGTCGCTGCTATTCCTGAACCCGCCGGCGGCGATCAGCGCCGAGGCAGCGCCTTCGTTTCGATGATCGCGTCGTGGCGTCCGATAGGTCTCGGCCGAACGCCGGGAAGCGCGACGGGTTCATCCCGGCGCATGCCGGACGACCGCCAAGGCTCGATCCCGCTTTCCTCGTCAAGGATGAAGACGGAAGCGGCCGCTTCGTCATGCCGTCCCTGTGCAGGGCGAACGGCAGTTGAGCCAGCGCGATGTCCTGTGCCGCCGGAGCTCGGGATCGCCAGCCCCGTCCAGGCCGTAACGCCGACGACGACCGCGCCGACGATCGAGAAGGCGATCTGCCAGGCTTCGGACGGAGCCGTCAGCTTCATCAGGCCGTGCGTCGCGTGATAGCCGGCGATCGCCGCCGGGACCGCGAAGAGAAGAGCGACGGCGAGACGAATCCAGATCGAGCGCACGGTGGCGAAGACGATTGCAGCGGCGATCAGGACGAGTGCGCCGGCGGCGAGGCCGACAAGACCGGCGCCGAGGATTCCCGCGCCCGTTTCGTGCGCCCAGAGTCCGGCCGAGACGGCGGCAAAGAGAGGGAGTGCATAGACAGCGAGGGTGAACAGCAGCCAGCACAGGATGCCGACGCCGACGACGCTGAGGATGATGCCGATGACAACAATGACGGTGGGCTCCGTGACAAACAGTCGAACGGGTGCGCCATCCACCACCACCAAGGCGCACCTTGTATATAGTCGACGGTGGCGGTGAGGGGTAGTTACGCGGCCGTTAAGGTCCGCCCGCGCGAGGGATCGTCGCCCCCTTGTGGGGACGGGACGCCGCAGGCGGCCTGGTCGAGCGCGGCGAAGCCGGCGCGAGATAGAGCCCGGTCCGCAGGACGCGCCCGAAATGGCATGATCATGTGATACCGGTATTCACTGGAAGAACACGTCGCAGCGCGTGTCAGTCTTGCGGGGGAAGTCCATGCCATCAATCAGGGATCTGCAGCCACTTGTCGCGGAGGCCCGAGAGGATCTCGATCGCGAGTACAAAGATTGGCTGGATCTAACAACAAACGAGCATCGCGCTACGCTCGCAAAGGCGGCGATCGCCCTCGTCAATCATGGTGGCGGGTTCATCGTGCTTGGATTTGAAGAGGTAGCCAGCGACCTCAAATCGCATGCGCGGCCATCAAATATTTCCGAGATCACGCAGGACGCTGTCAACGCCGCTATTTGGCGATATTCGTCGCCCGGATTTCATTGCGAAGTTCACGCGGTGCCGCATCCCACCACCAGGATCGTTCATCCGGTCATCGTCGTCCCAGGTACAATGACCGAGCCGGTCATGTGCAAGCGAGACTGCCCAAACGTCATTGCCCAGAACAAATGCTATATTCGCAAGCCTGGCCCGCGCAGCGAGGAACCACAAACAGGCGAAGAATGGCGCGCGCTCTTGAGCCGCTGCGTTCGCGCCGGCCGCGACGACATGCTTGAGGCCATTCGCGCTATCGTCTCCGGGCGCGTCGATGCTCCGCCAGCATCGCCGGGGATCGCGGACGCATTGCGGTCATTCTGTGATGCGGCGCAGCAGCGTTGGTCTGCGCTGGCAAATACCTTGCCTGAGGGGGCATCGGGTCGATTTCCTCACGGGCACTACGAAATGGGTTTTGCATTGGTCGGCGCGCAGCCCGCGACCGGGCTCGCAGATCTTCAAGAAAGGCTCGGTCACGCGCGGCGCATCAAACTCACCGGCTGGACGCCGTTTCTCGATATGATGACTCCAGGCTGGTCGCCCTATCCGCACGAAAACTATATCGAGGCGTGGGTAGGGCGGCCGATACCTGGAAAAGGCGATGGTGGTCCCTCTCACAGCGACTTCTGGAGGGTCTCACCCGCCGGGATGCTGTACACCATTCGCGGGTACGCTGAGGACGCGCTGCAGGATCGACCTGCGGGTCAGTTATTCGACATCACGATGCCTGTGTGGCGGGTTGCTGAGGCTCTCCTCTTCGCAAGGCGGCTGGCGGACACGTTTCAGGACGTCGATGCGATCGCGATTTGGTCCCGGTTTACCGGGCTGCAGGGGAGACGCTTGGTGAGCGTCACAGGGTCTAGGGCGGTTTTTGGCGACGATGTCTGTGAAACGAGCGACTTCATCATCGAAGCACAGGCAACCTTGCCGCAGATCGACGACAACCTTGTCGAAGTCATGCATCGACTGTTGGTGCCGCTTTATGAGCGGTTCAGCTTCTTCCGATTGTCCGAAGTCCTCGTCGAGGAAGAATTGGCGAAGATGACAAGAGGGCGGTTCTGATGGTAGCGGCGCTTACGCGCCGCCGAACATCCACACGGGGATGCCGAGCTTGCGGGCCTTGTCGGCGAGATTTGCCTGGATGCCGGTGCCGGGGAAGACGATGACGCCGATCGGCAGGACGGTCAGCATGGCGTCGTTGCGCTTGAAGGGCGCAGCCTTGGCGTGCTTCGTCCAGTCGGGCCGGAAGGCGATCTGCGGGACGTTCCGGTGATCGGCCCAGCGGGATGCGATGCGCTCGGCGCCCTTGGGCGAACCGCCGTGCAGGAGCACCATGTCGGGGTGCTTGGCGTGTACCTGGTCGAGCCGTTCCCAGATCAGCCGATGATCGTTGCAATCGAGACCGCCGCTGAAGGCGATCTTCGGCCCTGCGGGCAGCATGACCTCCGTCGCAGCTCGTTTTCGTGCCGCGACAAAATCGCGGCTGTCGATCATCGCCGCCGTCAAGGCGCGGTGATTGACGAGCGATCCGGTGCGCGGCCGCCAGGCCTGGCCGGTGTGGCGTTCGAAATGACCGATCGCGTCGTCGCGCATGGCCTCGAAGACGTCGCGGCGTTCGATGAGCGCCTGGCCCTCGGCGAGGAGGCGTTCGATCTCGCCCGACTTGACCTCGGAGCCGTCCTGTTCGCGCTGGCTGCGGCGCTGCGCCTGTTCGTTGCCGTCGAGCGTGCGCTCGATGCGATCGGCGGCGCGGTGGAAGAGATGGACCGTTGACCAGAGCAGGTCTTCGAGGTCGCCTTCGAGGCGCGTGTCGGTGAAGGTCGCAATGAAGGCGCCGACGATGTCGGCAACGGCTCCGGCGACAACGTGGCCCTCGGGCAGCGGGCGCGGATCGGGTTCGTCGTGTGAGCAACGATAGCCGTAGAGTTCGAGCTCGGTGAGGATGCGGTCGGTGGACGAGGCGAGGTGATGCGGTTCGTGATCGTCGTCGGCGGTCATGGGATGCTCCGTCGCTGGTGTGGCCGCGACCCCCGCGGCCTTCATGGCGACCCCCAACGGCGGGCGGGCCGGCCCTGCACCCGGAGCGCAGCGGAGGGCCGAAGCGGAGCGGAGGATGGCGAAAGGACGGTTCTTTTGCTTCGCGATGTAAAGGCCCGAAGGGCCGGCGGCAAAGAACCGGCCGCAGCCATTGCCGGGCCGGCCAGGCCGCCGTACCGGTCGCCATCTCCTGAAGGCCGTGGGCGCGGCCCTCTCCAGCTTGGGGCATTGGCCGCCGACGCGCCAACCGTTCCTGCCTTCGCGTTTCGGCGACCCGTGGCGTCGGCGAGCCTGTTAGGCGACGAGCGCCAGGAAGCGCGCAACATCTTGAGGCGCAAGTTGCACGCGCAAGGCGGCTCGGAGGGCATCGAGGCCGAGCAGCCTCAGATCCTCATTGAAATCCCCGAGCGTGGGCGAGAGGGTAATCGCCTCGATGCCGAGGTCTTGAGCGCGTTCGGTCAGCGCAGACACCGCTGCATTGCCGGCCGGATCGTTATCACGGGCGATATAGAGACGGCGCAGCGTATCGTGAAAGAGGATCGCGGCGAGGTGTGCCGCCGAGAGGGCTGCCGCTGTCGGCATGCCGGGTAGCGCCATGCGGAGCGATAGCATGGTCTCGATGCCTTCGCCCGCCGCCATGACGTCGCCGGCGACGCCGAAGCGAACGGCGTGACCGAGGAGATCGCCCATGGCGCGCCGCGGGGTGTCGATCGGCGCCTTGCCGAGCGTCGCCGTGCTGAAGCCGTCGGGATCGAGCCAGGAACGATGAACGCCGGTGATGCGGTCGCGGAGATCGGTGACGGCGGCGATCTTGGCCGGCCAGGTCTCGGTCGGCGCGTCTTCGAAGGGCCGATAGTAGCAGCGCGGATGGAAGCGCAGCGATTCGGCCCCACGTAAATCCGTGATGCCGCGGTTGCGCAGATACGTCGCGGCGAGCGTGCCCGCGATCGGACGCGACATGTGCCAGAGCCGACGCGCGGCTTCGGGCGAGCCGGTCGGC
>CALMPK010000098.1 GCA_937873575.1 uncultured Hyphomicrobiaceae bacterium
GAACGAAGCAGCCCTAACGATCAGGACGCGGGTCGTCCGCCAGCCTCTATATTTCATTCATGGATTTTCGCGCCCTCGGGCACCGGTGAGACGCGCTCGGCGCGCTCGGTGCTCGCGGCGGGCGAAGGCGTGCAGGTTGCGACTTCTGCTAGGGGCCAGGAGCTGCCATCGGTTGGTTTTGCAGCGAAGATCGACTCCGAACCCAAACCTGTCGATATGTTTCATTGCGACGAGTGACGGCTCCCATTACGAGTTTGCACCCCACCGCCCGCGCGGCGGAACGCCTCAAGGATCACCGTACAGGTCTTGCCGCCACCCCGCCCGCCGCCGAGCAGCAGCCCCCACTCCATGGGCAGGGAGAGGCCGCGCGACTGGAACGGCGTCGGGGACACGTCGATGGTAAGCGCGGCTCTGCTCCCACGTTGACGTGTCAGGAGGCGTAGGCCCAGGGCATCAGGTCGTCGATGCGGGAGTTCGGCCAGCGGTTGACGAGCGACGTCAACGTGTCGGTGAGCCAGGCGTGCGGATTGACGCTGTTGAGCTTGGCGGTCTCGATGAGCGACGCGATGATTGCCCAGTTGGCACCGCCTTCATCGCTGCCGGCGAAGAGCGCATTCTTGCGGCTCAAGGCGATGGGGCGGATCGAGCGCTCGACGGTGTTGGTGTCGATCTCGATGCGGCCGTCGCGCAAGAACCGTGAGAGTCCCTCCCAGCGATGCACGCCATAGCGGATCGCTTCGGCGAGCGGCGAACGCCCCGGCAGACGCTTCAGCTGCTCCTCGAGCCAGGGCCGCATCGCGTTGACGAGCGGTCGCGTACGCGACTGCCGCTCGGTTTGGCGTTCGTCCTCAGAACGGCCGCGGATCTCGGCCTCGATCTCGTACAGCGCGCCGATGCGCGCCAGCGCCTCCGACGCGATCGGCGCGTTGCCGCCCTTCGCGATCTCGTAGAAGCGCCGGCGGAAGTGCGACCAGCAGAGCGCGAGCGTGACCGGCCCGCCATCGCGTTTCGCGTCGCCGAGCGCGTCATAGGCTGCGTAGCCATCAACTTGCAGCACGCCGCTGAAGCCGGCGAGGTGGCGAGGTGGCGCACTGCGTGCTCGGCGCCGCGGCCCGGCGCGTAGAAATAGGCGACTGCCGGCGGATCGGTGCCGCCCCATGGCCGATCGTCGCGCGCGATCGCCCAGAGATAGCCGGTCTTAGTGCGCCCGCGCCCCGGATCGAGCACCGGACAGCGCGTCTCGTCAGCGAAGAGCTTGGGCGAAGCCTTGAGATGGCTGACGAGACGATCGTGCAGCGGCTCGAGCTCGTGCGCCGCGAAGCCGACCCAGTGGGCGAGCGTCGAACGATCGATCATAATGCCCTCGCGCGCCAGGATCTGCGCTTGTCTGTAGAGCGGCGTGTGGTCGGCATATTTCGAGACGAGCACGTCGGCGACGAGCGCTTCCGTCGGCAGGCCGCCTTCTATCAGCCAGTTTGGTGCCGGAGCCTGCAAGATGCCATCGGTGCACGTGCGGCAGGCGTATTTCGGTCGCCGCGTCACGATCACTCTGAGCCGCGCCGGGATCCTGTCGAGACGCTCCGAGACGTCCTCGCCGATGATGTGAAGCGCTCCGCCGCAGCAGGGACAGGCTTTGCTCTCGGGCTCGATGACGATCTCCTCGCGCGGCAGATGCGCCGGCAAGTGACCGCGATTGGCGCGGCGACGGCTCGCAGCATCGCGGCGCGCCATCTCGCTGTCGTGCTCGGCCTTCGCATCCTCGGCCGCGAACGCCGTCTCGACGTCTTCAAGCGCGAGATTCATCTGGTCGTCATCGATGCGCTCCGACGAGCGGCCGAAGCGGGCGCGGCGAAGAACGGCGATGATGTGATCGAGGCGCTCGTTGCGCGCCGTGAGACGTGCATTCTCGGCGCGAGCGGCGAGAAGAAGAGCCTTGAGGCTCTCGACATCGTCCGGAAGCTCGTCGCGAACTTGCACCATGCGGTAAGAATCGCCGATTTGGTGCGCTTTGCGCCAGCGTCGAGCATCGCGCCGATGTGGATCACTGCGTCGCTGTTGGCCGCGAGACACGCCGTGCAACGACGCGCGACCAGTCGAGTCCCTCGAGCAACGCCGAGAGCTGCGCCGGCGACAAGCGCATCACGCCATCCTGCAGCTGAGGCCAGCGGAACTGGCCATTCTCGAGCCGCTTGGTCACCAGCACGAGGCCGGTCTGATCCCAGAACAGGAGCTTCACGCGATCGGCGCGCTTGGCCCGGAACACGTAGATGACGCCGGAGAACGGATCGGCCTTGAAGGCGTCCTGCACGTGCGCGGCGAGCCCGTCCATGCCCTTGCGGAAGTCAACCGGCTTCGTCGCCACGAGCACGCGAATGCCGGTCGGTGGTACGATCACGCGAGCACCTTCATCGCCTTGAGGACGAGCGCCAGCGTCTTCGGATCCACCGCGCCGCAAATGCGCACGCTGGCTCCGCCGATCGTGATCTCGATCGAGCCCTCGCTGGTTGCGGCCGGTGGCGCCGCAAGCGCCTCGGGTGCTTTCGCATCGATGCGAACCCGCGCGAACGAGATCGGTTCGGATAGGGGATGGCTCGCCGCGATCAGCGCTTCGGCCTCGGCGCGGAACCGGCGCCGCCAACCGAACAGCTGCTGGGGATTGATCTCGTGCGAGCGGGCGAGCGCAGACGCATTGACGCCCGGTTCCAGGCTCTCGGCCACGATGGCGATCTTGCGCTCGTCCGGCCAGTCCCGGCGCCGATCGGGCCCGGTGAGCATCTCGATGCGCCGTGGCCGCCTGGCGCTACTTTCATCGCTGCTTTCAAACATACGTTCGAACCGATCCCGCCTGTCGGAACGATCCTGGCCGCTCAGATCAACGCCGGGAAGGTGGGAGCAGAGCAGCGCTCACCGTCGATGGTGGCGGTGGCGCTGAGCATGGGGCAAGGATTGATCTCCCCGGGACGACGTATGCCGCGCCCAGAGATTCTTGTTGTTCAGATTGTAAGAACGATCAAATTTAGACATTGGTATTCGACGAGTACTAACTTCTGAAGAGCCAGCCAGAACTGTCAAAACCAACATCCATTGCCGCTAAAAATGCTGATCGGCCCAAAAGAGGCGGAACATTTGGACTTGAGATCAGCTTTGGCAAAGCGAAACGCTTACCCTCAATGCCTATCTCGACATTCCGGTACACCCTAAACGCAAAGTTGCAGAATGATGCATCCATGACCTGTTCGTGACCCCAAGCAGGCACCCAATTGATCCCCACTGTCGCCAAGGCTGCCTCAGGGACCTGTAAATAGTCAGCGCCAGAGTCAACAATGCAAAACTGGCTATACTTGGACAGGCCGTTTGGTCCGTATATAATGACTTCGCAGTATGGTCGGTTTGCTGGCTTGTTTCCGGGCTGATTCCCCCAAGGATAATCACCGTTGAAATTTATTGATCTCGACATCACTGAAAAGCCCCACTATAGCAGAAAAAGAACAGCGGGCTCTTGCCAACTTTCATCATGCCAGAGAAACGCTTTATCAAGTAGCCAATGTCAGCCTCTGAACCCAGAACCTCCCGTTGATACACGGCAATCCAATTGCCGTCATACCTTATTACGAACTCATTATTCTCAAGTATCTGTTGCCTTAGCCAAGCCGCGTCTTCACTCTCGTTCATGGCTCTACCCTTTTCGGGATTTCGGGGCCGTCATGAGATGTTTCTTGTACAAATTGCCCTGCCGCACCACCGACCGAAGTGAAACGGAGCTTCACTTTGCTGACTGTCGATGCTTCGGCATCAGCGCCTGCTGACACAATCCAGAATTTTATTCCACCGTTTGCACCGACCTTTGCAGTAACCGCCAGCTCTACTTCACAGTCTTGAAGTTCAATTACGGGACTTGCACTTGCAGATTCTATTTTCGCTTTTCTGATACCATCCGCGAGACTTGTTATCAGATTAGAGATTTCAATCTCTTCCTTTGCCATGAGTGGGCTCCAAAGGTTACGTCCAGCTTGTTCAAATTAGCATCTGATCCGCAACAGGAATAGTCAAGGCGTTTAGCGTAAAAAGCGCGGAGCTGGCCTTGATCCAGTAGATCAGTCACCACCGCCCGGCGTCACGTCCACCATGCCCTGATACTCCTCGGGGGGATGGCCGAGGGCAGGTTGATGTTGACCTGCACGTTGGTGCTGCCGCCCTCGGGGGCCTCGCCTTCGCGGTAGGCGTGCCGCGCCTTTTGCGCGAAGATAACCGCTGTCACCCCTTCATCGCCAACTCCTGCAGCTCGACGACCAGCCGGTCGTGCTCATTGGCGCGGCCCCGGTCCAGCGCCTCCTGCACCTCGGGTTGGCGTTCCGTAGCCGTCGTTGAATTGACGAACGCTTTCAAAATTTCTCGCCAATGCCATAAAATGACGGCTACGGGCCAAAGCACGAAAGCGCTTCGCGCCAGCCCGCCGACGGCGGGACGTCGGGGTAAGGGTAT
>CALMPK010000099.1 GCA_937873575.1 uncultured Hyphomicrobiaceae bacterium
GGTCGCGGTCATGGACCTTCACCTTATTGACGACATCGTGGGCGGCCTTCGTGGCGGTCGCGAGCCCGACGGTCTTCGCATCGCCGATCGTGTACTGGCGGAACACGCGACTATCCCTGCCGCCCGGCTGATAGCGAACGTACCAGGTTCGCTTGCCGCTCGGGCAGACGCTCAGCCACAGGCCGGGCACGCCTTCAATGCGGTAGCGCGTACGCTTCCCGTCGATCGGTTCGGCGGCCATGATCTGGCGGTGATTGGCTTTGAGCGAAGGCATCTTTCTGGCTGATCTGGGCACACACCGGGCACACACCAAACAGGTGCTTAACGTGACTCGATGTTATGCCAGAACGCAGCCGAAACATCAATTTATTACGCAATAACAGCGCGTTACGTGTCGCGCGCCGTAACATGGCGTACCGCCAGAAAACCCCTTTGAAGCTGATCGCACTGCAGAGGTCAGGGTTCGATTCCCCTCAGCTCCACCAATAATATCAATGAGTTATACGATTATTGCAAAAGCCCAATCCAGGCGGGCACACACCAGAACGGTGATGCAGTGGCGCGTGGCGTTGCGCGGCGTTACGCGTGCCCCAAAATTCCACCTCGCGAGCAACCTGCGAATGTTGATCGTCACGACCAGGAGCCGCAAGGGCCAGGATTCCCGATGATCATCAACGAATGTGCGAAGCGTGGCGCGGCCCTGTCGCCGCAAATTTAAGTTCGACGATTGCGTTGCCCGGCGAACGGGAGTGAGCCGCGAAATACTGTTTGCCATGCGGTCCCTGCGCATTGGCCCCCGGTTGTGATCGGCTATGCTGGGATATCTTCAACTTACCCGGGACTTCAGCAGTGCCGTCCAAGTCCGACCTTCCATCGTTTGAGAGCTACTTTCGTCCGACCGTCGAGTGCGTAAAGGCTCGCGGCGGCTCCATAACCATCGAAGAGATGGAAGAAGCGGTCGCGGCGTTCATGCAGCTCAGTGATGAGTTGCGCGCCGTCCCCCACGGCGATGGGCCGAGATCGCAATTTGACTATGAGCTTGCATGGGTCCGAACCTATCTGAAGAAGGTAGGGGCGATGGAGAACAGCGAGCGCGGTGTTTGGCGGCTCACGCCGGCTGGCGCTGCGATGTCCGATGCCGAGCTTGCCGCAGTTCCCCGCAGGGTCCGCGAGATGGATCGGCAGAGACGGGAGGCGCGTGAGGTCGAACAAGATATCGACGCCGCCCAAGAGGCAACTGAACTCAGTTGGAAGGACGCGCTTCTTGCTGCGCTGCTCGGAATTCAACCCGATGCTTTCGAGCGGCTTTGTCAGCGCATTCTGCGCGAGTCAGGCTTCACGAAGGTTGAAGTTACGGGACGAAGTGGCGATGGAGGAATTGACGGCACCGGAGTCCTGCGCCTCAACCTTCTTTCGTTCCACGTTCTGTTTCAGTCCAAGCGCATCCGTGGTTCGGTTGGGGCCTCAACTATTCGGGATTTTCGAGGCGCGATGGTCGGCCGCGCCGACAAGGGGTTGGTTATAACGACCGGTTCATTCACGCCCGAAGCGCGGCGAGAAGCGACCCGAGATGGCGCGCCTGCGATCGATCTCGTCGATGGAGATGCACTCTGCGATCTGCTCAAGCAGTTGAGGATAGGCGTAGAGGTGAAGCTGGTTGAGGAAATCGAGGTCAACCCCCCATATTTCGATACAATCTGAGCGTCCCGCGAACTGTGCTTTAGCGGTACATCGAGCTCGAAGGGCCGAAATAGCTGCTCGGGGCCACAAATGGCCGAATGCTATGCGTTGCTCGGTCTGCTATTAGATTATCTATTCACTCACTCAACCCTCCGAGAGACCGATCATGGCGGATCGTCCATTTGTCTTTGTATCGTATGCGCGGCACGATCGCGAGCCAGTGCGCCGAGTCGTCGACGAGCTGAATAGACTTGGCATCGAAACTTGGGTGGACGCCGACCAATTGGTGCCTGGTGACTCATGGCAAAATTCCATAGCTGAAGCTCTACGGAGAGCGATGGCAATCCTAGTGTTCATCACGCCGCACAGCGTCGCGAGTAGCTACGCAATCCACGAACTTAGCTTTGCACAGAATCACGGTGTCCGGCTGTTGCCAGTTCTCCTTGAACCGACGCCTGTTGACTCTTTGCCAGCTAATCTTCGCGCCATCCAATGGCTAGATGCGACGCGATTCGCACCGAAGTCGGCAGCAGCGGAGACAGCCTTCGAGATCTCGACAATCCTTAAGCACTGGCAGGTTCCAGCTAACGACACACTACAGGAGGTCGAGCGGGAAGAACTCGCCCGTGTGTTCGCAGTCCAGGTGAGCGGAACGCCGCAGGAGGCGCCATCAGTTGCTGTGCCGCCGCCCCCTGATTCCGTCTTCATCGTTCACGGACACGATGAAGTACTGCTCAACGAAGTCGTTGATTTTATTATGCTTCTTCAGATACGGCCAATTGTGCTGAGGGATGTTGGCAGCGCATCGATGTCATTGTTCCAGAAATTCTTTGAGATTGGTGGTGCCGCCAAGTTCGCTATCGTCTTGCTGGGTGCGGATGACTTCGGCGCCTCTCTGAAACAATACGATAATCCACCGCCGCACGGTGGTGTGCACGCGCTGAAGTTCCGCTCGCGCCAGAACGTCGTGCTGGAGCTCGGCTACTTCTATGGGCTGCTTGGTTGGGACAAGGTCTTCGTCCTGGAGAAGGCGCCCTGCAAGGAGGTGCCCGATTTCGAACGCCCATCCGATCTGAATGGTGTGCTGTTCGACCGGTTGGATGACAAGGGCAAGTGGAAGGGCGTGATAAGACAGAAACTCGCCACCTCCGGCTTTCAGATTCCAGCGTGACCAAGGCTATTTTCATCAAAACGAAGCGGGTATCGAGTGAGCTGAGCCAACCACTATTGGTTTTATTGCTTAAAGCCAGTATCATGAACGAGCGGTACAGGCAGGGATGCCGATGACCGTCAAGGGCAAGGGGCGAGCGACGTGCTCGCCTTTTCCTTTTCAGCCCTCCTCGCTCCCGTAAGCAAACGCTGCCGTTTCTCGTTGGCGGCCTTCGGCTCGAAGCGCCGCTTGCAGCGGATGTCGCCAAGCGCCTCCTCGTAGGCCGCGTGACCTTGCCCCCGGAAAGGCCCTCGATCCGATGTAGAGTCCGTCCCAAGACGAGGAGACGGACGCTGCGTAAGAGCCGGTTCAGCGAGCACTTCTGCCAACCCCGTAACGGGGCGGTTGCTCTCCTTTAAGATCACCGGCAGTCACGGACGCGACGCGGCTGTCGCCGATCGTTATGGCCGACGCGCAAGCCCGGAAACTCTCCTGCGCGTGGTGCGCAATTCAGGAGTTTCGCGTTACACCACGACGTTCAACGCGTGCGGCGCGGAGACTGCGCGGCGGCGGCATCAAGGGCTGCAAAACAGAACGATCAATTCTGGAAGATCTCGTCGAACCAGTTCTTGCTCTTCGGCGGAGACTTGCGGCGTGGCTTCTTGGACGTCGGGCGGGAAGGCTTGGCGCTTGCCGAGGCCTCGCCCGCTGCCGGTGCAGCCCCGACGCTCGACGCTGCTTGCGCCAGTATCGGCGCGTTGCCGCCGACGACCACGAACGGCGCCCAATTGGAAGGATGGGCGGACGGCCCGCGACGATCGATCAGCGCCGCCATTGCACCCGACAACGCGCGCGCCTGACTGATACCAGGCTCGCGGGCCATCGTGTCGAACGCGGCCGTGACGAGTTGCACCGTCGAATCGGAATCGACCGCCCAATGCGATACCAGCAGCGACCGCGCGCCAGCATAGAAGAAGGCTCGCGCAAGGCCCGACAGGGCCTCAGCGCCGACCTCGTCACCACTTGCCGTATTGCATGCCGAAAGCACCACCCAATCCGCATTGAGCCGGAGCCCCGCCACCTCGGACGCGGTCAACAGCCCGTCGTCAGCTTCGCTCGGCACCTCCGGCGGCGTCAGCATCAGCGACGGCTCGGTCTTTCCGTCGAGGAATATCGCGGTCTCACCAGCAAGAAGACCGTGCGTCGCGAAGTGAACGATGCGCGCCTCGGCCAGACGGCCGTCGGCCGACATCGACTTGACCCCGGCCTCCGTCGCGGCGGCGCCGACAATGACGTCGGATGGCGTGGCGCGGGCATGCTCGGCGACGCGGCACAATTCGTCGGCGGTTTCTGGCAAGGGCCACTGGCGCCGAATACTGAGCTTGTCGCCTTGTGCGGAGCGCAAAGTCGACGACGTGACCGACTTGCGCAAAGCGGTCTTGGAGGCAGAAACGGATGTGGCACGGAGCGAGGCCGCCGCGTCCGCCGTCGCGTCATGTGACATCACGCACGCAGGCGCCTCGAAGGCTCGGCGATCGGTGCCGTCGGGTCCGACCAGCAGCGGATTGCCGATACCGAGATAGGGCGCACGACCGGGACTTGTCTTCTGGACCTGCCGCAAGGGACCGAGGCTTGCGAGAGACGGCAGCACGGTGATGGCCTGCTTTCGGCCAAGCCAAGCGACGGTATCGAGTTGGGACGCCGCATCGGTCAAGCGGCGGCCATCTGCCGTGGTCGTGAAGCTCGCGTCCTCCGGGGGCGGAGCCGTTATCAGAACTTGCAGCGGAAGCGACGTCAGCGCACCCGAAGCAACCACGACGAGGTCCCTGCCCGCGACGATCTCGCCGAGCGCTCCGAACAGGCTGCGATAGAGATCGTGTGCCCGCGATAGATCGAACGGCAAAGGGTCCGTATCAGCGGGCGCCGCGGCGACGCCGAGACCGAGCAGCCGAGCGCATCGCTTTGCGCCTTCTCCGATCCATTCCGCCCGGTCGAGCCCGCATCGCAGATTGCGCACCGCGCTCGCCAGCTCACTCTCGGTGACGGCCACGCGCGACCAGTGAACATCACGGCTCGTGACGGCGAAAACGTACGTCGCATCGCGCGTGACGGTGAATTGAAGCGCAACCTCTCCGGGCGCGATCAACTGGCGCAGGGCTTCGACAGAAAGGGGCACGGGCTGCGCCAGCTCGTGATAGCGGGGGAAGCGCCGGGAAAGATCGGTATCGATCACGGCCAGGCGCTCGTCGATGGCCGCGAGCCGTGCGCGTATCCTCGCTTCCTCCGCTGCATCGCGCTGAGCGGTCGCCGACAGCAACTGCGTCAGTCTCTTGTCAGCGGCCACCCATTCCGCCGCGAGGTCCTGCCTCTCACGCGTGAGGACGCCGAGTTCAGGATCGGCGGCGCCCGCGCGGGCACCGAGAGCTGCCAGCGCCGCGGCGGTCGACGTCATGGAATCGAGCTGGGCCGTTTCGAGCGCCTTGGCCGCAGCGCGCGTGCCGCCACCTCCCTCACGCCACAACGCCTCGATCAAGCCATGAAAAGCGCGCCGCTCCTCGTAGCGGTTGCCACCACCGTCCCTGATCGGTGAGCGGCGACGGGCCTCCACGGCCGCCGCAGTGGCGCGGTCGAAGTAGCCGCGTGCCGCCACGGGTTTTCCGTCGGCAAGCTCGAGTGCGCCGGCCGCATTGAGAGTGACGAGGAGATTGATGTGGCCCGGACCATAGACGCGCTCCAACGCGGCTAACGCGCGCGTGAACAAGCTGCGGGCCTCGCCGTAGCGCCGGAGCGCGGTATAGACCTCGCCGAGGTTCGCCGCAGAGATCGCGTATTCGAAACTGTCCTTGCCGTAGATCTCATCGTACAGCGACAGTGCCGTGGTGAGGGCCTCTTCGGCCTCCGCGTACTTTCCCATGTCGAGAAAATAGCGCCCGATATTGTTGCGTTGGGTGGCAATGCGAGGATGCCGGGCCGGCAGCACGCTTTCGAACAACTGTAACGCGCGGACGTAGTGCCCTTTGGCTTCCGCGCCACGGCCGCTCTCCCGCAAGAGCCCCGCGAGATTGTCCTCGATGATGCCGATCTGGACGGCATCCTTTCGCGGTTGCATATCGGAGATCGCGAGGGCGCGGCGCAGCATCGGCTCCGCCTCGTTGCGCCGGCCGGCCTCGTTGAGAAGGACGCCGAGATTGCCTGCCGCGCGGCCGACGCTCACGTGATCGCGACCGAGAGCTTCTTCCAGCAGCGCGAGTGCGCGCTTGTTGAACCGCTCGGCGTCGGCCAGCCGTCCTTGGCTCATGTAGAGCACCGCGAGATTGTCGGTGACGATGCCTTCGTTGGCCTTGTCACCTTGCTCGTGAAGCAGCGCGATCGCCCGCTTGTAGGCGTCCTCGGCCGTGGCATGATCGGCGAGCGCACGGCTTGCGCGAGCGAGGTTGTTGAGTGCGCCGATTTTCGGTTCGGAGCGGCCCGTGAGCGCCGGAGCATCGCCACGCGACAGCAGCTCGATTGCCGATACCGCGTATGACTTGGCGTCGGCGGCGCGACCGGCCTCCAAGGCCGAGCGGGACAGCGTGTCGTAGATGGCGACCGCATTGGAAACACCGTCCGCGCCGCGCTGCGCGAGGAGGCTCAAGGCCGCCTTCGCGCGGGCCTCTGCCGCTTCCCCTTGCTTCTCTTCCTCGAGACGCCTCGTCACGGCCTGGAGGACCTGCAGGTAGGCCTGGCCGACAATCTCGCCGCGCGCCTCATAGATGCCGAGGGCGCGGTTGAGGGCCGCCAAGCTCTCGTCGCCCTTTTCCAGCGCGCGGAGGACGAAGCCGAGGCTGGCGAGCAAATGTGCTGCGCCCGTCTGTTCGCCGGCACCTTCGCGCCCGGCCCGCGCGACGAGCTGCGAATAGGTGTCGGCGAGGTGCTGCCCGCGCCCGGCTTTCATGCAGAGAGGGCCAAGCTCGATGAGCACGTTGCGGATGTCGGGATGGATCGCGGGATGCGACCGCTCGTAGATGGCAAGCGCCTGCTCGAGTGGCTCGAGCGCGTCCTCGGCGCGGCCGGCCCGCCGCATGATGAAACCGAGGTTATGCAGTGCCACCCCGGTCAGAAGGCTCTCGGCACCGTTGCGCGCCGTGCTCAGCCGAACCGTCTCGGCCGCATCCGAGAGCGCTTCCTTGAACCGGCCGGCGCGGACATGCTCATCGGTGCGGGCCTTCGCCTCGGCATAGGTGCGCGCCGTCTCGTCCGGTGTGGCTTGTGTCGACGATGCTCCGGACTCCTGCGCATCAACCGGCGTCGGAAGCGTGACAATCGCCACAGCAAACGGCGCAAGAATCGCGCAGATAGCACGGCTCAATCGGGTCGGCATTCGATCGGGCCCTCTCTTCGCCGAGACGATAACGTCTCATGACCCGGAACAGGTTCGATTTCAAGGCGAAGCATCGAGGCGAATGCCGCGCGCGATCCACTCGCGGTCGGCATTGCCTTGGGTCATTCCGTGCAGTGGGGCGATGCTCTAAGCACCGCCAGCGGTGTCGGGCTTGCGAATCCGATTGACGACCGCCAGGGCGAACCACGCTCCGAGCAACGTGCAGATCATCTGACCGTTGAGGCTCAGATAGAGCATGGGATGGTGCGTCTGCATCAACGCTCCTTCCGGCCGCACCAACATGATCGCGTTCTCGACGAGCATCGCGCCGATGCCTGCGCCGAACAGGCCCCCGACGAAGGATACGATGATACTGACGATCCAGCCGAGCACGCCGCGCCGGTTCGACCAGGCGTCGTAGATGCCAACGGCGATCGCTGCGGCCACGAACAGAAACGCGAGCGACATCGCCCCGCCGACACTGCCCTTGGGAAAGACGTCCAGGAAAGCGAGTAGCGATACGGTCAATAAAGAGATCAATGTTATGATTTTCATGGTCTGCCAGCTTTCCGCGAATTCGATTTCAACGCGTGAGAGCGGACGTTCGCAGGCGGCGTTCGGCCGCCTTGGATCGTGGAGCCGAGCAACTTGTGTGAACCCGACCCGCTCGCGGTCGGCCCCTCGGCTGGCCGGCTCTGAGCGTAGGACGGACGGCACACCGCCTGCAATATCACCAGAGAGCGCCCAGCGAAGACAGCGCGGGTCCGCGGCATACGTGACGCCCCACCCCAAGGGTCGGTTCGAACGGAAGCGGGCTTCGCCGACCGACGAGCCGCCGAACGGAAAGACATGGCCACCCTAATTCGACGGGTTTGCGCTCCCGTCGCCCGCGCCGCCCCCGTCCGGCACACGGGCGTCGGCCTCCTGCCTCGCCCCCGCTCCGAGGCGATGGCATAATGCGGCGAGCGAGACCGCGTGGAAGAGTACATGCGGTTAGACCGGGGAGGCCGGATCGGCATGAGCAGCATCGACGATGACGGAACCGGCGGCAGGCCGCGTATCCCTCCCGGTCAGGTGGTTACGCGCAAGTTTCCGGTGATGACGGCCGGCACACCGCGGACCGCCGGCAAAGACGACTGGACGCTGACGCTCGACGGCGACGTGGCCAATCCGGTGACGCTCGACTGGGCCGCGTTTTCGTCTCTACCTATGCGAGAGTTCGTGACGGACCTGCATTGCGTCACGAAATGGTCGAAGCTCGATACGATCTGGCGCGGCGTGGATATCGACGTGCTCGTCGCGCTTGCGAGACCCGACGCCCAATCCGCCTATGTCCTGGCAAAGGCCGACGGCGACTATTCGGCGAACTTGCGGCTGGTGGACTTGACCGGCGGGCAGGCCATCGTCCCCACGCACTTCGACGGCAAGCCGCTAACGCCCGCGCATGGCGGCCCGGCCCGCCTCGTCGCGCCCCGGCTCTACTTCTGGAAGAGCGCGAAGTGGCTTCGCGGACTGCACTTCAGCCCGTTCGACTACAAGGGCTACTGGGAGCGGCTCGGCTACCACAACTACGGCGACCCGTGGAAGGAGCAGCGCTACAGGTAGCGCGAAGCCGTCCCACGGCGGCGGGATGCAGGCCCCCTCCCCTTCGAAGCAACCCCGTTCTCAACTCAGGAGATGCAGCGGCGAGGCGCCATCCGCCGTGGCGGATTCCTGAGGGCGCCTCGCACGCGGCAACACTTCACGTACCGCAATACGTTGTGTAGTGGCCGAAGCTGCTTGGCGCGGGCTCGGCGTAGGTGTCCGCGCCGTCCTGCGCCTCGAACGGATGGCTCACGATCGCGAGCAACCGGTCGAACACCGCCATGTCACCGTCACCAGCGGCAATGAGAGCTTCCTCGACCTTGTGGTTTCGCGGGATGTAGAGCGGGTTCACGCGGTCCATCGCGGCCGCGCGCGCCTGGTTGTCGATCTCCCCCTCACCACAGCGGCGGAGATAGCGGACCAGCCAGGCATCGAACGCCTTCTCGGGTTCTTTGAAGAGAGCCCGCGCGGGTGCTGCATCTCCGCGCAACGCCTGGGCGAGCGAACGGAAGAGCTTGGTGAAGTCGACGTTCTGGCCATCCATCGCACCATAGAGATCGTTGACGAGCTCCAGGTCTCCCGGCCGCTCGTTCACAAGCCCGAGCTTGGCCCGCATGCCGCGCAGCCATTCCTGCTGATAATGAAATGGGAAGGCGCCGATCTCGTTGGTGAGCTGGCGGATTGCGTCCTCGGCATCGTCCGCGTTGACGAGTTCAATCAGCGTTTCCGCGAAGCGCGTCAGGTTCCACTGGGCAATCGTCGGCTGGTTGCCATAGGCATAGCGCCCCAAGCGATCGATCGATGAGAACACCGCCTTCGGGTCGTAGCTGTCGATGAAGGCGCACGGGCCGTAATCGATGGTCTCGCCTGAGATCGTCATGTTGTCGGTATTCATCACGCCGTGGACGAAGCCGACGAGAACCCAGCGTGCAACCAGCGCCGCCTGGGCATCGCGTACGCGGCGGAAGAACTCCAGATAGCGGTTGTCGCGATCCGCGATGTCGGGATAGTGCCGCGCGATCGCGTAATCCGCGAGTTGCCGCACCTTCTCCGTCTCGCGCCTAGCGGCGAAGAACTGGAACGTGCCGACACGCAGATGCGATGCGGCGACGCGCGCCAGCACCGCGCCTTGCTCCGGACCGTTGCGAAGCACCTCTTCGCCCGTCAGCGACACCGCCAGCGCGCGCGTCGTCGGAATGGCGAGCGCGTGCATCGCCTCGCCGATCAGGTATTCGCGCAGCACCGGGCCGAGCACGGCCTTACCGTCGCCACCGCGCGAGAATGGCGTGCGGCCCGACCCTTTGAGGTGAATATCGCGCCGGCGCCCCGAGCGGTCGATGACCTCTCCGACGAGAAGCGCGCGTCCGTCGCCGAGCTGCGGCGAGAACCCTCCGAACTGATGCCCCGCATAGGCCATCGCGATCGAAGCGGCCCCTTCGGGCAGGTTCGCTCCCGTAAGCAGCGCGGCCCCGCCAGGGCCGGACAACGCTTCGGCGTCCAGTCCGAGTTCTTCCGCAAGTTCGCCATTCAATCGCAGCACCGAGGGTGCGGGGACGGCGGCGCCGCTCCACGGAACATAGAAGCCCTCGAGGTCGCGGGCATAGCTGTTGTCGAACACGATCTGGGGCGGCTGGTGTGTCATCGCCGGTCTCCTGCTCCTGCTGCGAAGGGCGGCCCCACCGGGGCCGCCCCGTTTCGGCGTATTGTCGTCATGCACGCTCGAGGTGCGCGTCCTCGCCGCCGAGCGCGGCAAGGAACCGGACGGGATCGAGCCGGAAGGCGGCATAGACCACGTTGCCCTGCGGATCGATCACCGTGAACCAGGGCGTGCCGCCGGAGCGATAGTCCGACATGAAGGTGGGATAGGGCTCGCCCTCGCGCGGCGTGTCGTGCCCGAAGGGAACCTTCAGGTTGTACTGCTCCTGGTTGACGCGCAGCTTGTCGAAGGTGTTGACCTCGGAGCCCTCGAACACCGTCTGGATCACGGCGAAGCCGAAGCCCTTGTCCTTCAGCTTGTCGTGCAGGTACTTCAGCGTCGGAAACCCGCGCGAATGGCAGCCTGGGCACCAATGCTGGAAGCAATAGATGATCTTGTATCCGTCGCCGAGATCGGCGAGACGGAGAGGATTGCTCAACGGCTTACCGTCGCCATCGATCCAGTCGTTGACGCGCAGCTCTTTCGCCTCGTTGTGAAGTCCTCCAAATTGCATGGCTCATCCTCTCTGTTCCTGACATCCAGGCCCCGCAGCGGGGGCCTGGACATTGGCAAGCGTCGTTGTGGAATTACTCGGCGGCCGAACGCTTCGGCAGCACCCAGTTGCTCCGCGGATAGTGGCAGGTGTAACCGGTCGGGTAATGCTCGAGGTAATCCTGGTGCTCGGGCTCGGCCTCCCAGAAGTCACCTACCGGCTGCACCTCCGTCACCACCTTCCCCGGCCACAAGCCCGAGGCGTCGACGTCGGCGATCGTGTCCTCCGCCACACGTCTCTGCTCCTCGGACGTGTAGTAGATGGCCGAACGATAGCTCGGGCCACGGTCGTTACCCTGCCGGTTCGGCGTCGTCGGATCGTGGATCTGGAAGAAGAACTCGAGCATCTTGCGGAAGCTCGTCTTCGCCGGATCGAAATAGATCTCGATGCCCTCGGCATGCGTGCCGTGGTTGCGGTAGGTGGCGTTCCTGACGTCACCGCCAGTGTAGCCAACGCGGGTCTTCTCGACGCCGGGCAGCTTGCGGATGAGATCCTGCATGCCCCAGAAGCAGCCACCGGCCAAAACAGCTCGCTCGGTCATCAGCTTTCCTCCACTTGATCGAGGTACGCTCCGTACCCCTCCGCTTCCATTTGATCCTTCGGCACGAAACGCAGCGCGGCCGAATTGATGCAGTAGCGCATCCCGCCCATCTCGCGCGGCCCGTCGGGGAAGACATGCCCGAGGTGGCTGTCGCCGTGAGCCGAACGGACCTCCGTGCGGATCATGCCGTGCGAGATGTCACGCAGTTCGTTGACGTTCTCAGTGACGATGGGCTTGGAAAATGCCGGCCAGCCGCAACCCGAGTTGAATTTCGCCGACGAGGCGAACAGCGGCTCACCCGAGACGACATCGACGTAGATTCCCGGCTCGAAATGATCATCGTACTCGCCGGTAAACGGCCGCTCGGTGCCGCTGTTCTGCGTGATCCTGAACTGCTCTGGTGTCAGGCGGGCGATGGCCTCGGTTGTCTTCTTGTATGTCATCGGGTCCTCCCTCTGTTGGCGCTGACGGCTATTTGTGTATGCGGGCGGCGAATGTGAAATACCTGCGGACTATAGTTTCGATACCCTGTTCGGGCCGCACTCACATGCGCCAGTCGAAAGCACGGGCCAGCTCCAGAATTTGGCGCACCTCGCGCGGATTCCCAGACCCCGAGACCGCCGCGAGTGTCACTTGCCGGGCAAGATCGAGCCCTTCGACGGGGCGCAGCGCTATTCCGGGCACGACGGCAGACCTCTCCGGCAGCGCACAGACGCCAACGCCTTCGGCCACG
>CALMPK010000100.1 GCA_937873575.1 uncultured Hyphomicrobiaceae bacterium
CGTTTGATATGCGGCGCTCTGCACTGTCATCGAAAGCGTGAAATACACTCTTAGTGTAGTGCCGCCTTCCAGTCCGAGCCGAGGTGCCCCCGATGACCCGAGCCCATCCGCCGTTCTCCGTCCTTGCCGAAGCCGCAGAGGACGAGGGCTCCAACGCCACCGCGAACCCCACGATCGGCGATCTCATCGCCGAGCGGCTTTCGCGGCGCGAGCTGTTGACCGGGCTTCTCGCCGTCAGCGCCGTCTCGGCCGTTCTGCCGCCGGCACGCACGCAAGCGCAAACCGCCGGGGGCACGCCTACGCCGCCCTTTATCTTCGACGAGATCGCGGCCGGCATCGACGAGACGCACCACGTCGCTGCGGGCTACGACGCCGACGTGCTGATGCGCTGGGGTGACAAGGTGCTCGCCGATGCCCCGGCGTTCGACCCCGCCCACCACTCTGGCGCGGCCCAGGCACGCCAGTTCGGTTACAACAACGACTTTCTCGGTTTCATTCCACTCGATGGCCGCAGCGATCATGGCCTGCTCGTGGTCAATCACGAGTACACCAATGCCGAGCTGATGTTCCCAGGCATCGACCCGGCCTCGGGCAAGGCCACGCTCTTCGAGCGGGTCAGCGCCGCGCAAATCGAAACAGAGATGATGGCGCACGGCGGCTCGGTGATCGAAATCCGTCGGGCCACGGATGGCCCCGACAAGGGCAAGTGGCGTGTCGTCGAGGACTCCCGCTACGCCCGGCGCATCACGGCGGAAACGGAAATGCGCATCTCGGGACCGGCCGCCGGACACGAGTTGCTGCGTACCGCCGCCGATCCGTCAGGGACGTCCATTCGCGGGATGTTGAACAACTGCTCCGGCGCGGTGACGCCGTGGGGCACGTGGCTCACCTGCGAGGAGAACTTCAACGGCTACTTCACGGGCAAGGAGGCGGCAGCCCAATCGAGCCGCGCCGCCGCGCTGAAAAGATACGGCATTCCGGCCGAATGGTACGCCTGGGCCAAGGTCCACGACCGCTTCGACATGGCCAAGGAGCCGAACGAGGCGAACCGTTTCGGCTGGGTCGTCGAGATCGATCCGCTCGATCCGGCGTCGGTGCCTGTGAAGCGCACCGCGCTCGGCCGCTTCAAGCACGAGGGTGCCGGCAACATCGTCAACAGTGATGGCCGCTTCGTCGTCTATCAGGGCGACGACGAGCGCTTCGACTACGTCTACCGTTTCGTCACACGGCGCGCCGTGAACCCGTCCGACCGCGCGGCCAACAAGGACATTCTCGACGAGGGGACTCTCTCCGTCGCCCGATTCAACGCCGATGGGACCGGCGTCTGGCTCGCGCTCGAGCACGGCAAGGGGCCGCTGACCGAGGCGAACGGGTTCCGCAGCCAGGCCGACGTGGTGATCGACGCACGCATCGCCGCCGATCATCTGGGCGCGACGCGCATGGACCGCCCCGAGGACATCGACGCCTCGCCGAAGACGGGCAAGGTCTATGTCATGCTGACCAACAACAACAAGCGCAAGGCCGCGGAAGTCGACGCCGCCAACCCGCGCGCCGACAACAAGTACGGACACATCATCGAGATCACGCCGGATGGCGGCGACCATGCCGCCGGGACGTTCCGCTGGGAGATCCTGGTGCAGTGCGGCGACCCGAGGGTCACGGCCGTCGGCGCCACGTTCAACCCGCGCACCTCCGAAAACGGCTGGTTCGGCATGCCCGACAACTGTGCGATCGACGACCTCGGCCGGCTCTGGGTGGCGACCGACGGCAACTCGGCCGAAACGACGGGACGCGCCGACGGCATCTGGGCCGTCGAGACGGGCGGCGAGCTGCGGGGCACCTCGAAACTATTTTTCCGCTGCCCGGTCGGGGCGGAGATGTGCGGCCCTGCCTTCACTCCGGACCTCGAAACATTTTTCGTCGCCGTTCAGCACCCCGGAGAGGGCGGTTCGACGGCCGTTTCGACCTTCGACCGCCCGATCACCCGCTGGCCGGACTTCAAGGAGGGGATGCCGCCGCGCCCGTCCGTGGTCGCCATCACCCGCAAGGGTGGCGGCAAGATCGGCGTGTGACGGGCCGGAGCGGCCCTGCCAGATACCGTCGATCCGCGACCGTCGACCAACAACCGCCTTGCCCTCACCTGCGGACCGTGCCAACAACCCTGGCACACGGCCATTCGCGGCCGCAAACTTCGACGGATGCTGCTCCTATGCTGACCCGGACATCGCAGGCTCGCCCTGCCGACGCGGCGACGCCGCGCCACGATTGGACGCGCGAGGAGGCGGCGCGCCTCTATCACGCGCCGTTCAACGACCTGCTGTTCGAGGCCCATACCGTCCACCGCCGCACGTTCGACGCCAACCGCATCCAGATGAGCCGCCTGCTCTCCATCAAGACCGGCGGCTGCGCCGAGGATTGCGGCTATTGCAGCCAGTCCGCGCACCACAACTCCGGCCTCAAGGCGTCGAGGCTGATGGAGGTGCGACGCGTCGTCGAGGAGGCCCGCAAGGCCAAGGAAGCGGGCGCCACGCGCTACTGCATGGGCGCTGCCTGGCGCGAGCCGAAGGCGCGCGACATGGACGCCGTCGTCGCCATGGTCGAAGGCGTGAAGGCGCTCGGCATGGAGACGTGCATGACGCTTGGCATGCTCTCCGATACCGATGTTTCCCGGCTGCGGACGGCTGGCCTCGATTACTACAATCACAACGTCGATACGAGCGAGCGCTACTACACGGAAGTCATCACCACGCGCACTTATGCCGAGCGGCTCGATACGCTGGCCCGCGTGCGCGAGGCGGGTATCAAAGTCTGCTCGGGCGGCATCGTCGGCATGGGCGAGGAGGCGGTCGACCGCATCGACATGCTGGTGACGCTCGCCAATCTCGACGAGCACCCCGAGAGCGTGCCGATCAATATGCTGATCCCGATTCCGGGCACGCCGCTCGGCAATGTCGCGCCACTCGACCCGCTCGAGTTCGTCCGCACCATCGCGCTCGCCCGCATCATGATGCCGCGCTCGTTCGTGCGCCTCTCAGCCGGCCGCACCGAGATGAGTGATGAGATGCAGGCGATGTGCTTCTTCGCCGGCGCCAACTCGATCTTCGTCGGCGAGACGCTACTCACCGCCGACAATCCCGGCGAAGACAAGGACAGCGCGCTGTTCCGCCGTCTCGGCCTCGAGGCGCTCGAGATGGAGCCGGAAGCCGGACGCTGCGGCGACGATCACGAGCACGATTCTGACGACGCTGCACCGGCCGCGGAGCGCTCCGGGTGCGCCGCCCATGCACGACAGTCATAGGCGATCGCTCAGGGCCCTCGAGCGCCGTCAGCGGCTGAGATCGCTCGTGCCGCCGAGCGGCATCGATTTCTCGTCGAACGATTATCTGGGACTGGCACAGTCGGCCGAGCTTCGCGCTGCGGCTGAAGCTGCACTTGCGCGCGGCGTTCCGCTCGGAGCGGGCGGATCGCGGCTGCTGCGCGGCAACCATCCCGAGCACGAGGCGCTGGAACACGAGGCAGCGCGTCATTTCGGCGCCGAGGCGGCGCTCTTCATGGGGGGCGGATTTACCGCCAATACCGCGCTCTTCCAGACCCTGCCCGAGCGCGGCGACCTCATCGTCCACGACGCACTCATTCATGCCAGCGTTCACGACGGCATGGCCGCTTCGCGCGCGGGCCACACGGCGTTCGCCCATAATGACGCGCAGGCAGCGGACGACGCCATTCGACACTGGCGCGATGCGGGCGGCCGGGGCCGGCCATGGATCGCGGTCGAGAGCCTCTACAGCATGGACGGCGATACCGCTCCGCTCGACGATCTTTTCGACGTCGCGCGTCGTCATGAGGCGATGCTCGTCATCGACGAGGCGCACGCAACGGGCGTTCTCGGCCCCGGCGGTCGTGGCCTCGGCGCGCATCTCGAAGGCGCGGACAATGTGGTCTCGCTGCACACCTGCGGCAAGGCGCTCGGCGTTTCGGGAGCGCTGCTGACCATGCCTGCGGTTCTCCGCGACTACATGGTGAACCGCGCGCGGGCCTTCATCTACGCCACGGCCCCATCGCCGTTGACGGCGGCGGTCGTGCGCGCGGCGCTCATCGCGTCAAGCTCGAGCGCCACCCGTCGCGAACGCCACCGCGCACTGGTCGCGCGCGCAGGCGAGCTGCTCATGCGCGAGATCGCGACAGCGCCGACCGGCACGCACATCCAGCCCATCGTCGTCGGACATGACGAGCGCGCCGTGCGCCTCGCGCGGTGGATGCGGAGCGAAGGTTTCGACATCCGCGCCGTGCGACCGCCGACCGTGCCGGAAGGCACCTCGCGGCTCAGGATATCGCTGACGCTGAACGTTACCGAAAGCGATCTCGAACGCATGGTGCTTTGCCTTTCGCGCGCGATGACGGAGGTTGCGGCATGACGCGCGCCATCATCGTCTCGGGAACGGATACCGGCATCGGCAAAACCGTCGCGGCGGCGGCGCTCGTGCAACGGCTCGGGGCGGACTACTGGAAGCCGGTTCAGGCCCGGCTCGACGGCGAGACGGACCGAGAGACGGTCGCGCGGCTGACACGCGCTTTGCCCGAGCGTCTGCACGCGGAAACCTACCGGCTCGGCACGCCCGCCTCGCCGCATCGCGCCGCCGAGATCGACCAGGTCGAGATCGATCTCGCGCGACTGACCCCGCCCGAAACTTTGGCGCCTCTCGTCATCGAAGGAGCGGGTGGCCTGCTCGTGCCGCTCACCCGCGCCGTGCTGCAGATCGAGCAATTCCGCCGCTGGGGTTTTCCCGTCGTGCTCGTCAGCCCGACGCGGCTCGGGTGCATCAATCACGCGCTGCTCGCGGTCGAGGCGCTAAAGCGGCGAGAGATGCGGATCGCCGGCATTCTCTTCGTCGGCGACGAGAACAGCGATAGCCAGCGCACCATTCTCGATTTCGCAGGAGTTCCGAGTATCGGCCGCCTGCCGTGGCGCGCACCGCCCGATGCGGCGTGGCTGCAAGCGGCAGCCGACGCGCATATCGATACCGCGCCGCTCGTCCCGCTGTTGGAGCGCTGAGCCGATGTCCGTTCGCAAGCATTCTCCGGTCTGGCGTCCCTTCACGCAACATGCGCTTCAGCCCGATGCGACGATGATCGCGAGCGCATCGCGCGAATGGCTCGTCACGCCCGACGGGCGGCGCATCGTCGATGCGATCTCGTCGTGGTGGGTGGTGACACACGGCCATCGCCATCCGCGCATCGTGGCGGCAGTGCGCGAGGAGCTCGAAAGGCTGGATCAGGTGATCTTCGCCGGCTTCACACACGAGCCGGCCGAACGCCTCGCGGAGGCGCTGCTGCTACTCGCGCCGAAGGGGCTCGCGCACGTGTTCTACTCCGATAGCGGATCGACCGCCGTCGAGGTGGCGATCAAAATGGCGCTCGGGTACTTTCACAACAGGGGTGAGAAACGCCACCGCATCCTGGCGCTTGAGCACGGCTATCACGGCGACACCATCGGTGCGATGTCGGTCGGTGCCCGCGGCGTCTTTTCCGATCCCTACGCGCCGCTTCTCTACGAAGTCGAGCGCATTCCGTTTCCTGCCCCCGGCCACGAGCAGGCGACCATCGACGCGATCGAGAAAGCTTGCCGTGCGGGCGATGTCGCGGCGCTCATCGCCGAGCCGCTGATCCTCGGCGCCGGCGGCATGCTGACCTACACGCCTTCGACACTCGCCGAAATGACGCGCACCGTGCGGGCGCACGGTGGTCTCTTCATCGCCGACGAGGTGATGACCGGTTGGGGGCGGACGGGCACGCTGTTCGCGTGCGAACAGGCCGGCATCTCGCCCGATCTGCTGTGCACAGCCAAAGGCATCACCGGCGGATTGCTGCCGCTGGCCGCGACGCTAGCGACGGCCGCGATCTTCGACGCACACCTCGGCGACGACCGCCGCCGCACGTTCTTTCACTCGAGCTCGTACACCGCGAACCCGATCGCCTGTGCCGCCGCCGTCGCCAATTGCGAGATCTGGCGCACCGAGCCCGTGCTCGATCGCGTCACGGCACTCGCCGCCACACAGTCGCGCCACCTTGAGGCATTGCGCGGCGACGCAGATTTCTCGGGCATCCGCCAGATGGGCACCATCGCCGCGCTCGACCTCGCGGTCTCCGACGCAGGATACCTTGCGGACGTCGGCCCGAAGCTCTACGCCTTCTTCATGAGCCGCGACGTGCTATTGCGGCCGCTCGGCAATACCATCTACGTCATGCCGCCTTATTGCATCGAGGAGGCCGGACTGGACCGCATCTACGCCGCGATCCATGAGGCCGCCGACGCCTGCCTCTGAAACGTTGAGCGAGGAGCCTTGCCGTGTCGCGCCGTGGCGCCGAGATCGTAGCACTTGGACACTACGCGCCGGCGCGTATCGTCACCAACGCCGAGATCGAGTCCGGGCTCGGCCTCGAAGCCGGATGGATCAAGCGGCGCACGGGCATCGATGCCCGCCGCTTCGCCGCCGAAGGCGAGGCGCTATCCGACATGGCGATCGCCGCGGGTGAGATGGCGCTCGCCGGCAGCGGTTTCGCGCGCGACGACATCGGCCTCACCATCCTTGCCACCTCGACGCCCGACCATCTGTTGCCGCCTTCCGCGCCACTCGTCGCGCACCGCCTAGGTCTGGCCCGCTCCGGCGGCATCGACATGGCCGGGGCCTGCGCCGGCTTTCTCTACGCACTCGCTTTCGCCGACGGCTTCGCGCGCCTGCACGGCAAGGCCGTCATGGTCATCGCCGCCAATATCCTGTCGCGCCGCATCAACCCGGACGAGAGGGCGAGCGCCGTGCTGTTCGCGGATGCGGCAGGCGCGGTGATCGTCGCCCCGTCACGGCGCGAGCAAGCAGGTATCGTCGGCGTCGAGCTCAGCTCCGATGGCGGCGGCTACGATCTCATCAAGATCAAGGCCGGCGGCAGCCGCGCGCCCTTCTCGACGGTGCGCGAGCCATCCGATCTGCTCATGACCATCAGCGACGGCAAGGCCGTGTTCACGAAGGCCGTGGCGATGATGGCGGACAGTGCGCGCGTCGCACTCGCCAACGCGGGTGAAAGCCTCGACGCGGTTGCTCACTGGATTCCGCACCAGGCCAATACGCGCATCATCGAGGCGACACGCCAGCGCCTTGGCCTCGAGCCCGGGCGCACGCTTTCGTCCGTCGCCGAATATGCCAACAGCTCCGCGGCGACGATTCCCTTCACGCTGTCGCTGCTGGCGAAAGAACGGCGCTACGCCGAAGGCGATCTCGTGCTGATGACCGCTGCCGGCGCCGGCCTCACCGGAGGCGCCATCGCCTGGCGCTGGTGATGGCCGCGCATCACAAGGCGGCAACCGCCGCGGCGAGATCGCGGGCCGCGGCCGGAGCGAGACGGCATTCGAGTGCGAGACGGTGGAAGTCTCCCGCGCTCGCGGACGGTGTTTCGAGCCGCCGCGCCATCTCGATGACTTTCGCGGTCAGGCGACGCTGATCGCCGGCCGCCGTCTTCATCTCACGGCGGAACGCCTTGACCAGCTCGGGAGGCAGCTCGGGGCCGCAGATGAAGTATCGTAAGTAACCGAGGAATTCGGGGTGGCGCACGAGCGCGTCGATACGGGCCGCATCATCCGGTGCGTCGCCTTCCGCCATCGCGGCATCGCCGCGGTTCTCGGTATCGAACAGGCCGAGCCGGTGCACGGGTACGCAATCGCGCGAGAGCAGAGAGTACGTGAGAATGCGCGCAACTTCGTCGTTCTCGGCGCGCCGGCCATCATCGAGGGCGCTTTGGGCCGGATCGAAATCGATGGAATCGAACAACGAAATCTCGACGTTCGTCAGCGTCACGTCCACGGGCAGGGCTCCCTCTCAGTTAAGCAGGAGGCAACCGTACCCGAGGCGTCACGATTTTGGATTGGCCTCCTTGTCGCGGGCGAGCGAATAGAGATTGCTCAGCAGCGCGTCGAAGCCCCCCGCGCCGTTGCCGGCGTGCAGCTCGATGCGCCCGACCTTCTCGACCAGCTTTTCCAGGGCCTCGAGTTCCTTGAGGCGCAGCAGCAACGGATTATCCTCCATCAGCCGCGACGTGTTGAGCAGCGAGCGCGTCGCCGCCGTCTCCTCCTGCCGGCGGATCAGGTTGGCCTTCGCGACACGCTCGGCCTCGACCACCTTGTTGAGCAGCTCGCGCACATCGCCGGGCAGAATGACGTCCTTGACGCCGATCTCGCGCACTTCCGCGCCGAGCTCCTGTGCACGCTTGCCGACGAACGCGCGGACCTCGTTGTCGATGGTGTCGCGCGCCGCCAGGATCTCATCGAGCGTTCGCGCGGCGACCGCCTCGCGGATGGCGAACTGGATGAGACGGTAGAGCGTACCCGGCACGTCGCCCGACGACATCGCCGCACGCTCGGGGTCGACAATCGCGTAGAACGCCGTGAGCGTGACACGGATGCCGACGCGATCCTTGGTCAAGATCTCCTGCGCCGTCACCTCGAGCGGCTGCGGCCTGAGATCGATGCGATTGACCTTCACCGTGCGGCCAACCTGCCAGAATGCATGCCGACCGGCGGAGAGCCGTCCCTTGAGCTCGCCATCGACCAGCAGCAGCCCGGCCTCGTGCGCCTCGACCACCGCGCTCGTGGCCACCGGCACGCGGGCGATGTCGAGCTTGTCGAGGTGCCGCTTGGCGATGCGCATTTCGGCCGCCGTATCGATCATCTCGACGTCGACTTGCGTGAGCGTCTTCCAGAACGCGCGCGTCGTATTGGGCAGCACGAGATGCTTCGGCTCGCCGTCGAACGAGACGATGGCTACCTCGTTAGCGCCTGCCTGAACGATGACGAGGTTCTGCTCTGCCAGTGTGGGCTCGATCTTTTCGAGCAGGAGCGCCCGCTCGGCCGCGAACTCCGCGCGCACGACCTTGACGACCTCGGCGGCGAGCGTGTGGCCGAAATCGAACTTGCTGTGGCGTCCGGGGCCGAGCATGCGCTCGAAGCGGCCGTCGCGATAGAGAAACGCGCGCTCGTCGTCCTTGACGACGACATCGAACATGAAACCCATATAGCGGCGCATCAATTGCGCTCCTTCTTCATAGAAATTGCGCTGGAGTACATCCCGCGCGGCTCGACGATCAGGCAAGGAGACCTCGACAGGTCGCCGGCTGCTGGCCACGCATGAGCGACGGGCCCGCGCTTGAGGCCAAGCGCTCCGCCTTTCGCGCCGGGCTGCGGCCGCGCCCCCTTGGAGGCGCGCCGGGACCACGGGCTCCGGCTTCGCGCGTGGCCGGTATCCACGCGGACGCAGGCTGCTCCTGCGCTCGCCCTTGCGCTTCTCCCTCCGCCGTAGCTTCGGGATCAGCTCTTCGGGCAGACCCGCAACCGGCTCCCCTCGAGTTGAGGTCTTTCGACCAGGATGTGCGGTTCAGGCACAGTGCAACGCGGGAGTCGAACCCGCGACAGCAAGATCCCAGATCTTGTGCTCTACCGGGCTGAGCTAGTTGCTTGGCGAAGCTGAAAGGATTCGAACCTCCGACCTCCCGGCCCATGCCGGGCGCTCTACCGCTGAGCTACAACCTCTCCCCCGCGGATACGGAACACGAGACCGCAGAGCGGAACGCGCCAGCCGGGGCTCACCGAGCCCGGACACGAGGCGTCCACGGGGTAGGTGATGATTACGCGAATGCATGGCAAAAATCAGCGCTCTTTCGCGTCGGGAGGCGTGCCTCGCGCGCGGCCTGAGAGGCGCTTGCGTGGGGCGATCAACCCTGTTAGAAGGCGGGCTCCGTCGAGGCGGCCGGCCTCGCGCGATCCTTAGGCATTGGGGGATCGTCTAATGGTAGGACTGCAGACTCTGACTCTGCCTGTCTAGGTTCGAATCCTAGTCCCCCAGCCAATCCGTCACACCCGATATGCTGTCTCTTCCAGTCGCATCCTGTGGGCCGAAAAACCTACGATGTTTCCGTTGGTTGTGCCGGCGTCATGAGGCCGTTTGTTCATCCGGTCAGAGGGAGAGCCCTGGGTTGAAGTCTTGCCCGTTGCCGGCGGTTGCGGCAAGGGTGAGCGGCGTCCGCTCGCCCAACGCCCGCTTGCGACCGCTGCGCTTCCTCACCGCCAACCCTCTTCACGATAGAGACGCCGGAACCGCTTCTGGTTCATGCGCAGGCCTTCCTTGCCGAGCAGGACGTGCAATCGCCGGTAGCCGAACCGGCGGCATTCGCTCGCCAGTGCGCGGCCTCGTTGGCCGTCCGCATTGCCGGCTGAATTGAATCGGTGCCCTTTCGCGGCGCTGGTTTCTGCTCGGCTTCGCGTGCCCTAGGGACCGGCCGCCTTCGCGTGTTCTAATCGAGCGAGCCGGTTTCGATGCGGGAGACACCGGGGCTCCAGCCGTTGAGCAGCCGCTGCTCCGCCTCGCGCGCATCCATCTGGCGATCACCCCGGCTGGCGAGCTGGCCGTTCGGCAGGCGGCGGGCGAGCGGCGCACAGGCACTGACGGCAACTTCACCCGTTCCTGACACGCGACGCACTTGAGAGCATTGCAGAAGCTCGTGCAGCACGTCGCTCGCCGGCTGTGCGGGCGAGGCTGCCTGTCGCGCATCGGCAGAGGCGACTACTCCGTCGCCAATTGTCGTGTTTCCGGCGGGCGGCCGAGCGTTCGCCAGCAGCGAGCCGCCTGCAGCGCTCACCGCCTTCGCCCCTTCGAGGTTGACGAGGCGCGAGGGCGATTTCGCCTCATCCTGGTTATAGACGACCTGTGAGACGAAGCTCCAGAACCCGACCATATGCCAGAACACGGCGCCGGCGACGAATCCGGCGAGTCCGGTCCAGAGGGCCTTTCGGCCCCCCGGCGCCGGATCGCACGTCTTGTCGTGATGTCGGTCGCGCCGGCGCACCCGTCCCTCGTCCGCTCGTCAGAGAATCATCCCTGAAAACAGTGCGGAATAGAGCGCGGGCTGACAAGGCGACCGGGCGCACGCGGCTCCCCGCTCCCGTGTTTTTCCACACGGGGCGCACGGTCGAGGACACACGATACTGGGTGCGCGTTGCAGAGGTGGCATCGCCCGTATCGCGGCGGCGTGCCGGGAATGGCCGGTTCAGATGCCGCGTGGTCCCGGCAGGAAATCGCGCCCACGCAGAGGTGCGCTGCGCTCTGGCCGGTCGTCACGTTTCTGCGCGCCGGCAGCGCCACGCACCGGTGGCAAGTACATCTGGCGGGCCGAGCACATCCGCCGCTGGTTCTCGTTGCTGCCGCACGAGCGCAGCTTGCCGGCGCGGGTGAAGCAGATGCGGATCTCCTTCAGCCGGTTTCCGGGGCCGCCACAAGAAACGGCCATCATGTCGGGCGCGAGCCCCGGGTTGGCCTTCACGAAATCCTCGACGAGCTGTTCGGGCGCGACCGACTGCTGCTCGGCCGGGCCGACGTAACGCTCGGGAACGCGGATCTGCTTGAACAGCTGGCGCGACAGATCGAAATAGCCGGCCGGATCGAGGCCGGAGCACGTGCCGTGCTTGCGATACTCGTGGATGGCGAGGCGGCGGCTCGGCATCACGTCCATCACGCCGTCGATGACGCGGTCGGGGACGAACGGGCGGTCGCGCGTTGGGCAGCTCTCCGGAAAACCACGCTCGTATTGCGGCCACAACCCGTGCAGCACGAAGGCGAAGCCGCGACCGTCGCGCGGACGGCACTGCTGGTCGTCCCGCTCGCCGGCTTCGCTGGCGCAATGGGTTGGGCTCCACGACATCACCAGCGCGTAGTAGTCGAACTGACCGGCAATGTTGCGGCCGCCGCCCGATCGGCCATCGAAGCGGTTGCCCTCGTAGCGATCGTAGTACCTGTCGTCGTAGCGCCGCTGGGCGCTCGCGTCGGTGGTGGCGAACGACAGCACGGCCGTCGCGAGGGCGGCGATCAGCAGGGCGGGTGAGAGACGGCAGAGGCGGTTCATCGCCTGTCCTCCAAGCGGAATTTCGTTTTCGCGCCAAGGCGGAACCCTGGCGCGGCGGGCGGAGCATAGACGAGCCGCGTGCCGGTGCAACTTCGCTGGCGGATGGCAGGTGGCGGGGGCCGCTCGGCAGGGGCCGGGCCGGGCGGGGGGGGCTCCGGCCCAGCGACGCCTCGGCCGGCCAGCTCCGGCAATGGAAGCTTAAGGGGAGAGGTGGAAAATCCGCTGTCGCGGCGAGGTACGGAGGCGAAGCGTGAGCGTGGCATCGAATATCGACCGGCGGATGAACGCCGAGCAGCGTGCGGGTGCGTCTCGATCGGCGGGGGGGGGGCCGTGGGGGGGGGGGGCGCGCCGCGGGCGCCCTCTCC
>CALMPK010000101.1 GCA_937873575.1 uncultured Hyphomicrobiaceae bacterium
GCGGGCGTGGAAGCGAAGTTCACGGCGCTCGATCTCAAGAGCGTTGCGGAAGATGGAGCGTTCGAAGGTTATGCGAGCCTGTTCGGGCGCGAGGACCTGAGCCGCGACATCGTCGTGCCGGGCGCATTCAAGGAAAGCCTCGCGCGGCGCGGTACACGCGGCATCCGCATGCTGTTCCAGCACGACCCGGCGGAGCCGATCGGCGTATGGGAGCAGATCGAGGAGGACCGCAAGGGGCTTTTCGCACGCGGT
This sequence comes from uncultured Hyphomicrobiaceae bacterium, assembly GCA_937873575.1. Taxonomy (GTDB): domain Bacteria; phylum Pseudomonadota; class Alphaproteobacteria; order Rhizobiales; family Hyphomicrobiaceae; genus JAEUMD01. Next base: position 253 of record CALMPK010000101.1, read on the forward strand.
CGTCTCATGCGTGACGTGGCGCGAGCACGCGAGGTGCTTTCGCTGATGAAGGCAGGAGCACTCGACGGTCTGTCGATCGGGTTCAAGGCCGAGAAGGCGCGGCGCGATGCCAAGAGTGGCGTGCGGCGGCTCGAGCGCATCGACCTCTGGGAAATCTCGATCGTGACGTTTCCGATGCTGCCCGATGCGCGCGTCGACAGCTTCAAAGAGATGCCGTTCGCGGGTGGCCTGCCGACGGAGCGCGAGATGGAGCGCTGGCTGACGCGCGCCGCGGGCATGACGCGAACCCAGGCGCGCGCCCTGATGCGCGACGGGATCAAAGGACTTCACGCCCTGCGGGACGCGGGCGCGGGCGAGAGCGGGGCGGCGGACTTGGCCGAGCGCATGCGGGATGCGGCGCGGCGGATGAGCGCGAGCCTCGAATAGCAACCATACGAGGATCAAGACACATGACGGACAGGACGATCTACGAAACGAAGACAGCGGGTGGCGATGTCGGGGCCGCGTTCGACGAGTTCATGCGCGCATTCGAGGAGTTCAAGCAGACCAACGACCGGCGGCTCGACGAGATGGAGCGGCGCTCGGGCGAGGACGTGGTCACCGTGGAGAAGCTGGCGCGCATCGACCGTGCGCTGGACCAGCTCGCGGTGAAGTCGCAGCGACCGCCGCTCGGCGGCCCGGCCCCGCGGTCCTCCATCGCGCTTCAGCACAAGAGTGCCTTCGACGGCTACGTGCGTAAGGGCGAAGTGTCTGGTCTGCGCGCCATCGAGGGCAAGGCGCTGTCGGTCGGCTCTGATCCGGACGGCGGCTATCTGGTGCCGGATGAGACGGAGACGACGATCAATCGCGCGCTGCGCGACATCTCTCCGATCCGCGCGATCGCCGGAGTGCGCCAGGTCTCGGGGTCGGTCTACAAGCGCCCCTATGCGGCTTCGGGATTTTCCACCGGTTGGATCGGCGAGACCGCGTCGCGTCCACAGACGACGACGCCGACGCTGTCGGAACTCGCGTTCCCGACGATGGAGCTCTACGCGATGCCGGCCGCGACTGCGAGCCTGCTCGACGACAGTGCCGTCAACATCGACGAGTGGCTCGCCGAGGAGGTGCGCGTCGCATTCGCGGAGCAGGAGGGAACGGCCTTCGTTTCGGGCGACGGCATCAACCAGCCGAAGGGCTTTCTCTCGTATCCGACGGTCGCCAACGCGAGCTGGAGCTGGGGCAACATCGGTACTGTCGCGACCGGCATTTCCGCCGCGTTTCCCGCGAGCGACCCCGGGGATGTGCTGATCGATCTCATCTACGCCGTGCGTGCCGGCTATCGTGCCAACGCGCATTTCGTCATGAACCGGGCGACGCAGTCGCAGGTGCGCAAGCTCAAGGATGGTGATGGCACCTATCTGTGGCAGCCGTCGTCCGAACCGGGCCAAGCGCCGACGCTCCTCGGCTTCCCCATCGCCGAGTCCGAGGACATGCCGGACATCGCGGCCAACACCATGTCGATCGCCTTCGGTGACTTTCGCCGCGGCTACCTGATCGTCGACCGCGTCGGCATCCGCGTTCTTCGCGATCCCTACAGCTCGAAGCCTTACGTGCTGTTCTACACGACGAAGCGCGTCGGTGGCGGCGTGCAGGATTTCGATGCGCTGAAGCTGCTGAAGTTCGGCGCCTGATCGCAAGCTGCGCCCTGGCGCTCTTCAAGACGTGACGGCCCGTGCGGGATTTCCTCCCGCCCGCGCGGCGACTGCGGGGCCGTCCTTATCCCCGGGGCGGCCCCGCTTCTTATTCTAGCGATGGGAAAGACGCCGGACGGCGGCACAGCAGGAGGATGGACGATGGCGCTGATGATGCGGAACGGCCCGCTCGGCGAGCCTGTGACGCTCGATGAAGTGAAGACCCACCTGCGTCTCGACAGCGCGGGTGAGGATACACTGCTGGCGAGCCTCATCCTGACATCGCGACTGCACATCGAAGCCGCGCTCGGCCTCGCGTTGATCTCGCAGGGCTGGCGCCTCGTGCTCGACGCCTGGCCGGTGGACGGTGTGGTGGCGCTTCCGATCGCGCCGGTGCAGGCCATCGAGGAAATTCGTGTCCGAGATCGCGACGGAAATGCGACGGCCGTAATGGCGGAGGACTACGAGCTGGCGGCGGCGGGGCGCCCGCAGCGCCTCGTGCCCCTTGGTGCCGGATGGCCAGCGCCAGGGCGACCGGTCGCCGGTATCGAAGTCGATCTCGTCGCAGGCTTCGGCGCAACCGCCGAGGATGTTCCTGCACCGATACGCCAGGCCCTGATGCTGCTCGTGGCCCACTGGTACGAGCATCGCGATCCCTTCGAGATCGGCGCGCCGCAGACACATGTGCCGGGAGCGGTGAGCCGGTTGCTTGGTCCCTACCGGCCGGTGCGGTTGTGATGTCGGTGCGCATCGGCGATCTGCGCCATCGCCTCTCGCTGGAGGCGGCGGCGCGCGAGGACGATGGCTGCGGCGGCGCGGTCGAGACGTGGCTCGAGCAGGCTCAGGTGTGGGCGGCCGTGCGGCCGATGGGCGGCAATGAACGCGAGGCGGCGGACCAACTGGCAGGCCGGGTGACGCACGAGGTGTGGTTGCGCTGGCGCGAAGGTGTGCGGCCCGACATGCGTTTTCGCTTCGCGGCGCGGATATTCGAGATCCGCGCGGTGATCGATGCCGACGAACGGCGCCGCTTCCTCAAGTGCCTGTGCGAGGAGCGCGAGCTGTGAGGTTGTCTGTTCGGTTGTGCGGCCTTACCCGGCGCATCGAGCGGCGGGTTCGTGATCGTATCGAAGCGCGCATCGAGCGTCTTGCAGCGGAGCGAGCGTGGCGCCGCCGCGTCGAGGAGAGCACGTCCTTTCAAGACGGGCAGAGCAGTGCGGCTTCACCTGCGAGCGACACGAGGGAGGGCGGTTAGCGATGTCGAACTCGGCGCTCGAGCTGCAACGCTCGCTCTATCTCTTGTTGAAGGGCGACGCTGCACTGACTGCGGCTCTCGGCGGGCCGAGGGTCTACGACGACGTGCCGCAACGCGCTGAGCTGCCCTATGTCACGTTCGGCCAGAGCCTGGTGCGCGATTGGTCGACGGGCAGCGAGCCAGGCCACGAGCATATGGTGACGCTGCATGTCTGGTTGCGGGCTCCGGGCCGCAAGAAGGTCCATGAGATCATCGACGTCCTGGTCACCCTGCTCCACGACCGGAAGCCGGAGCTTCAGTTCCATCAGATCGTCAACCTGCGGCACGAGCTTTCCGAAGCTCGACGCGACAGCGACGGTGAGACCTATCACGGGATCGTCCGCTACCGCGTCGTGACGGAGCCGGTCTGAGCCAGGTTGTCGGCCGTCACCGCGCTGGCAAGCGCGTCAATCGTTCATCAGGAAGGAAGCAAACATGGCTGCACAGAAAGGCAAGGACCTGCTGCTGAAGGTCGACGGCGATGGTATCGGCAGCTTCACTACGGTCGCGGGCCTTCGTTCGCGTGCGATCGCATTCAACGCCGAGACGGTGGACGTGACCAACGCGGATTCCGTTGGGCACTGGCGCGAGCTGCTCGGGGGGGCAGGCGTGAAATCCGCGCGTGTGACGGGCGCGGGCATCTTCAAGGATGCGCAATCGGACGAGATCGTGAGGGGCTTGTTCTTCGAGGGTGGCGTTCGCGCGTGGCAAGTCGTCGTTCCGGATTTCGGAACAGTCACCGGGCAGATGCAGATCACGTCGTTCGAGCTGACTGGCCGCCACGACGGAGAGATTGCCTTCGAGCTTTCGCTCGACAGTGCCGGCGAACTCGTCTTCGCGGCATCCTGACGTTTGAAGAGGGTGAGATATGGCAAACGCGCGTCGCGGCGAGATCGACGGAGTTCTCGACGGAAAGACACATCGGCTCTGCCTGACGCTCGGCGCGTTGGCCGAGCTGGAGCAGGCCTTCGGCGACGAGGACATGCTGGCGCTGGCCATGCGCTTCGAACGTGGGCGCATTTCGGCGCGCGACGCCATGCGTATCATCGCTGCCGGATTGCGCGGCGCTGGCGCTGAGGTCAGCGAATCCGATGTCGCGCGGATGCGGACCGAGGGCGGGGTTGCCGGATACGTCGATATCGTCGCACGCCTGCTGGCCGCGACGTTCGCAGGCGATGAGAAGGCGGCCACGGTCGAGCGCGCGGCGGTAACGGGGCGTGACGGGGAGGCACGGGGAAGTCGCCCTTTCCCTGGGGCGACGTGATGGCGGCGGGTCTCGGGCTATTGCGGCTCGAGCCCCGGGCATTCTGGTCGATGACGCTCAAGGAGCTGCAGGCGGCGCTCGTGGCGATCACGGGACCAGAAGCAACATGCGCACCGCCGACACGTCGCGACATGACTGGGTTGATGCAGCGCTTTCCGGATCGAAGGGTACGCGATGAACGATGAGACAGGCGGCAGCGAGGAGTGGCTCGTCACGATCTCGGCCGATACGACGGAATTGAAGCGCAGCCTCGCCGATGCGGAGCATCTCGGACGGAAGTTCGGTGCATCTCTCACTACGGCGTTCGAGGGACTTGCGCTCAAGGGGCGCGGCCTCGGTGATGTTCTGCGTTCGCTGGCGCTCAGTCTTTCGAGCATCGTGCTGAAGGCATCGCTGCGTCCGCTCGAGCAGGGGTTCGGCAATCTGTTGTCGGGCCTCTTTTCGGGTATTGCCGGCAGCGGATCGGCGGCGGCGGCGATGCCCGTGCCGTTCGCGCAAGGTGGCGTGATCCAGAGCCCGATAGGGTTTCCTCTCGCCAACGGCCGACTGGGAGTTGCTGGCGAGCGCGGTGCCGAAGCGATCATGCCGCTGGCGCGCGGCCCCGATGGTCGCCTGGGCGTCGTGGCGTCGGGCGGCGGCGGCGGTACGAACATCACGCTCAATGTGACGGCCGCGGATGCCGAGAGCTTCAGGCGCTCAGAGAGCCAGGTCGCCGCGATGCTGGCGCGTGCCGTCGCGTACGGACAGCGCAATCTTTGACGTGAACGCTGGGTAGAGCGGGACGGTGAGGCGGGCATGAGCTTCCATGAGGTGCGGTTCCCGACAGGGATCTCGCGGGCGTCGCAAGGTGGGCCGGAGCGGCGGACGGAAGTCGTCGTGCTCGGATCGGGGCACGAGGAACGCAACGCGCGATGGGCGGATTCACGGCGCAGCTACAACGCAGGGTACGGCGTGCGATCGCTCGACGAGCTGAACGAGGTGATCACGTTCTTCGAGGAGCGCCGCGGCCGTCTGCACGGATTCCGGTGGCGCGATCTCGCGGATTGGAAGTCGTGTCCACCCGAGCAGTCGCCGACGGATGGGGATCAGGTGATCGGAACCGGCGACGGTACGACAGCGGTGTTTCGATTGCTGAAGACGTACGGCGGCGGTTTTGCACCCTGGCGGCGCGTGATCGCCAAGCCGGTGGAGGGTAGCGTGGCTGTAAGTGTCGGTGGCGTGGTCCAGGCGCCGGACACCGATTTTTCGGTCGATCATGCAACCGGTGCGCTGAAGTTTCTCCCCGCGAGCATCCCCCCTTCAGGGGCAGTCATCACCGCCGGGTTTCTGTTCGATGTGCCTGTGCGGTTCGACACCGACAAGCTCGAGGTCAATATCCAGGGCTTTCGCCACGGCGCGATTCCCAACATTCCGATCGTGGAGATCCGCGTATGAAGCAGGTTTCCGATGCGCTCGACGCGCACCTGCGGAGCGGTGCGACGACGCTGTGCTGGTGCTGGCGCATGACGCGCAGGGACGGTCTGGTGCAGGGGTTTACCGACCACGACCGCGACCTCGCCTTCGACAGCGTGACATTCGAGGCGTCGGCGGGGTTTTCGGCGAGCGAGATCACGGATTCGGTCGGATTGAGCGTCGATAACCTCGAAGTGACAAGCGCTCTCTCGTCGGATCGGCTGTCCGAGCTCGACCTCGCGGCGGGACTCTATGACGACGCGCGCGTCGAGATATTCCGTGTCAATTGGCAAGACACAGGGCAGCGACTGTTGATCAGAAGCGGGAGTCTCGGGGAGGTTCGCAGGGCCGGTCCGCGCTTCACAGCCGAGGTGCGCGGGCTCGCGCACTATCTCCAGCAGCCTCGAGGCCGGCTCTTTCAATACTCGTGCGATGCCGATCTCGGCGATGCGCGATGTGGACTCGATCGCAGCAATCCGTTGCTGCGTGCGGTGGGCGTCGTTGAAACCGTTGTTGATGCGCGCCGGTTCGATGCGGTCGGGCTCTCGGGTTATGCCAGCAACTGGTTCTCGCGTGGTCTCCTGACGTTCACATCGGGCGCGGCCGCGGGACAGGCTGTCGAGGTGAAGCGGCACACGAGCAATGCAACCCAGGTGTCGATCGAGCTCTGGCACGCCGCGCGGATGCCGCTTCTCGCCGGGCAGACATTCACGATCACCGCCGGGTGCGACAAGCACGTGGCCACCTGCCGCGACAAGTTCGCGAACGTCACGAACTACCGCGGATTTCCGCACATGCCCGGTAACGACTTTCTGACGGCTTCCGTCGCCCGGTCGTCGGAGTGAGGTGATGGCATCATCTGAGTTTGGAATGGTATCGCCGGTGTGCGCCGATGCCATCGTGCGGGCGGCCCGCAGTTGGATCGGAACACCCTATCACCATCAGGCGAGCTGCAAGCTCGTCGGGACGGACTGCCTTGGCCTGGTGCGCGGCGTCTTCAGGGAGATCTATGGCCGCGAGGCCGAGATGCCACCGCCATACTCCGCGGACTGGGCCGAGGCGTTGGCAGCAGAAACGCTGCTCGCAGCGGCGTCGCGGCACCTGGTTCCGACGCAAGATCGCGTTCCGAAAGCCGGTGACGTTCTCATCTTTCGCTTGCGGCGAGGAACGGTTGCCAAACACGCGGGGCTCGTGACGGGCAGGGACTCCATGGTGCACGCGCTCGAGACGATCGGCACGGTAGAGGTTGCAATCAACGGCTGGTGGCGGCGGCGCATCGCGGGGATCTTCCGCTTTCCCGGCGTCGAAATCTGAGACGGGGCGAACATGGCGACATTGGCACTGGCCGCCGTCGGTGCAGCGGTCGGCAGCGCGGTGATGCCCGCAGGTGTCAGCTGTTCGGCGCGACGTTGAGCGGTGCGGCGATCGGCTCACAGATCGGCGCGTTCGCGGGATCGTATGGCGATCAGAAGCTGCTGGCGACTTCTGGCGGCCCGGGCACCTATCACGGGCCGCGGCTGAGCGATCTGCATGTCACATCGTCGACGGAAGGGGCGCCGCTGCCCCGCGTCTATGGACGGGCGCGGCTCGGTGGGCAGGTGATCTGGGCGGACGAAATCGAGGAGGAGCGGGTAACCTCGTCCGCCGGTGGGGGCGGCAAGGGTGGCGGCGCAGGTGGCGGAGCAACGACGGTCAGCTACCGCTATTTTGCGAGCTTCGCGGTGGCGATCGCTGCTGGGGTCGTCACCAATATCGGGCGCATTTGGGGGGACGGGAAGGAACTCGATCTCACGGACGTGACGTATCGTTTCCACGACGGCTCCGAGACGCAGACCGCGGACGAGTTGATCGCAGCGCGGATCGGCATTGGCGAGGCGCCGGCCTACAGGGGCGTTGCCTATATCGTGTTCGAGCGCCTTCCTCTCGCGCGATTTGGCAATCGCCTGCCGCAACTCGCATTCGAGGTCTATCGCGATCTCGATCCCATCGGGCGGGATATCCGCGGCGTCGTGCTCATTCCGGGAAGCGGCGAGTTCGCCTATTCGCCGGAACCCGTGACGAGAAACATAGGTGCCGGCAGTTCGGTCTCTGAGAATGTACACACCCGGCAAGGCGGGACCGATTGGGCCGTGTCGCTCGATCAGATGGCGCAGGCACTGCCAGACGTCGAGAACGTCTCTCTGGTCACGAGCTGGTTTGGCAGCGACCTGCGCGCAGGCCATTGCACCCTCAGGCCGGCTATTGAAAGCCGTGACAAGGTCACTCAGCCATTGGACTGGTCGGTGGCGGGGCTAACGCGAGCGAGCGCGTCAGTGGTCAGCCGTCGCGATGGCCGGCCGGCCTATGGCGGCACACCGTCCGACAGCGTCGTGGTGGCGGCGATCCGCGACCTGAAGGCGCGCGGCTATGCCGTGACTCTGACACCGTTCATCCTGATGGACGTTCCCGACGACAACGGGCTGGCCGATCCATATTCGGGCGAGGTGGGTCAGCCAAGCTATCCGTGGCGTGGCCGCATCACTTGTGATCCGGCCCCAGGTGCGGCGGGGGGGGGCGCCAAAAACGGGGCTGCCGAAACCCCAGAGCAGGGGGTCTGCGGGGGTGGGGCAGGCGCCCACCTCGCCAATTCCGGGGGGCCGGGGGGCGGGG
>CALMPK010000102.1 GCA_937873575.1 uncultured Hyphomicrobiaceae bacterium
GAACAAACCGGAAAACTCTAACCTCAAACGAGGGCATTTGGCGGGGGCAGATCACAGTGGCGTGCCCGCGTCACCCCGCCCGGCCGCCCTCCGTCGCGAGCCAGGCACCGCAGCATGCCTTGGAGAGTTCGCGCACGCGCAGGATGTAGCTCTGCCGCTCGGTGACGGAAATGACGCCGCGCGCGTCGAGCAGGTTGAAGACGTGGCTCGCCTTGATCGCCTGGTCGTAGGCGGGCAGCGCCAGGAGATGCTTGTCGCCACTCGAGCCGGCGTCGAGCAGAGCTTTGCACTCCTTCTCCGCGTCGCGGAAATGCGCGAGCAGCATGGCGGTGTCGGCGTGCTCGAAGTTGTAGCGCGAATACTCCTGCTCTGCCTGCAGGAACACGTCACCGTAGGTCAGCTTGCGCGCGTCCTTGCGGCCGTTGAAATTGAGATCGAAGACACGGTCGACACCCTGCACGTACATGGCGAGGCGTTCGAGGCCATAGGTGATCTCTCCCGCGACGGGGTTGCAGTCATAGCCGCCGACCTGCTGGAAATAGGTGAACTGCGTCACCTCCATGCCGTTGCACCACACCTCCCAGCCGAGCCCCCAGGCGCCGAGCGTCGGGCTCTCCCAGTCGTCTTCGACGAAGCGGATGTCGTTGACCTTGGTGTCGATGCCGATGGCGTCGAGGCTCTGCAGGTAGAGGTCGAGAATGTTCTCGGGCGACGGCTTCATGATCACCTGGAACTGGTAGTAGTGCTGAAGCCGGTTGGGGTTCTCGCCATAGCGCCCGTCCTTGGGGCGGCGCGAAGGCTGCACGTAACAGGCATTCCACGGACGCGGCCCGAGCGCGCGCAGCGTCGTCGCGGGGTGGAAGGTGCCGGCTCCGACCTCCATGTCATAGGGCTGAAGCACGACGCAGCCTTGTGCGCCCCAGAATTGCTGCAGCGTGAGAATGAGGTCCTGAAAGCTCTCGCGCGGATTGAGAACCGCGGGAGCGCCGCTGGCGCCCGCACTCGCGGCGGTCTCGGCCTTGCTGGCTTTGGCGGCGGATTTCGTGGGCATGGCGTGTGGCTTTCAGAAGGTGTTTCGTGCGGCCGCGCACTATACGCAATACCGCCATGGCGTCACGTGAGAAAAGCACTTCGGAGCGCCTCTGCCGGCGGTGTATAGCGCGGCGAGGCGGATGCCAAGCTGAGGAGGGGAAGCGGCCATGGAAACTCTGCTGAGCGCCCTGTGGTGGATCGTTACGACGCTGTGGGCGCTCGTCTGGCTGCTCATCGGCGGCTGGGTTTCGGCGGCGTTGCAGATCGTGGTGCTCGTGCTCGCCGTGTTCGCCTATCGCTACGGCTGGCGCGAGGCGCCGTACCGCGCGTGGCGCGGGGCGCGCGCCGTCGCCCGCTGGGGTTGGGCTTGGCTGCGCGGCGCCGAGGCCATGGCGGGCGAAGAGCCACGCGTGCGCGAGGTCGAGGTGGTGCGCGTCGTACGCGTCAAGGAACTCGGCGACGTCAGCCTTTCGGGCCTCATGAACGTATCGATGCTGCTGGGCCTCGCCCTGCTTGCCGTGGTGTCGGGATGAGCGCTGTTCGTCGTGATGGCGCGAGCAGGCGTCGAACACCGCGAGCATGTGGCTGGACTTGATCTCGCGCATGTATTCGCCGAACCGGCGCCGCGAGAGGGCGTTGCGCCGGATCGGCGCCCGGGCCGTAGACAAAATCCTCGAGCGCGGCGACCAGCTCCGCACGCGAGGTGTCGGAACGGATACTCACCTCGAAGCCTTGCGCCTTGAGCGCCTCGGCAACGGCTTTCCCGTCCCTGATCGCGTTGGAGAGGCGCGGCCAGCCCGTTCCCGCATAGGAGTCATTGCCGATGACGAGGGCATAGGAACGCGAATAGAGATCAACCGAGCGCACCACGCCGCCCCCGGGCACCGCCTCTTGAATCTCGACGCTCAGCCGTCCGTCAACCGCGCGTGTCGGCGAGGCCACCGCCATTGCGATCGTGGCCAAGCCCGCGAAGACTGCCATCACCCGAACTGAACTGAAGCTCGACACCGTCGACCCCGTACCATGCACCTTCGATGCATACGACGTCAGCCATGAGAAGAATAGTGGCCCAGGCAAGGCTGCATCCGGTTGCGATCAGCCCCAATCGCCGAGGGTGGCGTTGACGACCGCCAGGGCGGCGATGGCGGCGGTGTCCGCCCGCATGATCCGCGGACCGAGCGAGATCGGCACGGCGCCCGGATGGGCCAGAATGGCCGCGCGCTCGGCGGGATCGAAGCCGCCCTCGGGGCCGACCAGGACGCCAACATCACCGCGCGGCAGACCTGCGAGCGCCGCGACTGGGTTCGCCACCTCGGCAGCCTCGTCGCAGAAGACGAAGGGAAGGCTGGCGTCGAGCCGGGCCAGGGCCTGCGGCAACGTCACCGGCTCGTCGATCGCCGGCAGGCTCAGGATGCCGCATTGCTCGGCGGCCTCGATGGCGTTGGCGCGCATGCGCTCCAGATTGACGCGCTCGGCGACCGTGCGGCGCGTCATCACCGGGCAAAGACGCCCTACGCCCATCTCCACCGCCTTCTGAACCATGTAGTCCAGGCGGGCCCGCTTCAGCGGCGCGAACAGATAGGTGATGCGTCCCGGCGGCGTCTGCGGGCGGGTCTGCTCGCGGGCGGCGAGCGAAACCGCCTTTTTGCCTTCCTGCTCGATCTCCCCCAGCCACTCGCCATCGCGGCCGTTGAAGGCGAGCAGTCGATCGCCCGGCCCGAGGCGGAGCACGTTGAACAGATAGTTGGCCTGCTCGCGCGAAGCCGCGATACGCGCGCCCGGCACCAGGGGCGCGTCCAGGTAGAGCCGTTGGGCGTTGAAATCGTGGACGGCCATCGCCTCCCCCGGACCTGCCGCATCAGGCGGGTGATATGCCCACCGCCGTGCCGCGAGCGCAAGCGCGGGCTCGGCCTCGCCTGCTCCTCGAAGACCATGGCAATCGGCGCGAGACCACCGCCTGCGGCGATCGACCGCCCGTTGCCGTCCGCCGCCGGTGGCGTTACCGTCCGGGCAAACCGAGCCGGACCGCCGGCAGCGCCTCGAGACACCCGCACCCGCATGACACGATTGCCGCCATCTTCCGCCCCGCCGATGCCCGAAGACCTCGACGAGAAGGTTGCCGATGCCCCGCGGGGAAACTGGGTCGACACATGGGCGCCCCAGAGCTGGCGCCCCTACTTGCGTCTCGCCCGCGCCGACCGGCCGATCGGCACGTGGCTGCTGCTGTTCCCGTGCTGGTGGTCGCTGGCGCTGGCATCGGTCGCCGACGGCCGGCGCTATCCGAGCTTCTGGTGGCTCGCGCTTCTGGCTATCGGCGCGTTCGTCATGCGCGCCGCGGGCTGCGCCTATAACGACCTCGTCGACCGCGACATCGATGCGCGGGTGGCGCGAACCCGCAGCCGACCTATTCCTTCAGGCCAGATCACGCCCATCCAGGCCGTCTGGTTCATCGTCGCGCTCGGTCTGGTCGGTCTCGCGGTGCTGGTTCAGTTCAACACCTATACGATCTGGCTCGCGATCTCCTCACTCGCGCTGGTTTTGATCTACCCGTTCATGAAGCGGTTCACCAACTGGCCGCAACTCGTGCTGGGTCTCGCCTTCAACTGGGGAGCGCTGGTCGGCTGGGCCATCGTCATGCGCGACATCCACCTGCCGGCGATCCTGCTTTACGCGGGGGCCGTGCTGTGGACCCTCGGCTACGACACTATCTACGGCCACCAGGACAAGGAGGACGATCTCATGCTCGGCCTCAAGTCGACCGCCCTGCACTTCGGCGATTCGACCCCGGCCTGGGTCGGCAGCTTCTATCTCGGCGCCATGGTGCTCTGGTCGGCAGCGGCCTTCCTGGCCGGCGCCCATCTCATCACCTTCGTCGGGCTGGTTCTGGTGGGGCTGCACTTCGCCTGGCAGGTCGCGACCCTCGACATCAACGACGCCGAGAATTGCCTCAAGCGGTTCCGCTCGAACCGCGACGCCGGGCTCGTACTCGTCGGCGCCATGGTACTCGACATGGGCATATCGTGGGCCGCCGGCCTCTCGTGAACCGGTTATCCGGGCGGCCCGGAAGCTGAAATTGTGGGCGAAAAGGGAACGGCGCGAGGGGAGATCATCCCGCTCGCGCCGCTCTCGTCTCGCCCCGGGGGTACCGCCTGGGGCCCATATCCCGACTTTGGCATTAGCCTCTTTGTTTTCCGTTAACTGGCGACAAGGACGGCCCGCTATATGTATGATGTCGCAGTGCAGCATGAGCCCGAGCCAACCGTCCTCGACGGGCTGGCCGCGACAACAACAGAAAATCCCAGGGTGTTTGAACGATGAGCAAGGCTCCGCAGACCGAGTCGAAGCAGCTTCTCCATCTCGTGTTCGGAGGCGAGCTGACCGACATCCACGGCGTCACGTTCCGCGACCTCCATCATCTCGACATCGTCGGCATCTTCCCGAATTACGCCGAGGCGCACAAAGCCTGGAAGGGTGCCGCTCAGCGCACGGTGGACAACGCCCAGATGCGTTATTTCATCGTCCACCTGCACCGCCTTCTCGATCCGGACGAAGGCAAGCACTGACCCCCGTGGCGAAGTCGATTTCCTGCTGAAAATTGGCGACAGCCGGCGCGTCCCGCGCTAAAGGCAGCCCGTTCGGGCGCAATGCCCGGAAGGGAGCTTCAGCGGCGTGGGGATCGAAGGCGCAGCAGCGAAAGCAGAGGTGGCGGCCGCCAGCGGTCCGCCGGGGAAGGAGCGCCGCAAGCTCTCCTTCGAAGCCGCCTCGCGCGTCCTGCTCCACCGCTTCCTCGACGAATGGGTGTGGCCGCGCTGGCGCCAGCTTCTCGTGTCCCTCGTTCTGACGGCCTGCCTCGCGGCCGCGACCGGCGCCTACCCGCTCATCATCAAGTCGTCGTTCGACCTGCTGCTCAACAACAAGGACTCGACGCTGCTCCCCTGGGTGCTCGGCGCCATCGTTTCGATCACCGCGCTGCGCAGCATCTTCCTCTACCTGCACACCGTAACCACCGCGCGGATCGTCTCGCGCATCACCACCGACATCCAGAAGCGGATCTTCGCGCACCTGATGCACGCGGACTTCGCGCGGCTCTCGCGCGATCCGCCGGGCCGGCTCATGTCGCGCATGACGAACGATGTGACGTTCCTCGACGCCGCCATGCAGGCGAGCATCAACTCCGCGGTGCGCGATTCCCTTTCGATCGCCGTTCTGGTCGCGTCGATGTTCTACCTCGACTGGGCGATGTCGCTGATCGTGCTCGGCGTCTACCCACTCGCCGCCGTTCCCATCATGACGGTCTCCAAACGCCTGCGGCGCGTCGCCAAACGCACACAGAAGGAGCTCGGCGGCGTAACGACGGAGCTTGCGGAGAAGCTGTCGAGCGCGCGCCTCATCAAGACTTTCCGCCTCGAGGATCATGCCGCCGAGCGCGTCAATCGCTCGTTCGAGGAGGTGTTCCGCCTGCGTATGCGCACGGTGCGAACGCGCGCGCGGCTCGACCCCATGCTCGAAGCCTTCGGCGGCCTGGCGGTCGCGGGCGTCATCGCCTTCGCCTACTGGCGGATCACGAGCGGCATTTCGACCGTCGGCGACTTCATGGGCTTCATCACGGCGCTGCTGATGGCTTCGCAGCCGATCCGCGCGCTCGGCAACCTCACCGGGCGCGTGCAGGAAGGCCTCGCCGCCGCCGAGAACATGTATGCGATCCTGGATGAGAAGCCGACGATCGTCGATCGCGCCGATGCCAAGCCGATCAACATCACCCGCGGCGACATCCGCTTCGACGACGTGTCGTTCGCCTATGCTGCGCAAGAACAGGGCCACGCCGTGCGCGACATCGCGCTCGACGTCGCCGGCGGCACCACGGTCGCGTTCGTCGGCCGCTCGGGCGCGGGCAAGTCGACGCTCGTCAATCTCGTGCCGCGCCTGTTCGACGTGTCGAAAGGCGCTATCCTGATCGATGGGCAGGACATCCGCGACATCACGCTCGCGTCGCTGCGCGACTCGGTTTCGATCGTCAGCCAGGACGTCACACTGTTCGACGACACGATCCGCGCCAACATCGCTCTTGGCCGCTTGAGCGCCAGCGACGACGAGATCGTCGCCGCAGCCAAGGCCGCCGCCGCGCACGATTACATCGTCACGCAGCCGAACGGTTATGACACCGAAATCGGCGACCGCGGCCTTCGCCTCTCGGGTGGCCAGCGACAGCGCCTCGCGCTCGCCCGCGCAATTCTCAAGAACGCGCCGATCCTGCTACTCGACGAAGCGACGAGCGCGCTCGACACGCAATCCGAGAAGCTTGTCCATGCTGCGCTCGAGCGCTTCACCAAAGGCCGCACGACACTCGTCATCGCGCACCGCCTTTCGACGGTGCAGAACGCCGATCTCATCTGTGTGCTGGATCACGGCCGCCTGATCGAAACGGGCCGTCACGGCGACCTCGTCGCACAGGGCGGCATCTATGGAGAGCTCGTGCGCTCGCAGCTTCTCCAGGACGGCGCGTCGTCCTGACGCCACCGACACGCCGACGCACGCCACGCCCCTCTATCGCGCCGCAGTACGCCGTCTCGATCGACGCGGTCCTACTCGCGGCGCAGAATGCTGTCGACCAGGCGGTTCGCCCATCCGCTCGAATGATACGAACGCTTCAGTTCGTCGGCGTCGTAGACCGTGTGCAGCCAGTCCACGAACGGCATGGGACGGCTGGCGCTGTCGGCGAGGTAGCGCTCGAAGAAATAGTCGAGGATGCCGGTGTCGGCCTGGCGGATGTGCCCGAACCTCAACGAGAGCTGGCGCTTGGCGACCTCGATCGGCTGGCCGAGGCGGAAATGGCAATAGAGCGCGCTCATCAGCCCGGCGCGGTCTGCGCCGGATTTGCAGTGCAACAGTATCGGGTACTCGAGCTTGTCGAACAGCGCAGCCGCGCCCATCACCTCGGCCACCGAGGGCGCCGCACGTGAGCGCACCTGATAGTTGACCAGTTGCAGCCCGTGGCGCTGGCAGGCGACCTGCTCCAACCGGTAGCTCGAGCACTCGCGAGGGCCGCGCAGATTGAGCACAGTCCGCACCCCCGACCGGGCAATGGCCGCGATCTGGTGGGGAGCCGGCTGGGCCGCGCGCCATGCTTCCGGCGAAATTGGATGGCGATTGAGATAGACGAGGCGGAAGATGCCGTGGTCGACCAGCATCAACTCGAGGAAGGCGGCGGGGCCCCCAAAGATCCGGCGGGCCCACTGCGGCGAGTGATCCACGACGTTGCGGCGCACCTCGGTAGTAACGCGCCTGACGGCGCGGCGCGCGCTCTTTATCATCATGGCATCCGACAGATGGGTTCGCGCGAGGCGTGTCCGCGTCCGACGCACGCGCGGCATCCACCACCTCGGTCCGGCGCCAGGGCCGAACAGGTTTGCTTTCGCTAATTAGGCACTATAGGAAGCTTGCGCAAGGCATTCCGGAAGCCTCCCCTATGGCTTTCCGGTCAGCGCAACCTTCGAGCCGGCATGGCAAGCGATACCGTGAAACGGACTGGCATCCCGGCAGTGGTCGGAAAGTCGCTGGCGGGCTTCATCCGGCTCGTCGCGCGCACTTCGACACCCGTTTTCGACCCTCCCGACCTGACCGAGCGCCTCTACGCCGCCCATCCGGCCATCGTCGCCTTCTGGCATGGCCAATTCATGATGATCCGCCAGCTCAATACCCACGACGCGCCGGTGATGGCGATGGTCGCCCGCCACGGCGACGCGGACCTGATCGGCAGCGCTATGGCCGAGCTCGGCGTCGGCCTCATCCGCGGCGCTGGTGCCGGAGGACGCAAAAAGGACCGGGGCGGGGCACAGGCGCTGCGCGCATCCGTGAAGGCACTGGCCGACGGCCACTCCCTGACCATGACGGCCGATGTGCCCCCGGGGCCTGCCCGGCGTGCCGGCGACGGCATCATAACCATTGCCCGTCTTTCCGGCCGCCCCATCGTGCCGGTCGCGGTCGCCACCTCGCGGTTCCTGGCACTCAATACCTGGAGCCGGATGACGATCAACCTGCCCTATTCGCGACTTGCCGCGGCCATGGGCGAGCCGATCTTCGTGCCGCGCGAGGCCGACGCGGCGATGCTCGAGACCCTGCGCCAGCGGCTCGAGACGGAACTCAACGCCGCCACCCGGCGTGCCTACGCGCTGGCCGGCACCAACCACCTGGCGGCAACCCCGGCGAGTGCCCTCGGCCCCGACGACCCGCCGCCGCCGCCGGGTAGCCGGCTCAAGATCTACCGCGCCGCGACCGGCGCTCTGGCCCCCGTCCTGCCGCTGTGGCTGAAGCTGCGCGAGCGGCAAGGGAAGGAAGATTCATCTCGCCGCCCAGAGCGTTACGGCATTGCGAGCGCCGAGCGACCCAAGGGGCCCCTCGTCTGGCTGCACGCCGCCAGCGTCGGCGAAACCAACGTTGCCCTGCCGTTGATCCAGGCGCTCGGCGAAGCTCGCCCCGACATCAAATTCCTTCTGACCACTGGCACGGTGACGTCGGCCGATCTCGCCCGGCGCCGGCTCGG
>CALMPK010000103.1 GCA_937873575.1 uncultured Hyphomicrobiaceae bacterium
TCCGGGGAGGGGGTTTGGGGCCGCGCAGCGGCACCCGCCGCTTCGCCCTCGAACCCGGACGCCCCAGCCTTCCTCCCATGCTGCACATCAACGACCTCGTCTACCGCATCGAGGGCCGCCCGATCCTGGACGGCGCGACGGTTGCCGTCCCGACCGGGCACAAGGTCGGCCTGATCGGACGCAACGGCGCCGGAAAGACGACGCTGCTGCGGCTGATTACAGGCGAAGTCCATCCTGATGGCGGCAGCATCGGCCTGCCGCGCAATCACCGCATCGGTTACGTGGCGCAGGAGGCGCCCGGTGGCGACGCGAGCCTGATCGAGTGGGTGCTTTCGACCGATGCCGAGCGCGCCGCCCTCCTGAGCGAAGCGGAAAGCGCCAGCGATCCCGACCGCATCGCCGAAATACAGATCCGCCTGCAAGACATCGATGCGCATTCAGCGCCCGCGCGCGCGGCACAAATTCTCGCCGGATTGGGCTTCGACGACGCAGCCCAGCGCTCCGCATGCCGCAACTTCTCGGGCGGTTGGCGCATGCGCGTTGCGCTCGCCTCGGTCCTGTTCCTCGAACCTGAGCTGCTGCTGCTCGACGAGCCGACCAACTACCTCGATCTCGAAGGAACGATGTGGCTCGAGAGCTATCTGAGGAGCTACCCCCACACCGTCCTGATGGTCAGTCACGACCGCGATCTCCTCAACACCGCCGTTGGCGCAATCCTGCATCTCGAGCGCGGCAAGCTGACGCTCTACACCGGCGGCTACGACGCCTTCGAGGAAGCACGGCGCGAGCGCCAGCGGCTCGAGCTGAAACTGAAGAAGAAGCAGGACGACCAGCGGCGCCACATCCAGGCGTTCATCGATCGCTTCAAGGCGAAGGCGACGAAGGCGCGCCAGGCGCAGAGCCGCGTGAAGGCGTTGGCCAAGATGCAGCCGATCGCCGAGCAGGTGGACGAGCGCGTCGCGCCGTTTCTGCTGCCGAGCCCAGAGAAGATGATCGCGAGCCCCATTTTACGGCTCGAGGGCGCAGCGGCCGGTTACGATCCCGCCCGGCCGATCCTGACGCGGCTCGATCTCAGGATCGACAATGACGACCGCATCGCGCTGCTCGGCCCGGAAGGCAACGCCGATCGAGACGCTGGACAACGTTTCCGTCGGCTACCCCGATGGTCCCCTGGTGCTGCGCAACCTCGACCTGCGCATCGACAATGACGACCGCATCGCGCTGCTCGGCCAGAACGGCAACGGCAAGTCGACGTTCGCCAAGCTGATCGCCGGCAAGCTCAAGGCGCTCTCCGGCAACGTCTTTGGCGCGGCCAAGGTCGAGGTCGGCTATTTCGCCCAGCATCAGCTCGACGAGCTCAACCCGCTGCACACGCCCTACGACTACATGGCGAAGCTGATGCCCGAAGCGACGGAGGCGCAGCGGCGCACGAAACTCGGCACGTTCGGCTTCGGCGCCGACAAGGCCGACAACAAGTGCGCCAACCTCTCGGGCGGCGAGAAAGCCCGCCTGCTGCTGGCGCTCACCGCCTTCCATCGCCCGCACCTGCTGATCCTGGACGAGCCGACCAACCATCTGGACGTCGACAGCCGCGAGGCGCTGATCCACGCCCTGATGGAGTACGAGGGCGCCGTCATCCTCATCAGCCACGACCGCCATCTCGTCGAGGCCACCGCCGACCGCCTCTGGCTGGTCAAGGGCGGAACGGTGCGCGCCTATGACGGTGACATCGACGGCTACCGCGCCGAGCTGATTGCGGAGAGGAGCGGCCGGAGCCGAGCCGGCGCAGCGGCCCGCGAGGCGGCGGCGGAGGCGGCCAAGGGCTCGGCCGCGAGCCGTGCCGATCAGCGACGAGCGGCCGCCGGACGCCGCGCAGAACTCGCACCACTGAAGAAAGCGATGGAGGCCGCCGAGCGCGAAGTGGCGCGCATCGCAGGCGAGATCGCCAAGCTCGACACCCTGCTCGCCGATCCCGACCTTTATGTCCGCGATCCCGCTGCGGCGCAGAAGGCCGCACATGCGCGCGGCGCGCTCGCAAAGCGCCTCGGCGATGCCGAGGAGCAATGGCTCGTCGCCGGCGAAGCGTACGAGACCGCCGAGAGCGCCGCGACCGAAGCCAATTCGGTGGAGTGAGGCGCGCGGCAACCTGTGTTTGAAAGCACGCGGCGCGGACCGTGTCTTGGCGTCGCCCGCTCAGGCGACGACACAGACGCCAGCATGAAATCTCCGTAGTCGATTGTGCCTTCTGCCATGCGCTTCGCGTGCACGCTTTTTAGCACTGCCTTAGAACGCGGCAAAATTGAACGTGGCAACGACCTTCGACACGCCTCAGCGCTCGATATAAGTCGGCTCACACAACGCATTTCGCACGTGCAACGCTGAACGATCGAGCACCGCGCGGCATCGTGTGCGCCTCGCAAGTTGTACCCGGATTTATTGAACAACTGCGCTCTGCCGAATTGTGGCGAGATGTGACACGTCAACCTGCGGCGGCTTGCACAAATGTTCAAAATGTCAGTTTCACATCATCTATGTGACACCGAAACACCCTTTCAAAAATGAAGAGTGCCCGAGCCGTAAACTGCATGTATCTAGGTGCCGCGAGAGGGAGCCGATGCGTACGGTCTGCGGGGACCGTCCGGTGGCGAGAGGGCCTATCCGGCTTGACGCATCGTCTCCCTCACTGCGCTCGAGAAGGAAAGAGCGCCGGCCGTTCGGAAGAGATCGGAAGGCAGCCTCCCCGATCGGAAAAAATAGCGCTGGCACGGCGCCCACAGCGCGATCACGAGCGCGCGACCTGCGGACCTCTCCTCACACGATTTCGGCATCGGCAAACGGTGGCCATTGCGGCGGCGCCCCGCGCGCGGCAGGTTGTCGCGTCGCAACTCGAAGGGGACCAGCCGCCCATGAAGCTCTTTTCTTCGCCGCCCTCGCCCTACGTCCGCAAGGTGAAGATCACCGCGGCGCTGAAGGGCCTGCTCGATCGCATCGAAGTGGTGGCCGCCGACACCAATCCCCCGGCCAATGCCGCACTGATCGAGCAGAACCCGCTCGGCAAGATCCCCGTGCTCGTCCTCGACGACGGCGCGCGCCTGTTCGACAGCCGCGTCATCTGTGAATATCTCGACAGCATCGGCGCGGCGGGCACGCCCCGCCTGTTCCCCGGACCCGGCCCGGACCGCTGGCGCATGCTGACGCGCGCCGCCCTCGCCGACGGCATCGCCGACGCGGGCGTCCTCATCGTCTACGAGAAGCGCTTCCGCAACGAGGACCATTGGAACGCCGGCTGGATGGGCCGCCAGCAGGGCAGGGCGGGCGCGGGCCTCGACACGTTCTAAGCCGATCCGCCGGGTTGGTCGGGCTCACCCGACTACAGCCACATCGCACTCGCCTGCTGCCTCGGACACCTGGACTTCCGCCACGATGGCCGCTGGCGCGCCAACCGGCCGAAGCTCGTCGCCTGGCTCGAGCGGTTCGCCGCCGAAGTGCCGGCTTATGCGGAGACGATGCCGCACGCCTGACGCCGCACGCCTGACCATGGGGTATGGCGGAGCGCGAGAGGGCGGGCTGCAACACGGTCGGTGGACAAACGGGGCGGTGGGCGAACGGAGTATCAATCAGCGCCCGTCGTCCAGCGCCCGCCCGCCACGATGCGCGCTCGCCCCATTCCGCCCTGGAAAATGTAGGCATTCGCCTCGCGGCGTCGCAGCGGAGCCGACGCCAGTACCGCGTCGATAACGTCCCGGCGGTATTCGCAAGCGCGGCCGCCACCCGGGACGATGCCCTCGTAGCGATCGAGCCAGGAGAAGGTCTGCTCGGGATCGGTAAGCTCGAGCAGCTCACCGTGCACCACGGTCGACCGGGCGACCGCGGCGGGTGACCAACTCCGCGGCTCGACGAGCCCGGGGTAGTTGCCGAGATCGACCATCAGTCCCGCGACCCCCCCCTTTCCGAGACTACGGCCCTCGCCCCGCAGCCGCAGCCGCTCGCCCTGGCCGAGCGGACCCGACGCCACCGACATCAGCGTGCCGTAGACGAACAGAAGGTCGGTTCTAGCCGTCACCGGGAGGCCCTTTCGAAGCTGCAGAAAAATCCGGCGCGGCGAGGAACCCGGGGGCGGACCGAAGAGTTGTCTGGGCGGTGCCTCACACCTTCCCGCCTCCCCCGTCCCGTCCCGTTTGGGGCACCGAATAGCCGGCCCCGGCGTTTCCGCGCCCCGCGGCGCCGGTTCCGGCCAATCTTATCGCTTGTCGAGCCGCATCGTCACGAGCAGCAGCTCGCCCCCGAGACCTCCGGCACCACCACGCGCGACGCGACCGCACCGTCGCGGCCGAGCGGCGATTTGGTGCCGCAGCTTGGGAAAAGTCCATAGTGCGTGGCGAAGCTTCCGACCCGGGTGAAGAACGGGGCCAGGCGGCTTTCGGTCAGAATGTGGAAGGTGTTGCCGCAGACCGGCACCACTTTGCCCTTGTCGAAGCGCGAACCATTGTCGAGCTCGAGCACGTCGGGGTGCCCGGCGATTCCGCCGTTGTAGACGACGGCCTGACCGTAGTCCTCGCACGTCGCCTCGAGTTCCGGGATGTTGAACAGGCGATAGGTCGCCGAATAGAACCGCGCGGCGCCGACCTTGGCCGCCTGCGCCGGGTCATCGACGCTCAGCGGCCGTGCGGTGACGAGACGCGCGTCCGCAAAACCGGCGGTACGGGCGATCTCGACGAAATCGCCCCAGTAGAGCGCGCCGCCCAGGCACTCGCCGAGCAGAACCGGATCGTCCTTGAGGCCGGCCGGCAGACGGCGGTCGGAATAAACGTCGGCGAAGTACATCTCGCCGCCGGGCTTCAGCAGCGAGCGGGCGCCGGCGAGCACGGCGGCCTTGTCCGGCGAAAGGTTGATGACGCAGTTCGAGACGATCACGTCGAACGACGCGGGCTCCAGACCGAGCTTGTCGAGCTCCTCGATATAGCCTTCGACGAACTGGACGTTGGAGCAGCAGTAACCGAAGCGCTTCGTGTGCCAATCCAGGTGGCGGCGCGCGACTTCGAGCTGCTCCGCCGTCATATCGACGCCGACGACCTTGCCCTTCGGCCCGACCAACTGCGCCAGCACGTAAGCGTCCTGGCCCGAGCCCGATCCGAGATCGAGTATGCGCGCACCCTCCAGATGCTCCGGCGCGACGAAGCCGCAACCATAGTACTTCGCACGAACTTCCTCGTGCACGTTGGCAAGCGCCGCCCTGAGGCCGGTCGGCAGCGCACCCGGCGTGCAGCAAGCGCTGGTCTTGAGATCGTCGCTCGAGGTGAGAACCTTGCCGTAGTATTCGCGCACGAGGTTCTTGGTCTGCTCGCTCGCCGCCGGCGCGCGGGTGACGGGTGTATGCTCGTTCATGCTGGTTCTCGCTCCTTGATTATCGCTCTCGACCGGCGGCCAGACGCGCGCAGGTTGCCCGGCGCGCCCTCGGCGATCAAGCTACGGGCAAGCTACGGCACGAAAGCCGGCGGCGTTACGCCTGCCGGGCCGAGCGGCCAGACGGCGCCGCCCTTGTCTTGCTCCACCGGGCCTTCGACGATGTCTGCTACTTCAGCCGGCGATCCGCGAGAAATCAGCGACAGCGAGAGTTGCGGCGCGGATCTCGTTCAACAGCTTCAGGCGATTCTCGCGCACGTTCGCGTCGGGAGCGTTGACGATGACGGCATCGAAGAACTTGTCGACCGGCGCGCGCAGCTCGGAGAGGGCGCGCATGGCTCCGGCGAAGTTCTCGACGTTGATCGCCGCCTTCGTGTCGAACTTCACCTTCGCGATGGCAGCCGCGAGATCGCGCTCCGCGGGCTCTGTCAGCAGCGGTCCGGAAACCTCGCCGTCGTAGCTCCGCTTGTCCTTCTTTTCCTCGATGGCGAGAATGTTCGACGCGCGCTTGACGCCCGCGAGCAGGTTGGCGCCGTCGTCGGTTCCGAGGAAATCGGTGAGTGCCTCGACGCGCTTGACGATCAGAGCGAGGTCGTCCTGACCGGGAAGCGCGAACACGGCATCGATCAGATCGTGGCGCTTGCCTTGGTCGCGCAGGAACACCTTGAGGCGGTCGGCGAAGAAGGCGAGCAACTCGGCGACGAGATCCTCGCGGTCCAGCACCTCGACCGTCTGGGCCTGTCCCTCGAACCGCTTCTCGATGTACTGCGACACGTAGTGCTTGAGGATCGCGGACCCGAGCGGCACGCGCAGATCGTTCTCGAGCACGATGCGGATGATGCCGAGCGCGGCGCGGCGAAGCTGATAGGGATCGCCCGAACCCGTCGGTTTCTCCTGGATCGCCCAGAACCCGATCAGCATGTCGAGCTTGTCGGCGAGCGCCACGGCGATCGCGACGGTCTCGCCGTCTTCCTCCTTCGGCACGGTGTCACCGGCGCCTTTGGGCTTGTAGTGCAGCTCGATGGCGCGCGCGATCTCCGGCTTGGTGCCCGCCTTCTCCGCGTAATACCGCCCCATAAGGCCCTGCAATTCGGGGAACTCACCGACCATCCCCGAGACGAGATCGGCCTTGCAGAGCTGCGCGGCGCGGCGCGCATCGACCGGGTCGGCGTCAACCGCTCCCGCGATCTCGTGCGCCAGTTCCTCGATGCGCTCGACGCGCTCTTTCTGCGTTCCGAGCTTGTCGTGGAAGGTGATGCCGGCGAGCGCCAGGGCCATCTCGTCGAGCGGCTTCTTGAGATCCTGCTCCCAGAAGAACTTGGCGTCGGAAAGTCTTGCGGCGATCACCTTCTCGTTGCCGGCGACGATCTGGCGGCCGTCGTCGGCGGCGATCAGGTTCGAAACCGCGAGAAACTTGTTGGCGAGCTTGCCGGTCTTTGGGTCCTTGAGCGAGAAGCACTTCTGGTGCTGCTTCATCGACGTCATCAGGCACTCGGCCGGCACGTCGAGAAACGATTTGTCGAACGCGCCCATGTAGACGGTCGGCCATTCGGTGAGGCCCGCGTTCTCGGCGACGAGCGCATCGTCCTCGACCCACTCGAGCTTGGCGGCCTTGGCCAGATCGCGCGCCTGCTCGGCGATGGCGGCCATGCGTTCGGATGCCGGCAACAGCACCTTGGCGGCCATCAGCATGCGGCCGTAGTCCTCGAAGCTGCTGGCGCTGAAGCTTTCCTTGCCGTGGAACCGATGCCCGCGCGTCGTGTCGGAGCTCTTGAGGCCCGCCACCTCGAACGCGACGACCTTGCCACCGAGGATGCACAGGATCGAGTGCAGCGGACGCACCCACTGGAACGGGCTCGCGCCCCACCGCATCGACTTCGGCCAGGGGAACTTGCCGAGCACCTCCGGGATCGTCTCGGCGACGATCTCGGCGGCGGCCCTGCCCGGCTTCTCGATGCGCGCGACGTAATAGTCGCCCTTCTTCTCGTCCTTGACGATCTCTGCTTCGCCGGCCGATTTCAGCCCGGCCGACTTCAGGAATCCTTCCAGCGCCTTCTCCGGTGCGCCGACGCGCGGGCCCTTGCGTTCTTCCGAGAGCGCGGGCGACTTCGCCGGCACCTTCTGGATCGCCAGCGCCAAGCGGCGCGGCGTGGCAAACGAGAGCGCATCGCCGACCTCGAGGCCGCGGGCCTTGAGGCCGTCGACGACAAGGCGCTTCAGATCGTCGGCAGCGCGCTGTTGCATGCGCGCCGGGATCTCCTCGGAAAAGAGCTCGAGCAGCAGTTCAGACATCAGGTCACGTTTCTTTTCAGTAGCCGTCAGCGGGATTGCGGGCCGGAACGTTCGGGCGCGGGGTCGAACTCGACGACGATTGCACCTTGCCGAGCAGCTTGGCGCCGACGTCCTCGACCGCGCCGGTGGCCGTCAGATAGCCCAAACCGATCAGGCATGCAGCGAAATACATCAACAGCACAGGCCGGTTGCGGCCGAGGAAAAAGAAGCCGAACACCAGAAGCGGGATGCCGATGGCGAGCCATCCGGCGACGAGCGGGGTCATGGGTTTGCTCCGTCGATCCAGGCATGTCGTGTCGAGCGCGGGCGGCCGGCACGTTCACTCCCGCGCCGCCCCGAGCGGCCGGACTGCCGCTCAGTTGAACACGAGTGCAAGAATTCCTAGCAGAACAGCGGCGCCGATGAACAGCCAGAGCACAAGTGCTGCGCCGGGGACGCCGAGATAGGCGAGGGCAGCGACGAAGGCCGTCGCCGCGAGCCAGCCGAACAGCAGCGGATTCATGGCACGCGGCCAAATGCGCCGCACCATGAAGCCGACGAAGATCGCCGCCACGGCAATCAGCGTGGCGAGGCCGAGTTGCTTGGGGTCGCCGATGGTGGAGAGAATGCCGGTGTCGAGGACGACGGCGAGGGGCTGCGGCATGGGATTGGCCTCGCTCCTTCTCGGTCGAGCGCTGAACGATCCTTGGTCGGGGGGCAGAGAACATGGCGCCTACCGGCCGTCAAGGAAATACCCCCCGGCGGCGAGGCCCGCGCTTCTCGCCCTCGCGATGGCGCTCAGTCCGTGAAGAATGGCATGTGTCCGCGCGCGGCCGGGAACAAAGGCCGCTACGGCCGCGCGAGCAAGAAAATTGATTGGTGGGTGATGAAGGATTCGAACCTTCGACCCGCTGATTAAGAGTCAGCTGCTCTACCAACTGAGCTAATCACCCATTTGCCCGTGCCGCGGATTCGGGCACCGGCCGCTGTATCGTCGCGACAATGAACCGATTGGACACACCGCTTGGACAGCAACGGGGCCCGCAGGGCCCCGAGGCCGATCGGATAGCACCATCCTCCCGGCGTGTCCAGCGCTCAAAACAGCATTTATCGAGCCGGCCGCGCCAGCCGCGAAAGCCGTGCGATAACGGGCGCAACGGCCGTTCCGGCGCGCCGCTCCATCTCGCGATAGGCCGCCAGAACCTCCTCCCCGAGCGCCGTCAAAGTCGCCCCGCCGCCGGTCCTCCCGCCTTTGCTCGCCTCGATCAGGGGCTGTTCGAAATGGCTGTTCAGCGCCACGACCAGAAGCCATGCGCGCTTGTAGCTCATCCCGATCCGCCGCCCGGCCGCGGCGATCGAACCCGTTTCGCGGATGCCCTCGAGCAAGGCGGCTTTGCCCGGGCCGATGCCGATGCCCGGGGCGATGACCACGCGCAGACGTGGGCCAACGGTCTGATTGCTACCCATGCGGCTCCTGCTGGGGAGTGCGGTCGCCACGAGTTGGCGCCGGCCGATGCCGACGGCACATGAAAAATAGCCGATGCGGGGAAGAAAGTGGAGCCCCGGCGCCTTGCCGGCCGGGGCGCGGCAGCACGGCGCGGCTGAAGCGAAGCAGCGATCAGGACGGCAGCGCCGCCTTCAGCTCACCAAGGATCAGATCGTCGGGACTCGACCAGACGATGAAGCCCGGGTTGCGGAACCCCGTTTCCGTTTTCCCGTAGCGCAGCGGCGCTCCTGCGGCGTCGGTAACGATGGCGCCCGCTGCGACCGCGATGGCGTGGCCCGCCGCAGTATCCCACTCCATCGTCGGTGACAGGCGGGGGTAGAGATCGGCGGTTCCGTCCGCGACAAGGCAGAATTTGAGCGACGAACCAATACTCGTCATGCCGCCGACCTCGACCGCGGAATCGCGCAGCCACCGCTCGAGCTCTGCTGCTCCATGCGCCCGGCTCGCCACCATGACACGGCTGCGGCCGGGCGACACCGGGCGCGCGGCAAGGCGCGTCGCAGACCCGAGAGCCGACTGCCAATTCCCGTTCTCCGGGTCGAGCGTCGTCGCCACGGCTTCCTCGTCCGAGAGCGTCAGATAAAGGCGTGCGAGCGCGGGAGCGTAGATGAGGCCGAAGCGCGGCGTGCCATCCTCGACCAGCGCGATGTTGAGAGTGAAATCGCCGCGGCCGGAAATGAACTCCTTGGTGCCGTCGAGGGGATCGACCAGGAAGAAGCGCGCCGAGGCAGACGATGGCGTTGCGCCGGCACTGGCGACGGCTTCCTCAGCGATGACTGGCACGCCCGGCGCAACGCGGGCGAGCGCGGCGATGACGATCTCCTCGCATTCCGTATCGGCGGCCGTAACCGGCGAGCCGTCGCTCTTGGTGTCGAAGTCGCCGCGATTGGCGAAGTGTCGCATCATCGCCCTTGCGGCTTCCATGACGTCCGGCATCAGGCTCAAGGCGAGCGGGCGAAAGTCTCTCAAGATCCGGCCTCCGGTTGACGTGTCTCGACGGGTTTGGCGCCGAGGCCCTGTCTAACCGCGCGCGGTGGGGACCCGCAAGCACATCGCGGCGCGCGCAACGTCGCTGCCCACCCGCAACCTGACCATATCCGATCGCCTCGCCGCATCGCCATGAGCGAATGCGCCATCGTAACCGGCGACGGTGGCGACGCTAACCGCTGCGCATTTCGCGCGAATTCTGGCATAAAGCTCGCTCACAACGCCCGCGCACGCGGCATCTTGATCGAGTTGGACATGGGACTTCAGCGCATTCTTCTTGTGGACGACCACGCCGTGGTGCGAGAGGGCGTGCGCCGGCTGCTGCTCGACATGCCAGGCATCGAGATCGCCGAGGCGGCGACGGGGCAGCAGGCCCTCGATACAATCCGCAGCCAGCCGGTCGACCTCGTCATTCTTGATCTCAATCTCACAGGGATCGGCGGCCTCGAGCTGTTGCGCCGGTTGCTGCGCGAATTCCCGAACACCCGCGCGATCGTCTTCAGCATGCATGCCGAGCCCATCTACGCCGCCCGCGCCTTGCGTCTCGGTGCCAAGGGCTACGTGAGCAAGAGCGCCGCCGCGGAGGAACTCGTCGCAGCGGTCAAGCGCGTCTCCGAAGGTGGCCATTACGTTGAGCGCGAGCTCGCCAACCAGATCGCCGTCGGCTCGGGCGGCGGCGGCGACCCGCTCCAACAACTGACGACACGCGAGATCGAGATCCTGCGTCAGCTCGGCGCCGGACGCAGCATGTCGCAGATCGCCGACGAGATGGGCGTCTCCTACAAGACCATCGCCAACACGTGCAGCATCATGAAGAGCAAGCTTGGCCTCGAGCGCACCGCGGACCTTATCCGCACCTCGTTCGAGGTCTTCGAGCGCTGAGGGCACGCCCACGGGCCTGGAACCATGGCCTTCGAGACGGCCGGCGTCAGGGCAACGGAGCATACACACATCGCACGTGATGCCTTGTTTCTTGCGTCACCCCCTCATTCGAGTGTCAGTGCCACGCGAAATCCTGTGTTGCTGTTGCCGACGTCGGGGCGGTAGCGGTAGCGGTGCGCCGACCGTACGCTATGACGCACCCAATGATACGCGCCGCCGCGCAGGACCCGGTACGTGCATTCCTTCTCGACCCGGGCCGATCCATCGCTCGGAGCACCGTCGAAGCTTTCCCGATAACAGTCCTCGACCCATTCCATCACGTTGCCGTGCATATCGTGCAGGCCGAACGCATTGGGCGGATAAGAACCGACCTTCGACGTTCTCGGCGTGCTGTTCATGAACTTGTCGGAAAAACTCGCGTGCTGCAGCTCGATGTCGTTGCCGACGTGATAAGCGGTCGTCGTGCCGGCCCGCGCGGCATACTCCCACTCCGCCTCGGTCAGCAGGCGGTAGGGCTTACCCGTCTTCGCCGAGAGCCACTTCACGTAGTCCTTGGCGTCGAACCACGACAACTCGGCCGCCGGAAGCTCGCCCCGGAAACGCCAATCGCTATCGATGATCTGCCGGCATCCCCCCTCGGCGGAGCAGATATCGAACTGCTCGAACGTCACCTCGTACTTGCCGACCGCAAAGGGCTTCGCAAACGTCACGGTGCGCGAAGGCCCTTCGTCATAGCCGCGCCCGCGCTCTCCGGTGGGCGAACCCATGACGAAGCTGCCCGCGGGCACCGTCACCATCTCGGGTTCCTCGAAATCCGCCACCGGCAAAATCGCAAGGACCGCCGGCTTCGTCGCAAAAATGATCCGGCGTGACATCGCACCGAACAAGAACGAGACGGTGATCGCCGTCGCTATCAGCAGCTTGCCGACCACGCTGATCGTCGAAAGTCCGGGCACCTCATCGTCCTCCGGTCCTAAGCGCGCTGCCTGAACAGGTTTCGCACGGGCCCGTCCTCGCGAAGGATATAGTGCAGCGGCGGCACCACGACACTTGCCGGCCTCGTGCGATAAGCAAACTGAAACAGCTTCGAAGCTGTTCCGGGCCTTGCCGTCGCGAGCGCCCGAACGCCCCACCAGTAGGCCGTCGCGGCCAGGTTGCGCGCGTAACTTGCTGCAAGCTCCTTGCTCTGCTCGACACGCGCTCCTTCGTTCGCGAGGAAGCTGCGCCAAGCGATGTCGACATGCCCGAGCAGCGTCGGCAGATCGCGCAGAGGCGCGCTATAGTTTCCGTGGTGGTATCGCACGTAGCTGAGCACGGTCTTCGTGATCGCCACGTCTCCAACCGTCGCCAGGCGCAGGCCGATCTCGCGATCCGGCCCGTACTCCACCTCCTTGCGCCAATGTCCGATCGCACGTTGCGCGGACGTGCGCACCACGACGCCTGCAGCATTCCAGTGCTGAGCCGGCAGCCGCGCGTGGCGATCGATGAAGGTTCGCCCAGGGACGATCTCCCATTCCGCGGGAGAACGGTCTGCCACTGTCAGCTTCGGCAGTTCGCTGCCCCAGAACGGCTGCTCCTCACCGAGCGCCATGACGAGACGGGGATCGGCGTCGAGGACGGCGATGGCCATCGCAAGCGAACCCGGCGCGAGTATATCGTCGGCGCAGAGCAGCGTCTGATACGGCGAGACGGCCCAGTCGACGCCCTCGTTGAGCGACGCATGCAGGCCCAGGTTGACGCTCCGCGCCACAACAGTGATCCGTGGGTCGGCAGCGGCCAGCTCGTGCGCCACCGCGACACTGTCGTCGGTCGAGGCATTGTCGACGATCAGTATCCGATAGTCGACGTCCTGCGCCTGCACGCTGCCGACGCAGTCGCGCAGATACCTCGCGTAGTTGTAGCTCGGAATGATGATGTCGATGGAACTCATGCCGCAAGCGCCCTCGATGATGGAATGCCGACCTCGCGAACGAGCGATCTGGAACGAGGCCGGATCTGATGCGGAAACCGGAGCAATGATGAAGCGATGCACTGAACCCGTGACAAGAGCGAGTGTACTCACGCTCCCGACCCGGGTGAACGCCACGGCCGCCTCACCGTTGGACGGCATGGACGCATCAATGGAATGACGCCGAGGGCGCCACTTCTATCCGTTGGCGACATCCCGAGCCTCGCTGCCCCCCAAATGCGGGACACCTACCTCTTTGGTCGCTCGGCAATGCCGACGAATTTCATACGCGGCCCGAGGCAAAACTGCCGTTAGCTACGATTAGAACCAGGAAACTGGTGCCAGGCGCGAAGCGCCATTCTCACCCGAAGAGGTGCGATCGTGAGCGGCAACTGGAACCCCGCGACTTGGGCCATACCGAGCGGCGTCTCACGCACCGGCCCCTCCGAGCGTCGCTTTCTCCCATGGCGCCGGAAGAAATCGCGAGCTGACGCAACCTTGCACGGACGACGTATTCGCGTGCTCTACGTCCTGCCGCTGACGACGGCATTCGCCGGCATCGAGCATGTCGTGCACGCGATCGCGGAAGAGCTTGCCACGACCAGCGGCGAAAGGCTCGACGTCCATGTGTTGAGCTCCTTCCCGCATCCCGAGATCACCGAACGGCCCGTGCGCTACACGCTGCACCTGATCTCCGCAGAACGCCTGCGTGGCCTGCTCGTGCCGCTGGTCCGCTTCTTCGCGCACAACCGCTTCGATATCGTCGTCGTACCGCAATGCGAGTTGTCGGTCGTCTGCGGCGGCGCCCTGCGTATCACCAACCGGAGCGCATTGCTCGTCACCCACCTTCACGGCAATCCGAAGATCGAGGAAGAGAACTCTCCCCTCGTTTTCCAAATCTATCGCCGCTTCGTCCTCCCTCACGTGGCGGCACTGCTGGCGGTCTCGCCATCGCTTGCCGCATATGCCCGCCAGCATCTGGCAGACAGACAACCGGTCTACTTCGCGCCAAATCCCGTCCGGCAATTCCCGATTCCAACCCGCTCCACCCCTGATAGCCCGATCCACCGGTTTGTATCGGTCGGTCGCCTCAGCCGGCAGAAGGGGCACGATGTTCTGCTCCGCGCCTTCGCCAAGGTGCATGCCGCAGTTCCGCGAGCGACGCTTGTCATCATCGGCAACGGCCCGGAGGAAGAGGCACTCAGGCAACTCTCGTCCACGTTGGGACTGGATGCCCATGTGACCTTCACCGGATACCTCGCCGATCCTTCGCCCTACCTGCAATCGAGCGACTGCTTCGTGCTCGCCTCACGCTGGGAGGGCTTCGCCCTGGTTCTGGTGGAGGCCATGAGCCTTGGCCTGCCGCTCGTCGCAACCGATTGCGAATTCGGCCCGAGCGACATCATCAGCGACGATCGGATCGGCCGCGTCGCGCGTAGGGAAGATCCCGACGCCCTCCCCGCTGCGATGCCCGCGCAGGCTGCGACCCCCTTGCGCGCCGACGACGTCGCCTACCGCCGCGAGAAGGCGCGTCGTTTCGCATCGCCGAACGTTGCCGGCGATCACCTCCGCACCATCACCCAGATTTGTGCCGAGCGGACGATGATCGTCTCGTAAGGGACCGCCTGAACGGCAACCGCACGCAAGCGGTCCACCCGGCACCACACACTCTGTTCGAAAGGTCACCTCATGACCTCTACCCGGCCGAAGATCAGCGTCGTCATTCCCTGCTTCAACTATCGCGACTATGTCGCCGAGGCCATCGGCAGCGTCCTGTCGCAGACGTACTCGGAGAAGGAGATCATCGTCGTCGATGACGGATCGACCGACGGATCGTGGGAGGAAATCCAAAAGTTCGGCGACGGCGTGACGGCGTTGCGCATCGAGAACTCGGGGGCCGCTCGTGCCTGCCTGGCCGGCTATGCCTTGTCGACCGGCGACTTCGTCCATTTTCTCGACGCAGACGACTACCTCGCGCCCGGCGCATTGACACAGATCGCAGCGGTCTGCGAATCCGACGTCGCAAAGGTCCAGTTCCAACTCGCACCCGTCGATGGTGAAGGCCGCTCCATAGGCGATGTCTATCCTCCCCTCGACCCAGAGAGCTCGTCGGCCGACCACATCCGGTCGATCAAGCTCTCCGGCACCTACACCACGCCTCCGACTTCGGGTAACGTCTACCGTCGCGACGTCATCGGCAGCATCGGCGAGCCCGACTACGAAACGTGGATCGATGGCGTTTCATACCTGCTCGCTCCGTTCGTGGGTCGCGTCGTATCGATACCGCGTCCACTCGTCTTCTACCGCGTACATGGACGAAACTTCTCTGCCTTCGAAAAGCTATCGGCCGTTCGCTTTGCGGCAGAGCGTCAGCGCTTCATGGCCCGCCTCGATCACCTCCAAGAGCTTTGCCGCGATCTGGATCTGACCGGATGCGAGATTGGTGATCCGCAGGCTTACGCCTATGTCCACGAGCGTGGCCTGCTTCATGCGATTGCTTCGGACCGCCGCCCGTCGCTGAGCGAAACCACGCGTTTCGTTCAGCGCATCTGGCACGAGGGAACCTCACCACGGCGGGCGACCGTATTGACCGCATGGGCTTCGCTGCTATGGCTCGCGCCCTGGCCCATCGCTCGACGAGCCGCGCTGCTCAAGGCGGATCCATGGACGCGAAGCTTCGGGTTCACCTTGGTGAAGCGCTTCATCACCAGTGGGGGCGAAACGCGCATGCCTCACCGCCGAGCGTCCCTGACCGCAAGCGCAGGCGGCGTGCGATGAGGCGACAGATGAGAACTTGCGTCGTAATCGCGTCGACCAACCGCGCCGCGACTTTACACAGAACGTTGTCCGAGCTCGCGAACCAAACCCGCGAACCCATCGGCGTTATCGTTTCCTGTGTAAAGGACGCAGACGTCGCGGCGGCGGCGCTGCCGTTTCCGATCACCATCATTCGCGGCCAGCCCGGGTTGACGCAGCAACGCAATGCCGCGCTGGACGTCCTTCCGCCTGACACGGATATCGTCGCGTTCCTGGACGACGACTTCATCGCGCACGCAACGTGGATCGACGAAGTCGAGCGCTGCTTCGAGAAGAACCCCGATGTGGTCGCGATAACGGGGAACGTCGTGGCCGACGGCATCAAAGGGCCTGGACTGAGCGTCACCGAGGCGATTGAGATCCTACGCGCTGCCGATCCCCGGCGATCAGCGTGGATCCAGAAGCCCTACAGCCCCTATGGATGTAACATGGCGTTCCGGCTCGCCGCCGTGGGCAACGCCCGTTTCGACGAACGCTTGCCGTTGTACGGCTGGCAGGAGGATCGCGATTTCGGCGCACAGATGGCTCAGCGTGGCGATCTCGTCAAACTCGGATCTGCCCTCGGCGTGCACCTCGGCGTCAAAGGCGGCCGCGTATCCGGGCGCCGTCTCGGCTACTCGCAAGTGGCGAATCCCGCATACCTCTATCGCAAGGGAACCATGACGCTCGATGCTGCCTTCACGCACGTATCGAAAAACCTGGCAGCAAACTTCGCCCGTGCGCTATGGCCCGAACCCGACATCGATCGCGCCGGCCGTCTTCGGGGAAACCTGGAAGCGATTTGGGACGGCATCAACGGGCGCGACGACCCCGAGCGGGTGAAGAGCCTCTGAGCCTTCTCTGCAGCGTGGCCGCGAACGATTGAAATCGAAGTGCTCCTGGCATTCTTCAAAGCATGGGTAGCGTTCGATACCCGGTTAAGCGATCCGCGCGACACCGCGCTTCACCAGCGCAATACCGAGGCCAGCGAGCAATCCTACGACGATCGAGAGCGCGAGGGACAAGCTCGTGCGGGGATGGGATTTGGACAGGGGCCGCGTCGCTCGCGTGATTACCCGCGCGTTGCTGACGGGGAGCGATTGCCGCTGCACGGATTCCGTATAGGCCTGCAGGTAGCTCTCATAGATACGCCTATATGTTTGCGCCGTAGCCTCCAGTTCCTCCAACGTCAAAGTATCATCGCCGCCACCAGGTCGATCGGCTCCGGCCGGCGCCTTGCCCCGATGCGGTCCGGCCTCGTCCGCCTCTGCGGGCAGGCGTCCTGGAATGCGATAGTCGCGCTTCACGCGAAATTCTTGCACACGCAACGCCGCGTCGTTCATCAGCCGGCGCAATCGCTCGATCCGCTGCTCGAGCCACTCGCTGCCGGCCTTCACCGCCTCTGCCCGTGCGGTCAACTGGTCCTCGACGAACGCCTCGGCCACGGCGTTGGCGACGTCGGCCGCACGGCTGCGATCACGGGAGCTGAACGAGATCTCGATCGCGAACGACGTGCCGATCCGGCGCACGTCGAGCCTCGACGCGATCGCTGCAAGGGTTCTCTGCGAGCGAACCTGCGCTTCCGCTTCGTCAGCCGGCGGCGTTAGAGAACCGCCGAAGTTCGAGTCTTCCGTAAGTCGGAGCTTCTCTGCGACCGTCAACGCAATCTTCTCCGACCGCAGCACCGCAATCTGGCTCTCGACCTGCGGGCTATCGTAGGCCGAGCCTTCGCCTGCCGCTTGTTGGTTGAGGGGTTGTGGGGTCTGCGGGTCGATGAGCAACTGCGCTCTCGCGGTGAACAGCGGCGTTGCTAACAGCAGATAGATCGTCATCAGCACGACCGGGACCACAACCGATAGCCCGATCACGGTTCGAGATTCATTGAGGAATTGCAGCAGTGCTGCGACCTCGAGCTCGGGCGGCTCGCGGTAATCGCCATGGGGCTCGGACTTGTGCGGAACGGTCACCTGCTTCAGCATCACTCCACCGCGCTTGGACGGATCGGACAACTATAGAGCCGCCTCACCCTGCGCCGAGCTAGACCAAACCCCTTACGTCACTGCCCGTGTACTCCCTTCGCCATATCGCTCCCTAACACTTAAGCGGGCGACGGCAGCCCGACGGACGTAGGCCCGTGATCCGCCGCCGGATAACGCGCCTCCTTCGACGCAGCCCAGACCCCGCAGATGATGTAGAACTTGGCCGTCAGGTCGAATACTCCACCCGATATGCAATCGACCACCAGCATCGCCAGAGCCATGCCGCGCGCCATGCTCCAGGCGATCTGCCGCATCCTCACACCGTCCGATGTACCCGGCGCAAGCAACTGCAGCACGAAGATCGAGAACAGCAATGCCCCGAGCACACCGATGTTCGAGAGTATGACCAGCAGGAAGCTGCTCGCGCGCGCGCTGCCCAGTCCCACACCGAGCCCGCTCGTCTCGATGAAATTCCGCCAGGCCTGTGCATTCATGATGCCCCGCTCGATGGCCGATGCGGAATCGCCTTTCCGCAAGGTCAGGTCGAGAACGTCGTAGAGCCCGGCCGGCACGGCCTGAGAGATTGCCAGAGCTGAGATGAAAAGCAGCAGCGGCACCGAAACGATCAAGAGGGATGCCGTCTTCCGCGGGACCCGCCCGCCGGCCAGCGCGATGGCAAGCCAGATCGGCAGGGACAGCGCGAAGACGACAAATCCGGCATAGGCCGTCGTGGATGTCGACGCGACGAGCATGGCCAGATTGCCCAACATCGAAAAGGTCACGATGCGCCCGCCCCATCGCTGGTACCACAGGCAGAACATGGCAACGAAAAACTGGAACGAGTGCGATCCGAACGTCGCCGGTTCGGAAAACGAACCGATGACACGTCTGAACCCCGCCCATTGCTGAGACAGGTGGACCACGTAGCCACCCGACCGCGCAAAACTCAACACATCCGAGGCCCCGAGACTGTACGTCACGATGTCGAGGACGCCGAAGAGAACGTTGATGAGAGCGAGGACAACGACACCACGGACGAACGCGCCGGTGGCACCGTAGCGGCAATACGCATATGCCGCGGCATACACGGCCAACCCACTCACCGCGTAAAGCGCTTGCGTCACGTTTCCGCTGCCCGGCTGCAATGCCCGCGTGAAGCCGGCGGCACTCTCGGGAAGCGATCTGTCGGAGTAGAAGACATCGGTCACGCCATCGAGCAGCCGCGGATAGAAATAGGCTGTCATTGCGGCATAGCTCATGAGGATGAGAAGCGTGAACCCGCTCCGCCATGGCCGGAGCGCACTCATCATCACGGCAACCGCCCCGGGCATGACGAGGAGACGACCGACGAAG
Source organism: uncultured Hyphomicrobiaceae bacterium (assembly GCA_937873575.1). Lineage (GTDB taxonomy): Bacteria > Pseudomonadota > Alphaproteobacteria > Rhizobiales > Hyphomicrobiaceae > JAEUMD01. The sequence goes on from CALMPK010000103.1 coordinate 19,127, forward strand.
AACAAAAGAAACAAGTTCGCTGGGGGAATGCTGGCTGCGCCGAATGAAACCGTACCAGCGGCCCCAAGGACAAAGAAGGCCAACTGCGCGGTGATGACAAAGGAAAGGCGCATGAACAGCGAGGCGATGCCGATCCCGACGACGAAGAGTGTGAGAATCTCTCGTTCCATCCGAACTCACTCACGCTCCGACGCACAGGCGCCGTATGCTTGGTTGCTACATCAGCGAGACTAGCAACGCTTCGCTCCCCGGCAACTCCATCTCGTGGCTGAAGAGCGGGACGTCGGCGCAAACGACGCACGGAGCGAACTCTTCGCTACGCCCATCGGTCGATAGCCGATCGGCGGATCTATTCCTCTCGGGAGCCCGATAGGCACCGTTTGGGAGTACCGTTGCTACATCTTCGGGTCGCGACACGAGGCGGATGGGGCGAGAATGGATGACGGCCCTCTCCGTGGCGAACGCGGCGATCACGGCTAACCTGATGCGAGATGGCCCGACGGAACCGAACCGTGAGCTGTCAGCGACACCGAGAGGCTCTCGCATCGGAGCGTGGCGTGGAAGGCATCAATTCGCCGGCGGGATCGTCGGCCGCACCCCGCGTGATGACACAGTCGCGCCCCACGACCGACAACGCGACACCACTTGATTCGCGCGGCGAGCACGAAGCTGGATCGCTCCTCGGCAATCTCACCTATCTCGGCCTCGCGCGGGTCGCCGCGATGGTCATGAACCTGATCGCCACGACCAGCCTCGCCCGCGCGGTCGGCAGCGCCAACTACGGCATCATCGTCTTTGCCGCGGCCTTCATCGAGTACTTCACGCTCTTTGCCAGCTTCGGCTTCGATACCTACATGGTGCGCGCCATTGCGGCCGACTCCGAACGTCGAGAGAAGATCGTGGCGGCGGCACTCATCGTGCGAATGGCGCTTGCCGTGCTCGTGCTCCCTGTGATCGCGCTGTTCTTGCTGATCATGGAATTCGCCGCGCCCGTGGAAATCGTTATCGCGATTACGACCATTTCGGTATTCTTTCACGCGCTTGGTCTGACCGGTGTCTATGCCGGCCTGCAGCGCATGCAGACGGTTGCCGCGCGCGAATTCGCATGGGCCTTCCTCAACATGGTTGCGATCCTCGTTCTGGTGCGCACGAACGACGATCTCTATCTCGCAGCGGTGATTTCCATCGCCACGACATTCTTCACCAACGCTACTATTCTGGCTGGCTACGCTCGGGAGTTCGGACTTCCGCGGTTCGCCGTTCCCCTCCGCGACATCATCGCCATCGCCCGGGAGTCGTCTGCGTTCTTCTTTTACCTGCTGCTCAACTCGCTGGTCGTGAACTACAAGTTCGTCGTTCTCGGATTCACACAGCATGAAGCGGTTACTGGCGTGTTCGCCGCCGCATGGAAGCTGTTCCTCCTGGCCAACATCCCTTCGACGCTGATTGCGACGGTCTTCCTGCCTCGCATTACGAGCCAGACGACGTCGCACGGGCGTCACGACAGCACGAACGCATTCATGGACATGATGCTGTTGTGCGCGGTTCCCATCGCGATCTTCGGCTCGTTGCACGGCGGCCAACTGATCGCGCTGCTCTTCGGCGGCGGGTTCCAGAATTCGACATTGGCCGTGTCGATGCTTTCCGTGAGCGCGTCTGTGGTGATCGTCAACACCATCCTGTCGACGGTCCTGATAGCGGTCGGCCGCTCCGGTGCACCCGTCAAGGCAATTGGCCTCGGCGCTCTAACGAGCGTTGCGGCCGACTCGCTCTTGATCCGGTTCTACGGCGGCACCGGGGCCGCGGCGGCATCTCTCATTGCCCAGATCGTCATCCTGGCCACGCTCGTCGCCCAACGGCCAGATGTCGGCCTGAAGCACATGGCGAGTTTCGTGGCACGTTGCGCGTTTGGATTGACCGCCGCGATCGCCTTGACCGCCTTCGCCGCTCATCTCCTTGGGAGTAGCGCAATGGAGAACCCGCTTTGGCTGGGACTTACACTCACTCTCGCGCTCGCGACACTGCCGCTCTTCGGAATTGACCCGCTGGAGCAACTTCGCCGTCTCGCGCGCATGCGCTAGAACGAGAGGGCCTTGGCCGATCCCTGCGCCGCACATATCCGCATCATGCGCTCATTCTCCGTTCTGTCGGCGCACTCATCTGCAAGCCGTCACACTCTGCCATCAACGCGAGGTAGGATTCGGCAGCTGAGCGCCACGTAAAGCCTCGCGCATGCCGCATGCCCTCATCCGCAAGCTCCAACCGCGCTTCACGGTTGTCGTGTAGGCCCAGAAACAGTTGCATCCACTCCTCAGGCGCATCGGCTGCAGCAAAGAGGGCCGCACCTTCGAGAACCTCGGGTAGACTCCCACGATCCGATGCTATGACCGGACACCCGCGAGTCATCGCCTCCAGTGGTGGCAACCCAAAGCCTTCGGTCAGCGACGGGAACGCGAGGCACAGGCAGTTTGCAAGCAGCGCGGCCAGCTCTCCATCACTCACCCTTCCGAGCCAGATGACGTTTGGCGGCAGGGTTTGCGTTGTGCCATTGGCAAAGATGCGTGGGGCCGCGCCACCGGCGATCGCGAGTTTCAAACCTACCTCGGCCATACGGCCGGCCAAGCCGACAAGCATCTCGATGTTCTTGTGCGGCGCGGCCGATCCGAACGCAACGACGGTCGATGGCCCGGCCACCGCGCCGATCCGGTCGCTCGCTTCGACAGGCCAGCCCCGCGCGTGATCCGCTCCATTGTAGATCACTCGTATTTTTCCGGGTCTAGCAACACCAAAGCGCGCGATCTCCATCGCCGAGAAGCTAGATACCGTCGTCACCCGGATCGCACTGCGACCGAGAGCCGGCAGGAGCGTACGATAGAGCAACCGAAATGTGCGCGTATAGCTCTGGGGAGCGATCCGCGTGTTGACGTCGTGAATGCATACGATCTGCCTGCCGTGAAAGACCGGCCCCGTATTGCAAAGGCTGAGAAGTCCCCGGCCTTGCGCCGCCGTTGCGAGGTCGTACTGCTCCCAGGCGTGGCCTGACCGCGCGCCAACGCTGCGCACCTTGATGGCATTCATCTCCGGCAACGTACGCGCATCAGGCGGCGCGAATAGTTCGACCGACAGCCCCGGCGCGTGCTCATTTCCTTCAGAGATGCGTTTATCCAAAGCTGCGACGAGCTCGTGCGCGCACCGCTGCACGCCCGTGAGCGGCTGCGACAAGTAGCGGCCGTTGATCACCCATCTGCGCATGTCGCCTCGGCATAGTCGGTCACGGACCACTCTGCGTTCGCGTGACGCGGAAGTCACTCGTTACGAATGCGCCGCGCCCTACCGCTTTCGCGCAATCGGAGAGCGCTCGAAAGCACAAGCGACAGAGCGGCGGCCGCTCTCTGCTCATGTGACTTGATCGGGCCGCCAATACGCGCTCGTGGCGCGGCCGCGCGTACTTCTATTGGCGGACCGGCCAATCCAATGAGTGGAGTTCAACGAACCTACGCTTCGAACGACAATCGATGGAGCTTCCAAGATTGTCCGAGAGGGCACCAGATGAGCGGCAACTACTCGATCCGATCGATCGCCGGGTCCTATGTCAGCGAGCTGCAGTCGCTCCTCGACGGCGTCGACCTCATGGCCATCGAAGCGGCCTGCCAGACCCTTCGCAGTGCGCGCGACCGGCACGCCACCATCTTCATTGCCGGAAATGGCGGTAGCGCGGCTACTGCCGCACATTGGGTCAACGATCTCGGCAAGGCGACCAAGCGCTCCGGCCGCGATCCCTTCCGTGTCCTATCGCTGTGCGACAACGTCTCGTGGCTCACCGCACTTGGCAATGACGAGGGTTACGAACGCACCTTCGCCGGTCAGCTCGAGAACTTCGCCGAACCGGGCGACATTCTGATCGTCATCTCGGCAAGCGGTAACTCGGCAAATCTCATCAAGGCGGCCGAGCTCGCGCGAAATCGGCACATGACCGTCATTGCGCTGCTCGGCTTCGACGGCGGCAAGCTTCTCGCATTGGCCGACCGGGTCATTCTCGTCGCCACGGAGCCCGGCGCCTACGAACTCGTCGAGGACGTCCACTCGATCATGGCGCATACCCTGACCAAGTGCCTGATCGCCGACGTCGTTCGGCACGATGCCGCCGCTGCCGCCGTTGAACCCGTCGACGTTTACGCGAGCCTGTGATGATCGACGACGCGCTCCCCGCTATCGTGGAAGGCACCGCCTACCGGCGACCACGGCAGGCCGTGATACTCGCGGGTGGTCGAGGCACGCGAATGCAGCCCATCACCATCGATCGCCCCAAGCCGATGGTGCCCGTGCTTGGCCGCCCCTTCCTCGCCCATCAGATCGAACAGCTGCGCGAACAAGGCTTCGAGCGCGTCCTACTGCTGCTCGGCTATCTGCCGCACGTCGTCCAGAACTACTTCGGCGACGGATCGGCGTTCGGCATTCGCATCGAGTATTCCATCACCGGACCCGACGACCTGACCAGCAGCCGCGTCGCCAATGCGCGGCGTATGATCGATCCATGCTTCCTTCTGCTCTACTGCGACAACTACTGGCCGATGCAGATGGATCGCATGTGGCGCTGTTTCCGCGCGGCTTCGAAGCCGGCGATGATCACCGTATACGCCAACAAGGATTCCTATTCGCGTGGCAGCGTCATCCTCGACGATCGCGGAGATGTTCGCGTCTTCGACAGGTTGCGCACAATGCCGGGGCTCCGCGAGGTCGAGATCAGCTACGCGATTCTGACGGACAAGGCCCTGGAATTGCTCCCGACCTCCGACACACTGCTCGAGGAAGCACTCTACACGCCGCTCGCGGAACAGGGGCGCCTCGCGGCATACTCGAGCGAGCACAGATACTACAGCGTCGGCTCTCTCAACCGACTGCCGGAAACAGAGCGGTTTCTGCGTCGTCATCCGACCGTCATCCTCGATCGCGATGGCGTGCTCAATCGCAAACCCGCGCGGGCCACCTATGTCACGTCGCCGGAAGAATGGCAGTGGCTGCCGGGTGCGCGCACGGCTCTGCGGCTCTTCAACGAGGCCGGCCATCGCGTCATCGTCGTTTCGAATCAGGCGGGCATCGGTCGCGGAGCCATGACCGAGGCGGACCTCGCCAACGTTCATGACCAAATGCGGGCCGACGTCGCGCGCTCGGGCGGGCGCATCGATGCGATCTACCACTGTCCGCACGACTGGGACGAAGGCTGCGACTGCCGCAAGCCGAAACCCGGCATGCTCTACGCGGCGCAGAGAGACTTTGCTCTCGACCTGACACGCACGCCCTTCATCGGCGACGACGAGCGAGACGGCATGGCCGCAGACGCGGCCGGGTGCCCCTTCGCTCTGGTGACGCCGACCCGCTCTCTGCTCGACATTGCGCGAGGCATGCTCGGCACCTCGGCGCACTCACACGCGGCACATCCGGAGGAGGTTGCTTGACCCCATGACAAAAGATGCTGAACGGGCAAAGCGCATTCTGATGACGGGGAGCAACGGCTATCTCGGCTCCGTGATGGCTCCCTGGCTGACGAAGGCCGGATACGAGGTCGTCGGGCTCGACGCGGCCTACTTCGCTGACTGTACCCTCGGACCCGACAACGGCCAACCCGCGACCGTACATCGCGACCTTCGCGAGTTGCGCCCGAGCGATGTCGAAGGATTCGACACCGTCATTCACCTCGCGGCCCTCAGCAACGATCCCATCGGCAATCTCAACGACCAGTGGACGGCCGCCATCAACCACGATGGCACCGTCCGTCTCGCACAATATGCAAAGAAGGCCGGCGTCCGACGCTTCGTGTTCTCGTCCTCGTGCATCATGTACGGATTGTCGTCCGTCGCCGAGGCGACCGAGGAAACCCCTCTCGCGCCGCAAACGCAGTACGCTCGCTCGAAGGTTACAGCGGAAGCGGCACTGAGCGAACTCGCGAGCGACGATTTCTCGCCCGTCTACTGCCGCAATGGGACTGTCTACGGCCTCTCGCCGCGCATGCGCTTCGACACCGTGCTGAACAACCTCATGGGCATGGCGGTCACCACCGGGCGCGTTCGGGTCTTCAGCGACGGCACGCCCTGGCGGCCCGTCGTGCATGTTCAAGACGTCGCCCGCTACTTCCAGGCCGTGATCGAGGCACCCCGCGACGTCGTGCATAACGAGGCGTTCAACATGGGCGCCGACACGCTGAACTTCCAGATCCGCACGCTGGCCGAGATCGTCACGGAAACAGTGCCCGGCTGCGAGTTGCAGATGGTGCCGCAGGCGGGCGCCGATAACCGCACGTATCGCGCGGGGTTCACCAAGTTCAAGCGCACCTTCCCCGACTTCGACTTCCTTTGGTCGCCGCGCGAGGGTGCCCGCGAGCTCTACGGCGCGTTCAAGGCCGTGGGCCTTACGCACGCAGACTTCAAAGACAAGCGGTTCACACGACTGGCCTGGCTCCAGCACCTGCTCGCCAGCGGACGAGTAGACGGCGACCTGCGCTGGACCGAGCGAGCCGCCGCCTGACGAGACGGATTTCCTGCCGCGCCGACAGCGATCGCTCACGGGGAGACAGAGACCATGGCACTCGGAACCGACCTCGGCCTTGTCACGCCCTCACGCGCACGTGCGCGCCGGCCGAAGTCGCCCGCCATCGCCCAGCGTCCACCAGCGATGGTAATGACCAGAACCCCGATGCGAATTAGTTTCGCCGGCGGGGGAACCGATCTGCCGGATTTCTACAATCGCGAGACCGGGGCGGTCTTGAGCGCGGCGGTCGACAAATACGTCTATGTCAGCGTCAAACGCCACAGCGAGCTGTTCAACGAGCCCATTCGCATCAATTATTCACAGACCGAACAGGCCAACACTATCGACGAAATCGAGAACAACATCGCGCGTGAATGTCTGCGCCTTCTCGAAATCGATCCGCCCATCTACATCAGCACGGTGGGCGACATGCCAGCTTCGTCGGGCATGGGTGGTTCGAGTGCGTTCGCCGTGGGTCTCCTCAACGCACTGCATGCCTTCCGCCGCGAGCGTGTCACCGCGGGCCAGCTTGCCGAGGAGGCCTGCCACGTCGAGATGGAAATCCTCAAAGAACCGATCGGCAAGCAGGATCAGTATGCCGCTGCATTCGGCGGGCTGAACATGTTCCGCTTCGAGGCGGGTGGCGCCGTCACCGTGGAGCCGCAGCGCGTGAGCCACGCCGCGGTCGCGGGTCTCTTTCGCAACCTGATGATGTTCTGGACCGGGCACCAGCGCCCAGCGAGCTCCGTTCTCACCGAGCAGAAGGCAAACACGTCGTCGAAGCTCGATGTCCTGCGCCGCATGCGTGACGATACCTTCGCGCTGCAGGAGCATATGGCGCGCGACAGCATCAATCCTGTTCACTTCGGCCGCGCCTTGCATCGCAACTGGGAGCTGAAGCGCAGTCTCGCGTCCGGTGTGTCCAATACCATGATCGACACCTGGTACGACCGCGCGATGGCAGCGGGGGCGGAAGGCGGAAAACTGTGCGGCGCCGGCGGCGGTGGCTTCCTCATGTTCATCGTTCGGCCTGAGAACCGTCGGCGTGTGGCCGAGGCCCTCTTCGACATGAGGCACGTGACGCTCGACTACGAAGTGCACGGCTCGAGCATCGTTTCTACCGTATAGGCCCGCCGCGGGGAGGTACCATGAAATTCGATGCAACTGACATTCCTGGCGCCTGGCTCGTCGGGTTCGAGCCGTTCTCCGACGATCGCGGCTTCTTTGCCCGCGCCTGGTGCCAGAAGGAGTTCGAGGCGCATGGCATTGCCAGCGAGATTGCGCAGGTCAACGTCTCCTACAATCGCCTGAAGCACACGCTGCGCGGGTTCCACTATCAGATCGCTCCTTATTCCGAAGACAAGCTGATGCGCTGCACCCGCGGCGCAGTTCATGACGTGATGATTGACCTGCGCCCGGAAAGCCCGACCTACAAGCGGCACATGACCGTCGATCTCACGGCCTCGAACTATCAGATGCTGCTTGTGCCGAAGGGCTGCGCAAATGCGTTTCTGACGCTCGAGGACGACACCGAGGTCACCTATCTCGTGTCGCAGTTCTACACGCCGTCGTCCGAGCGCGGCGTGCGGTGGGACGATCCGGCCCTCGACATCCGGTGGCCGGTCACACCCGCCGTCATCTCCGCCAAGGATTCGGGCTGGCCGGATTTTGCCGCGTGAGTTCTGCCGCCGGGACGCAACGGATGCGACCGCCAAGGAGGGGCAACGCCCATGTTCATCGTCGATACCGAACTCCGCAAGCGTGAAGCGGCCGGGAAGCCGATCCGGATCGGAATGGTCGGCGCCGGCTTCATGGCACGCGGCATCGCCATGCAGATCGCACGTCACGTCCCAGGACTCGAGCTCGTCGCGATATCGAACAGGAATGTCGAGGCAGCACGCTTGGCATTCGCCGATGCCGGCGTGGAGGGAGCGAAGTTCGTATCGTCACCGACCGCGCTCGAAGCGGCGATCGCCGCGCGCCGGCCCGCCGTCACCGATGATCCGTTCCTGCTGTGCGACGCTGAGGGCATAGACGCCATCGTCGAGGTCACCGGGGCGGTCGAGTTCTCGTCCCACGTGGCGATGCGCGCGATCGCGGGTGGAAAGCACCTCGCTCTCATGAACGCCGAACTCGACAGCACGATCGGACCGCTGCTGAAAGTCTATGCCGACCGCGCTGGTGTCATCGTCACGAATACCGAAGGCGATCAGCCCGGCGTCATCATGAACCTCTATCGCTGGGTGCAAGGTATCGGCATCCGACCGGTCCTGTGCGGCAACATCAAGGGCCTCCACGATCCCTATCGCAATCCAACGACGCAAGAAGGCTTTGCCCACAAGTGGGGGATGAAAGCGCCGATGGTCACGTCGTTCGCCGATGGCACGAAGATCTCCTTCGAGAACGCCATTGTCGCCAACGCCACGGGAATGCGCGTCGCGAAGCGGGGGATGCATGGTCCAACTGTCGAACCGGGCACGCCCATACAGGATGCTGTCGGTTGGTACCCGTTGCACGATTTGATCGATGGTCCGGGGATCGTCGATTACGTCGTTGGTGCCATGCCGAACCCTGGCGTCTTCGTTCTCGGGACCACGGAATGCCCGACGGAAAGGCACTATCTTTCGCTCTACAAGCTTGGCCCCGGTCCGCTCTATTGCTTCTATTGGCCTTATCACCTCTGCCACTTCGAAGTGCCGACGACCGTTGCCCGCGCGGTCCTTTTCAACGATGCCGCGATCGCGCCGAAAGGTCCTCCGACGGTCGATGTCGTGGCGACCGCAAAGATCGACCTCACGGCAGGCGCTACCATTGATGGCATCGGTCACTACATGACGTATGGCATCGCCGAGAATGCCGATGTCGCCCATCGCGACCGCCTGTTACCCATGGGCCTCGCCGAGGGTTGCCGCTTGAAACGCTCGGTACCTAAGGACCAAGTGTTAACCTATGACGATGTCACTCTCCCCGCCGGCCGCTTGAGCGACCGCCTTCGGGCCGAGCAGGATGTAATGTTCTTCGGCTCACCTGCGGCCTCGGCCGGGCCTGCCACTCTCAAGCGGGAACCTGTTACAGCGTAGTGGCGCGACCGCGATGCTGACATCGTCATCACGATCGCACTCGGTTGCGGCCATGCCAACAACCGTTCGTCGCTTTCCACCATCGCCATCTCTAGAGTCGCATCTCGGATCATTGCCGATTGGCGAACGCCTGCCCTGGGGGTCCGAAGGCGCGGGCCTGATCGTCGAGCACGAGAACCCAATCGTTGCCGCGCATCGGCCCACCGGGCGGATCGAAGACCAAACGCGCGTCGTCGCTGTTGAAGCTGCCGATTCGATCGGCCACTCCGGTTCTCGGGTCGTACCACCACGCGGCGATTGCGCTGAAGCCCAGTTTTGACCGGACGATCTCGAAACTCTGCCCGCCTGCCGAGTAGACGAAGGCGAAGCCATCGCCACGTGTCGCCTGTATATGATCGGCACCGGCCAGGGCATCGACGACGAGGGATTGATCCGGCAGGCGACCTGCGAGCGGACGCGACACCATCAGCCGCCGCATGTGCAGCATCGCGGCCGCCCCGGGGAGATCGACTGCACGGCGCCAATCGTACCGCGCGGGCAAGTGCGGTTGCGCGCCGGCCGGCAACATCTGCCACACCCCGCGGTTTCCGTAGACATGACCGAAGGCGCCCGCGAACACCCCCCAATAGGCCGCTTGGCGGTTGTCATAGTCGTCGAACCAGCCTTTCGAAACGTCGTGATCGTCACCGATCGCATGGTCCTCGTAGCGGTTCTCACCGTCGATCACCGGCTTGACCGGCCGGCGCGCATAGTCCGCCTCGATCATGCGATAATTTGCAATATCGCGGCGTGAATGACCTGACTGCAGCATGTTGAAGTCGAGCCAATCCGCGTCGTGCAGCCAACGCGACGAGCTGGTCGAACCAATCGGGTGGAAGCTCATGAGGTGACGCGCGCCTTCGGTCTCGCGAATGCCTTCAGCCAACTCGTGATGGACTTCGAGCCCGACGTCTACCCGCGTGCGCCCGAATGTCGAGGCGAAGCTCCGCGCGATCCACCGCGTCCACTCGAGAAGCGATTTTTCGCTCCAGCTCTTCGCAGGCGCCGTGTCTCCCCCGAGCACCCAGAAGATATTGTCCCGCCCCCCGAAGCGCTTGCCGAGAAAGCGGCCGTAGGCGCGTGCGTTCCCGGCATTGACCACCCCGCGCGTGTAATGAGTGTGCCATGCGGGTATGAGCCCAATGTGGAAGCCCTTGGTCGTGGCGATATCGAGGATCGCATCCACATGATCCCAATAATCGTATTGCGCGGCGTCAGTTGGATCGCTACCCGCCGTGAGATCAGGGCGCGTGACGTCGCCATCGACGAACGGGAGATCTCCATAGGCATTGGGAAGCCCCAATGGCCTGTCGTACTGCAAGGCATCGAGGATGCCCGTGACGGGCCCGAAAATAACCGTGAACCCTTGTGCGCGCCTCCGCTCCAGCAACTCCTCCGCTTCCTCGCGGCTCGCCCGGCGGAACAGCTCCCAATTCGTATCACTGAGGTAGAAGAAGGACCGCTGCTCGCTATCCACGATCCCGCGCCCATCGGATGAGACCCTGAGCGGCCCAGGCGCGGCCACCCATGCCGGCCCCACATGCGGCTGCCGCTTCGGCTGTTCGGATGCGTGCACAATCACCGGAAGCGCTGTGGCCAGCATGATCAGATCGGCGCCGAGCCTCCGAAGTGACATTGCAAGTTCTCCGCGACGCTCGACTCGCTCTGTTGAGAGCGCTCGAAAGGAAGATGTTCGGCGCCTGTCTCGACCGCGATGATCGCAATCGCGCTTCCACTTCAGAACGCTATCGGCGACCTGGCTCAAGCGCGGGTGCCACTCCTTCAGGATCCAAGACGCTTTAGGCCGAGGCGAAGAACGGGTTGGCGCAAGGTGCTCCGCGATCCGGCGCGGAGTAGACGATTATGCTCGCGCGAGGATCTGCGACGTCGAAGAAGTTGGAGTAGCGGAGGAACCGCGTGAAGCACTGCCGCGAAATCAGTTCGAACCGCGCATCGACGGTGGCAACCGTGGCGATACCGATCGTCGATCCGGCAGCCGCGAAGGCCCGTGACTTCGCCATCGACCAATCCGCCGTGAAGTCCGCGATACAGCGCCGCGCCGACACCTCGTCGATATCGACACCCGGCAGCACCGCCCGAAGGTAGCCGAGCATTGCATTCTCGAGATCGGCCGCGACCAGAAGGGCCGCACCGCCGACCGCGCCGACAGTCGCGGTCGCGACCGCCCCAACGAGAACCTTGCGACGAGAGACGGCCTGTTTCATTTCGACCTCAAAGCATTGCCGCTGCGCGAAGAGAAAGCGCCGCTGCGGTCAAGCTGGGATTTGCCGTCGAGCAGCTCGGCCAAACCGAAGTACCGACGACGACGAGATTGCGGACGCGGTGGTGCACGAGCCCTCCATCGACGATGGAGGAGTCGGGATCGCTTCCCATGCGACAAGTGCCTTGAATGTGTGAACCGGTCGCCGCTTCGCCATTGAAGACAATCCACTCGACCGGCAACGGCCGAAGCAATTCGGGCAGACGGGCATGGACCCGCGCCGCGCCCCGATCGCAGTACTGCGAACGTTTCGCATGATGGACGATCGGTGTATCGCCACCATCGTCGACGATCCGGTTCTCTTCGAGCGGGATGTCCTCGACGAACGCCTCGAGTGGCAGCGTCTGCCGCCAGCGACCCCATTCCGTGCGCAGGCCGTTCACTTGAAAATCATTGACGAAGTAGACGATGGCTCCGCCGCAATCACGCCGGTGCTCGCCGTCGGCCCACGCCATATTCAACGCCGGGCGGGGATTGCCACCATCGAAGTTGTCGAGCCCATCGAGCAGAACCTCGAATTTCAACACGCGCTTCTCGTGCAGGTAGGCGCCGAGCGCCGGATGCGAAAGGCCGGAGCGCATCAGGATGAATGGCGAGTGCACGGCGTTGCAACCGACGACGACGATATCTCCCCGCGCCGCGTGAACCCTGCCATCGACCTCATACACCAAGGCCCGCGCCGAGTTCGCCGACACGTCCACCGACGTCACGCGGGCGTTCGGCAGAATATGCACGTTCTCTGCCGCGATGAGTCGCTCGAATGTGTTCCAGACCGTGGCTTTCGCCTCGACGGGACAGATGTCGCATGACGCGGTACTGCAGCACGCGCCGCGGCGCCCGACGGCTCGCGACAACCGTGCGGTCGGCGCGGCGAAGTGGTGATCCGGCATCGCCGCCTGCATGATCAGATCGATCGATGAGAGCGCATGTGGCGGCTGGGGATAGGGCGCCGACCGGGGATGCACTTTCCCGATCCGATCATCACCCGCGATCAGCATAATCTGCTCGGCAGCGACGTAGTACGGCTCGAGATCATCATAACTGATCGGCCAATCGTCTCCGACACCGTAAGTGGAGCGCAGCCTGAAATCCGATGGAGTGAGCCGCGGCGTCTGTGCCCACCAGCAGTTCGTACCGCCGCCAAAACCGATGGTGAAGTTCCAGGGCTTCTCCCCAGCACGTGTCCGGAACGTAGTCGCGCAATCGATATCGGTGTTGCGTTGATTCGCGAGCTGCCAACCGTGATCTCGGAACGCGCCCCATTCGACGATCAGGCAGCGTGCGCGGGGCTGCCTCTGCAGAAGGCCGTGCAAGAAGAAGAGCGACCCGAAGCCCGAGCCGGCGATCACAGCGTCATACCGGTCCTGGACCTGTGCATGCGCGATCAACACCATGGTCATCCCCTTCGCCAGCCGCTGGTGCGCGGTCCAGGCTCAACTGCTGCGCTCCTTGACAGCGAACGGCTCCTCTGGATTCGTGTGGAACCGTCTCGAGCTTGGCCGTTCGCCGGTCGGCGCGTAATTCTCGCGCTCTTGGAAGCGCCGCGACATCGGGACACCAGAGCGCGGCATGTCGACTTTCACGGTGTCGCCCGGTTCGACCAGCGTGTTCTCGTCGGCGGCGAACTCGACAGGCACGCCACCGTTCTGACGGACGATGCGGAAGGACGGCGCGGCAAGGTCGGAAAGCTCGCCCGTGCGCGATGTCTGCCCTTCGGACATCGCCGTCTCGTAGAGCAGCTTCTTCGAGGTGTCGAAGCGACGCGACGCTTCATCGAGCTTTGCTTGCGTCGCGCGTAGCTCCTGCGCCAGATCGTTGGCGCGCTTGCTCTTGATCTCGGAAATCTGCAGATCCGTCTTGGTCATTTCCTGGCGAACCCGGACCATGTTCATCTCCAGGCGCATATGATCCGCCGAGAGCTGGTAGACGTTCCGCTGGACCGCGATCCGCCGTTGATCGGTGACGAGCTTCTTGCCGGCAAGCGTTTTGACGTTCGACAGCTCGTCCTCCGCGAGCTTGATCTCCTTCCCATGCGTCTCGAGTTGCAATTGCAGCGATGACGCTTCCTCCTCGAGATGAGCCTTCAATTTCGCCAGCGGCTCGACCTGCGCCTGAAATGCTTCGCGCAGTGACCCGAGTATCGCCGCCTCTTCATCGAGTATCCGCTGCACCTCCGCATTGTCGCTGTCGAGCGCACGCGGGAACGGAATGGTCGTCAGTTGCTTGAGATCGGCCTCGATGCGGGCCCGGCGTGCCAGCAGCGCATCGCGTTCGAGGCTCAGGAGGTCGAGCTCGCCTTTCCCCTGGATCGCCTCACGTTCGAGCCGCAGGCCCGCCGTCCGGTCGAGGCGATAGAGACCGCCGGCAATGCTCAACGCCTGAAGCACGGTGAGGCGAGGGCGGTACGCGTATTCACCCGGCGTGGCGACCCGTCCGGTGATGTAGAAGGGCCGGAACGCCACCACCTCGATCGAGATGTTCGGCGCCTCGACCAGACCGATGCGGGTTCGCATGCGCTCACCGATACTGCTCGCCAACTCCGCGGTCGTCAGACCGGTGGCCGTCACCTCCCCGATCATCGGCAGCGACAGACGTCCATTGGCTCCCAGGGTGTACTGGTCGTTGAGCGCGGACCATTCGTAGATCTCGTCGCGCGATGCACGCCACTCGAAGACCTTGAGACGGATCTTATCCATCGCATCCAGGCGGTAGGCACCGCGATCCGCGTCGTTGGCCACGCCCGGCGTCGGCGCCGCCATGAGCAGCGGCGCCATCATGGCGATGCCGAGCAGCACGGCGATTTGAAAATTGTCGCTTCCAGTCCAACGCATCATCGTCCTGAGTGCCGTTGATTTCATGTGCGCCTCCTAGAGCGAACCGCCTGAAAGAAGGCGGGCAGACCGGTCCAGACTAGGCGCGCAATGCCTTCTGCCTGCCCTGGCAATAAGAGGGTGACGGTCTGGCGCGACAGAATTCGGTTGAGATGCGCTCTACCTCGTTGGGCGTATCAATCGCAGGATCGCCGCGAAACCGAAGACGCGCGCCTCCGTTCGCAGGCTGCCGCTGAACGTATTGGCTTATTGGCTCCAGCGCGCGATGGCGCAGAGACTGATCGAGCCGGCACTCCGACCGGCAGAAGAGCGGAGCACGCATGTCACAGGCGTTTCAGACCGAGCGATTTTTCCGCATCAATCCATCGGCGAGGTCGCGAGCGAAGCCAATCGACGTCACGCAAAGAGCGGACGCGAACCAGACAGACCGCGCAGGTCGCACCGACCGCGTGGCACTCGTTCACGACTGGTGTCCACACTTCAGGGGCGGCGAGCGTGTGCTGGCCGAGTTCTGCAAGCTGTTCGATACCCCGGATGTATTCACGCTCTTCGACTTCCTCGACGACGAGACCAAGCGCCGGCACTTCGATGGTATTCGCTTCGAGACCTCGGTCGCAAACAGACTGCCGCGCGTTGAGCGATACTATCGCGCCTTGTTCTTCGCCTGCCCCTTCCTGATCGAGCAGTTCGACGTGACTGGCTACGACGCGGTCGTATCGTCTTCCGCTGCCTTCTCTCGCGGCGTGCTCACGCGCCCCGATCAGCCGCACCTCTGCTATGTTCACAGCCCTATCCGCTATGCCTGGGACGAGCAGTTCTCGTACCTCGCCCAGGGCAAACTCGGCTACGGCCCGAAAGGGCTCCTGTTCCGGCACTTCCTGCACAAGCTCAGAACCTGGGACGCGCGCACCGCGCACGGCCCAGACCTGATGCTCGCGAACTCGAACTATGTTCGCGCGCGCATCCGCCGGATCTACGGCCGCGACGCCACTGTCGTCTTTCCTCCCGTCGAGATCGACACGATGCGGTTCCAGGCCGAAAAGGACGACTACTACATCACTGCATCGTTCCTCGCTCCTTACAAGCGCACCGATCTGGTCATCCGTGCCTTCAACGAAATGCCGGAGCGGCGCCTGCTCGTCGTGGGCGAGGGACAGCAGTCGAAGCATCTGCGCGCGCTCGCCGGCCCGAATGTCCGTTTCACGGGCTTTCTTCCGCGCCAGGACTACATCGACGCTGTCGCCGAGGCGCGCGCCCTCGTGTTCGCGGGATGCGAGGATTTCGGCATCGCGCTCGCAGAGGCACAGGCATGCGGCACACCGTTGATCGCATTTGGACGAGGCGGTGCCCGCGATATCGTGCATCCGCTCGGCGACGCGGACCGGCCGACCGGCGTGCTTTTCGACACGCAAACCGTCGACGCTGTTCGCGCGGCGGTCGAGCTATTCGAGAAATCGCGCGACGAGATCACACCCGCGGCATGCCGGCAGAACGCGCTGCGCTTCTCGGTCGAACGCTTCCATCGCGAGATGGCCGATGCCTTCGCGATTGCGCGTCGCAAAAACGCCGAGGCTCAACTCTAGGGTCCGGACGGCCGAAGGCGCTATCGGCGACTTTGTTGGGGCCGCGGTTGCGGTTCGATCAGAGGCGATAGCTCTTCCCTCCCGCCCCGCGCACATCGCCGCTTTTTCTTTCGCCCCGGGCGACGCATTGCGCCGTTCGGTGCGCGTGCTCCCACTTCCCTCTCCGCCTGCCCCGACCTACTGTAGAGAGCGATTCTGCAGCTTGCGTGATCGCGCGCTGTCGTCAAGAACGCGGCCGGCCGGAGCCGATCCCGCGCGGCCGGCCGAGCCGACGAGTGGGGGAACTCTTGGAAAGCTGGGCCTTCGCGATCGCAGGCATCGTCGGCTGTGCCCTTGGCGCCCGCTACCGCGTGGCGGCCCTCATCGCCGCGACATTGCTTGCCGCGGCCCTTCTCGCTGTTGCCTTTTTGAGCGGCGTTCTCGGCTTTTGGCAGTGCGCGCTTGCCATGCTCGTGCTGCAACTCGGCTATGTCTCAGGACTGGTGCTCGGGTCGCTTTGGCGCGGCGGATCGAGCTAGTTTTCCGTCGATTGCACCTTAAGAGGTATCGCCCGACCGCAGCACCGCCGGGATTGTTTTCAGGAGGATGACGAAGTCCGAGGCCATGTTCCAGTTGCGAACATACTCGGCGTCGAGTGCGACGCGCTCCTCATAGGAGAGGCTGTTGCGGCCACTCACCTGCCATAGACCGCTGATCCCCGGCCGCGCGCGCAGGTACGTCTCCTTCTCTGCGCCGTAGCGCTCGAGCTCGCTTTCAACGACCGGCCTTGGCCCGATGCAGCTCATGTCACCCTTGAGAACGTTGAAGAGCTGCGGCAGCTCGTCGATGCTCGACTTGCGGATGAGGTTTCCGATGAATGTGACGCGCGGATCGCGCTTCAGCTTCTGCGTCATGCGCCATTCTTCGGCGCTAACCGGATCACGTGCCAAGTGGGCCCGCAGCACCTCGTCGGCATTCGGCACCATTGTGCGGAACTTGTAGCAGGCGAACCGTCGCCCACCGAAGCCGATCCGCGAATGGGCGAAGATTACTGAACCGCCTTGTGAGAATCGCAGCAGGAGCGAGATGACGAGAAGAAGCGGCGCCAGGAGAACGAGAACAGTGGTGGCCAGAGCGAGATCGAACGCTCGCTTCAATGCCGAGCCGACGGGAACGTTGGGCGCTTGACCTTCCGAGTATCGGCTACGACGCAAGCTGGCCCAGCTCTGCATGGCATCGTCGAACGCCGGAAAGCCCTGCATTGCGAAGATTGCCGGCACATACCGTCGGCGTGCAACCCCGCTTGAGACTGTGTCGAGCTTGGTGGCAGTTCGCATGGAGATACCCCTGAACGAAGCTGAAGCTTCGAGCGACGCAAGGAACTCCTGCGCAGCTCAGCGAGCGCACGAGGCCGCTCGGGATGGAGACATCGGCTTCATCAGGGTCGCCGTTGGACACATATCAAACAAGAATGGAAATGGGGGTAACGCCAAGGTGGGTGGTGGCACACCCGTAACACTTCTGATCCAGATTTCTCACTCAGATTCCGGACGGTACCGAAGGCGGGTGTGTAGTCTGCCAAAGGCAACGGGAGCGCATATCCTCCGCTCGTCCCGCGAGAACGCAACTTTCAGCGCGTATCTTGAACGGCAGCGGCGCGGCCCTCGTCTGGGCCGCGCCGCTGAAGCAAACCGTGATGTATCACGTGTGATGCGATCGGCTCAGACGTGAAGCACCTCGCGCTTTGACCGGAGGCGTGGTGCACCCTAGCCGGAGAGCTGGAGATCACCGTTGAGGAACCCGTTGGCGAGGAATGCCACTTCGGTTCTGTTCTTCGCCTTCAGCTTCTTCATGATCGTGCGAACGTGCACCTTCACGGTGCTCTCGCACATGTTGAGTTCATAGGCGATGATCTTGTTCGCCTTCCCTCGTCTCAAGGCTTCCACGACGGCGGCCTGACGCGCGGTGAACATGCCGTTGAAGTAGCGCTGCGAGTTGTTGCACTCGTCGGGCGTGCGTTTCGCAGCCATCAGACTGCTCGCCGGCACGTAGACCCCACCGGCACTCACCAGGCGGATGGCCTCGATCGCGACCTTGAACGAAAGACTTGTCGGGATGTATCCGCGTGCGCCCTGATCGAGCGCATCGACGATCTCGTCGAGATCCTCGGCGTCGGACATCACCGCCACCGGCACACCGTTGGCCGATTGCGACAGATTGGCCAATTCGTCGCCGGACCCATAGTCGCTGAGCTTACCGCTGATCGACAAGATCACGAGCGCGACTGGCCGTTCATCATCGCTCTCGAGCCACTCTTCGACACTCGAATACGCGACGATGGAACCTTCGCAATTCTGCTGGAACGACTGTGCCAGCGAGTCACGGACCAGCGTGCGCTTCTCGATGAGGACCACGGCACCCTCACCCAACACGCAACGCCCATCAGGCGCGTCCATGTCGGTGCTTGAGCCGCGGCTGCGATCCGACGTTTGGTTTCGCAGTGCATCATTGCTATGGACGACGTAGGTTTGGTGCCCCTCGGGCATGGCAACCTCCTGCACTCGGTCAAAACGCTACTTTTCCGTATGCAAGCGACAGCGTCCCGACTACCGCACTGCCATCATTTACGTCGGTAACTATAACTGCAAGCGAAATATGGATATATGCGGTACATCGGTAGTGGTAGGCGGAATGTGGCAAGTCAAAACTGAACGCCGCACGTCCATTTCGAAGTTGTTAGATTGCTGAAATAACGATCTCGACTGCACGTTTTTCTGGCGCTGCGGTGCAGCATGGCGAACGGGTACATGGCACCCCGGTCGGCAGATCGCTCACGATGGGATAGCGAGGGAAAAGCGTCAGCGAGAAGCGCTGCGCGGGTCCAACACCGCAACGTCGGGCGAGACCGTAAGAAGCTTGGCGCTCCATTCGCGCGTAGGCCGGAACTCGACCATGATTTCGTCGAGAGATACGCTTGGTATAATGAAAACGAAATCCGGACGCCGTTGCTTCATCTCGTCCATCGAAACGACCGGGACGTGCAGGCCCGGCGTGAAGCTGCCGTGGAAGCTCTGATCGACATGGACCATGCAATCGAGAAAGTCCGGCCCGATGCCGCAGTGATGCAGCAGCGTGTTGCCGTTACCCGGCTCGCCGTAGGCGCAGATCTTTTGCCCGGAGCCTCTCGCCGACAGGAAGAATGACAGTAGCCGGCGCTTGAACTTCCTAACGTGCGCGGAAAATCCGGCATACGCATCAACATCGCAGAGGCCGCTCTTTCTTTCGCGGCCCAGCAGGCGAGCGACGGAGTTGTTCAGCGGACGCGCCGACGACGAGTGTGCGAGCGTTACGCGCAACTGTGCTTCGGGACCGGCAAGCTCCTCGACATCGGTGATCTTCAATCGGTGATCGGCGGCGAGCCTATCGATGGTGCTGAGCGAGAAGTAGCTGACGTGATCGTGCCGGAACTGATCGAAGTTGGTATCGGCGATAATGCTTTGGAGGTAGGGGAACTCCAAAATGGCGACACCGCGCGGCTTCAACAGGCGAGCAACACCCGAGATGAAGTCGTGGAGATCGTCAGACTGACTGATTATGTCCCTTGCGAAGATCACGTCGCCCGCTCGATCCCGGGCCAACAGATCTTTCGCGACGCGATCGCCGAACCTCTCGACCCGCGTCGGAATTCCCTGGCCGATCGACCTCTGCGCCGCCTGCTCGATCAGCTCTATTCCGAGCACGGTGACACCCAGCTCGCGCATGTGCTCGAGAAATGCCGAGCCGTTCCTCGACAGCTCGACGGCCAGTGCTCCGGAGCCCAACCGAAGACGCTTGACCAGACCGCGACAGAACCGACGCGTTTCCTGAAATCGGCGCGGATTTCCGGCGGACCTCCCGTGCTGCACCCGACCGATCTCTGTCGTTGGAAGCGATGATCGAAGCTGGACCAGGCAGCACGAGCTGCAGACGAGAACATGCAGCGGGAAATAGTGCTCCATCTCGACGAGCCGCTCCGCCGCGAGGTAGTCGTCGCGCAGTGGTGACATGCCGAGATCGATCAGTGTCTGCGTGACCTCGGCCCGGCACAGCCGGCAGGTGCACAGGCTTGGTGCCGACGCAGCTTGGCGCGTCTTTACGCGCTTCTTCTTCGCGACCGTCTTCTTGGACTGCGTCACCCGCGCTGCGACGTCGAGGGCATCCCTTGCCACGACGAGCGGAGTGAGCGCGGCCAGCGCTTCGGGACGGGAGCTTTCAGTATCGACCGGCGCCCTCGCTGGCTCCGGGCCTCGTGCCCCGCCGGCCATGACTTCACCTCTCTTGCGGCTGTGCGTTGGGAGGGGAGCGCGAGGGCCGGTGCAGACCGGCGTCATAGGCACCATGCGAGCTGCGGTGCTTGCGAAATTCCTCGGAGCGTATCAATCCGGCGAACACCTCTTGCCGGTCCAATCCGCGTCCAAGCTCGTCGACATAACCTTCGAAGCCCTGCCCATCGGGATCGCGGCGCAGCAGCAAGCGGTAGGCGAGCGTAACGAAGTCCTGGTTCGACAAGGATTCCACGCGGTACTTCGACACGAACTCCGCCGAACCGAGGAGGCTCATCAGCAGCTCGTCCGCACCGAGACCGCTTTTCATCGCCGCCTGCCATGTCTGCAATCCGAAAGCCTCGGGCCAGCGGCCGAGGACGAGGCAATAGGAGTAGAGAACCTGATCGCGTTCACTCTCCAATTTCTTGACGGCATTGAGCGAGCAGCTTCGCCGTATATCGGGCAAGCGCGTGACCGCCCGGACCGGCGGCGGCGATGGCACTTCCAGAGTGGCGTACAGGACTGGATGGGCCGTGCGAAACTCCTCTGACGCTACGAGAGCCGACACGTAATCGGCGCGGCTTGCATTGGCGGCATCGATGGCCGAAAGAGCGCCGGGCCCAGCGCCTTCTGTCATCTCGCTGCCGAACAGCAGACGGTGGAGGCCAAGAGCGAACTCGCGGTTCGACATATCCGCCGTCTTGTTCCGTGCCGCGAACTCCTCGCTGTTGAGAAGAACAAGAACGAGTTGCTCGGCCGTCAGGTGCGCGGGCATCTGGCTCGCGTACGTTTCGCTGCCGGCACCATCCGCGTCACGGCCGAGGACGAGACAAAAAACGTAACGCACCACCGTTTCTGGCCGGTGATCGGCCGCGCGCCGCGCCGCGTCGAGCGAGCATGTGCGCTGCACTTTCAGCAAGGGCGGTTCCGACGGCTCGCTGGCTTCCGCCGCCAGCGTCGCGGATGGCGCCCCCGAAACTCCGCCGGCCGCACCGATCATACTTTTCAATGCTGCATAGACCGGCTTCTTCTCTCCCAGTGCCCAGGATGCCCCGCTCTTCTCGACCCGGACCAGGCCCATGTGCGCTTCATAGTTTGTTCCCCAATAGGGCTCGTCGAGCAGCTCGTAAACATGGGCGGCCTGCACGCCGTACCGTTGCCTCAACTGCCGCAAGCGTTCGACGGACTTGGCGAGCTCGCGGACCTGCGTGTCCTCCCCCTTCTGGCTGCCGAACGGGGCGTTGATCTCCGTAATCCATATCGGCCGCTCGTATTGCGCGAGCTCTTTCAGTGCCCATTCCGGGTCTCCCCCGTACATGTGCCAAACGGATATTTCCCAAGGTATCGCGTCCTGGCGCATGCGTGCGAACGCGCCGGTATGCCCCCAGCCCGCCGTGCCGACCGCACGCACCACATCTGGGTCCGCAGCGCGCGCGCCACTGGCGAGGCCCGTCAGCACGGCACTTACCTTCGCCCAGCGCCCGCCGTGATAGTCGAGCGGCGACACGCCGCCCGCCGGACCATAAGAGCAATCGTAGGTCACGCCGTCGTCGCGTTTCTCGCATGGTTCGAGGATCGCGTAGTTTTCGAGCTCGTTGCCGAGTTCCCACACGCGGATCTCGCCCTTGAAGGGCGCGACGAGCGCCAGTGCCAGATCATGCGCCTTGCGTTCCAGCACTTCGGGCGCCTCGGCATCGAGATCGAACGGCGGGGTGATGACCGGGAGCAATTCGATGCCGCGCGCACGCGCGAGGCCGTGCAGATGCTTGAGCTTGCCAAGTACCGCTGTGCCGGGAACGTCGACCCGGTAGGATCTCATGCCGAGATCGGCGATCAGATCGAGTTGCTGCTCGAAGCTCACGCCAGGGTAGGAGACGAGTGGATGGCCGTTGACACCCCAGGCGATATCCGCCCGCACCGGGGCCGCGAGGCCAGCGAGAATGCCGGCGATCAACACCGCGCCTGAGATCCTTCGGGCCGCCCCACTGATAAGGTCGTGAACGCCAAAGCTCGGCATCGGACTTCTCCGTACCCTTTCGCCACGTTCGCGTGCCACGTTCGCGCGCGAAGATGGAAAGGATGCGCCGCAACCCGTGTTGCTTCGACCTCGACAACCGTGGGTGCCGATGCACCTGTTTGGCTGAATGCTCCGGCGCTCCTACACCGAACGGCAGGACATCGCGTGAGCCGGACAGCCCGGTGGCGCAGGCCGTTACTGCTTTTGATGATAGTCTTGGGCCCCTTGGCTTTGCGCTGCGCCGCGGGATGCCAGGTCGGCGAGAACCCTTGCAGGTTCCTCTTGCCCGTGGACGCGAGCCCCTCACTGCACAAAGAGAAGGCAACCATCGAAACCCGCGAGGCCCAATTCAACGCGCACGCTTGACTTGCGCCACGGCTGCGGCCCTCATGACGTCGCTTGCATCGAGAATCGCGCCCAATGCCCTTCCGCCAGCGCATCAAGTCGACGACCTACAGCTTCGCCACGCTGGCCGAGCTGCTGGCCAAGGCGTCGCCCCCGCGCGCCGGAGACCGGCTCGCAGGCATCGCGGCCGAAAGTGCGGAGGAGAACGTCGCGGCCAAGATGGCGCTCGCCGATCTGCCACTCCGCGCCGTTCTCGCTGAGCCGCTGGTTCCCTACGAGGCGGACGAAGTAACCCGCCTCATCCTCGACACTCACGACACCGCCGCCTTCCAAGCCATCGCGAGCCTCACCGTCGGCGAGTTGCGCGAGCTACTGCTCGAACCGGCGAAGGACAGCGGTAGACCCGCCCGGCTCACGGCCGCCCTGAAACCAGCTGTTCAGGAGGACCTCTCGACGCTGCGTT
>CALMPK010000104.1 GCA_937873575.1 uncultured Hyphomicrobiaceae bacterium
ACCTCTGACGCGGGGTGGAGCAGCCCGGTAGCTCGTCAGGCTCATAACCTGAAGGCCGCAGGTTCAAATCCTGCCCCCGCAACCAAAATAAACAAAACATATCAAACACTTGCGCAGCGCCCCAAGGGGCGCTTTTTGCTTATGTGTAGTTCTTGTCAACGCTGAGTCAACGTTTTGCGAGGCCCCCTTCGACGGTGCGGATAATCGTCGCCGGCGGCATCCATCACTTCGGCTGGTCGTCCCGAAACCGGTCCATCTGGTGCATCCGCTCGTGCAGGATCGTCACGACGCCGACGTCTCCGTTCGACAGCCGCCGCCAGTACACAAAGTGGTGCTCGTGCCGAAAGTAGAAACCCTCGACCCCGAATTCGGCCGGGATGGGCCGTGACGCGACGCCGTGGCCTTCGACTTGGTCGAACGCCGCGAATAGGTCGGTGATGTACCGATCCGCCTGCTCGGCGCCCCAGCGGTCGTGCGTGTATCGGTAGATCTCATCAAGCCGCAACGATGCGGCGTCCTGAAGGCGAATGGCCACGTCGTCAGCCCCGGTTCCGGGCGATGACCTCGGCCGCCGTCAACGGACGATAGCTTTCCTCCGGAGCCGCAAAGGCGCGCGTCAGTTCCGCCTTCAGACGATCAAACGCTTCCCGTTCGGCCCGCTCCTTGTCACGCCGTATCAGGTCGCGGACGTATTCGCTGATGTTCTCGTAGGACCCGTTTTCTCCCACGTTCGAGGCCACAAACTCGCTCAGTGCGCCGCTGATACGGACAGTCATCGTTGTGGTCTGTGTTTCGGCGTGCAATTTTGACCCCGTTGGCGGGGTGATCGGCATCCAAAATTGACCCCCCTGATGGTTCATCTGACCGTCCGTTGCGAGGCAGCGGACGGAGGGGGAGTTGAAGCGGGTGGATACGATTGCGCGAGTTCGACGAGCCTTCCATGTGCAGGGCTGGTCGGTGAAGAGGATCGTCCGGGAGCTGCACGTGTCGCGCAATACGGTCCGGAAGATCCTGCGATCAGACGAGACCGACTTCAGCTATGAGCGCGAGCGTCAGCCTATGCCGCGGATCGGACCCTGGCAGGCCCAGCTGGAACAGGTGCTGACGTCGAACGAGGGCAAGCCGCCACGAGAGCGGTTGACGCTGATCCGGATCTTCGAGGAGTTGCGTGCCCTTGGCTATGAGGGCGGTTATGACGCTGTCCGGCGCTATGCCCGAAGCTGGTCGAAGGACCGCGGAGCGGCGACGGCAGAGGCTTACGTGCCGCTCTACTATGCCCCGGGTGAGGCCTATCAGTTCGACTGGAGCCATGAGGTCGTGCTGATTGCCGGGGTGACCGTCACGGTGAAGGTGGCGCATGTCCGGCTCTGCCACAGCCGGATGATGTTCGCCCGCGCCTACATGCGCGAGAGCCAGGAGATGGTCTTCGACGCGCATGACCGGGCCTTCGCGTTCTTCCGGGGCGCCTGCACGCGGGGCATCTACGACAATATGAAGACGGCGGTTGAGGCGATCTTCATCGGCAAGGAGCGGCTCTACAACCGGCGCTTCCTGCAGATGTGCAGCCACTACCTGATCCAGCCGGTCGCCTGCACGCCGGCGTCGGGCTGGGAGAAGGGCCAGGTCGAGAACCAGGTCGGTCTGGTGCGGGAGCGGTTCTTCACGCCGCGTCTGCGGGTGAAGACCCTTGATGAACTGAACGCCTGGCTGATGGACAAGTGCGTGGCCTATGCTAAGGCGCACCGTCACCCTGAAGAAGTGGACAAGACGATCTGGGAGATGTTCGAGGCGGAGCGGCCTCACCTCGTGCCCTATGCCGGCCCCTTCGATGGCTTCCACAGCGTGCCGGCCTCGGTGTCGAAGACCTGCACGGTGCGCTTCGACAACAACAAATACTCGGTGGTCTCGACGGCGGTTGGGCGTCCGGTCGAGGTGCATGCCTATGCCGATCGGATCATGATCCGTCAGAACGGCATCGTCGTGGGTGAACATGCCCGGGCCTTCGGACGGGGTCAGACGGTCTATGACCCTTGGCACTATGTGCCAGTTCTGGCGCGCAAACCGGGGGCTCTGCGGAACGGGGCGCCGTTCCGGAACTGGGTGCTGCCGCCCGCGATGAACTCCATCCAGCGCAAGCTGAGAAGTGTCGATGACGGTGACCGGCAGATGGTTCAGATCCTCACCTGCGTCGCGACCGATGGCCTGATCTCCGTCGAGGCGGCCTGCCGCGAAGCCCTCGATCACGGCGTCCATTCCGCCCCGGTCGTCATCAACATCCTGGCGCGCCACCGCGATCCGGCAGCCACGCCGACACTCCTTACCCCCATCGCGCTGCGCCTGACCCACGAGCCCGTGGCCGATTGCGCACGCTACGACAGCCTCAGGAGGACAAGCCCGCATGGAACGCACCCAAATCCTCGACCTGATGAGCACGCTCAAGCTCTACGGGATGCGCAGTGCCTATGACGAGGTCATGGGCAACGGCATCAAGCGCCAGCACGAGCCGCCGCGCATTGTAGGCGACCTCCTGCAGTCCGAGATCGCCGAGAAGCAGGCCCGCTCGATCCGCTACCAGTTGACCGTGGCCAAGCTGCCGCTGGCCAAGGATGTCGAGGAGTTCGACTTCGCCGACACCCCGATCAACGACGGCCTCGTCCGGGAACTGGCCTCCGGCGGCTTCATCGCCGATCAGCGCAACGTCGTGCTGGTCGGCGGCACCGGAACCGGCAAGACCCACCTCGCCATCGGCATTGCCCGAGCGCTGATCAGGGCCGGAACGCGGGGGCGCTTCTTCAATGTCGTCGACCTGGTGAACCGCCTCGAGGCCGAGACCCGCGCTGGCAAGCCGGGCCGCCTTGCGGACTACCTCACCCGTCTCGACTTCGTTATCCTCGACGAACTCGGCTATCTGCCCTTCGCGCAGGCCGGCGGACAACTCCTCTTCCACCTCATCAGCCGCCTCTACGAACGCACCTCGATCATCGTCACCACCAATCTCGCCTTCGGCGAATGGCCTTCCGTCTTCGGCGACGCCAAGATGACCACCGCGCTGCTCGACCGGCTCACACACCACTGCGAGATCATCGAGACAGGCAACGACTCCTGGCGCTTCAAGAACCGCGCCTGAGCCCCCGATCAGGGCCTGACCCGCCTTCACAAACTGATCAGTTCCGTCGGCTCAGGCCCTGATCTCGCCGACGCAAGAGGGGTCATTATTGGACGCCGATCGGGGGTCAGTTTTGCAAGCCGATTGACACTCCGGGCCTTCGCCCCTCGCAAAGGTCCACTGGACCTTTGCGTTTCATTGTCACGAAACCGGTCCTCGTCATGCAAGCGAGACCCGGAGGTCGGCGAGGGCGTCGAGCTGGTCTCGGACATGGGCTTCCAGCACCCTCTGCAGGAGCGCGATCTCGATCGTCACTGATGCCCCGGATTTCCGCCCTGACCACCTTCTAGAGTAAGAGGAGTGCCGGTTTCCCGGTGACGGGTTGAGGGCTGGGAGAGTGGCTCCCGGCGCCTGTCATGGGAGATAGCCGATGGGCGTTGTGGAAGTTCTGGATCCGGTCGCACCGGCGCGGTCGTGTGGCTGGAAAGTGGATGTGAGCCGGGGTGCTCGAAGCCGTGCCCTACCAGGTTCACACCATTCTCACCGACAACGGCATTCA
>CALMPK010000105.1 GCA_937873575.1 uncultured Hyphomicrobiaceae bacterium
CGTCGATCCTCGGCGCGATCAACTTCATCACCACCATCTTCAACATGCGCGCGCCCGGCATGACGCTGCACAAGATGCCGCTGTTCGTGTGGTCGGTGCTGGTGACGGCGTTCCTGCTTCTGCTGTCGCTGCCGGTGTTCGCCGGCGCCATCACCATGATGCTGACGGATCGCAACTTCGGCACCACGTTCTTCTCGCCGTCCGGCGGTGGTGACCCGATCCTCTACCAGCATCTGTTCTGGTTCTTCGCCCACCCGGAGGTCTACATCCTCATTCTCCCGGGCTTCGGCATGATCAGCCAGATCGTCTCGACGTTCTCGCGCAAGCCTGTGTTCGGCTATCTCGGCATGGCCTACGCCATGGTCGCGATCGGTCTCGTCGGCTTCATCGTGTGGGCTCACCACATGTACACGTCGGGCATCAGCGTCAACACGCAGGCCTACTTCGTGTTCGCCACCATGGTGATCGCGGTTCCCACGGGCGTTAAGATCTTCTCGTGGATCGCGACGATGTGGGGCGGCTCGATCCAGTTCCGCCTGCCCATGATCTGGGCGCTGGGCTTCATCTTCCTGTTCACCGTTGGTGGCGTCACCGGCGTCATGCTGGCCAACGCCGGCGTGGACCGCTACCTGCACGACACCTACTACGTCGTCGCGCACTTCCATTACGTGCTGTCGCTCGGCGCCGTGTTCTCGATCTTCGCGGCCTACTACTACTGGTTCCCGAAGATGACGGGCTACATGTACTCCGACTTCTGGGGCAAGCTGCACTTCTGGACCACCTTCGTCGGTGCCAACGTGCTGTTCTTCCCGCAGCACTTCCTCGGCCTCGCCGGCATGCCGCGCCGCTACGCTGACTATCCGGATGGCCTCGCCTTCTGGAACAAGGTCTCGTCGTACGGCAGCTACATCACGGCTCTCGGCACGCTGTTCTTCTTCATCGGCGTGTTCGTGGCCCTGGCCCGCAAGCAGAAGGTCGGCGAGAACCCGTGGGGCGTCGGCGCCACCACGCTCGAGTGGACGCTGTCTTCGCCGCCGCCGTTCCACCAGTACGAGACGCTGCCGCGCATCTCTGGTGGCGATCACCACTGATCGCTGCATCCCGCGCAATCACGATGGGCGAGGCCTGCAAGGTTTCGCCCATCGTCGGTCCAGCGGGGTCCGATGCGCCACGGCGGCGATATCGGCATGCCGCGATTATCGCGACGCAAGCCGGGCGGCCGCAGGGACGGCCGACAGCAGATATGGCCGGCGGCTGGTGAAGCCGCCGGCCGGCACCACCCTCCGGTCCGGTGCCGACCATAATTGAGATGCGGTCCCCGCGTTGGGCGTGGTCCGCAGGTATGACGAACGAGGGTAGCGCTCCCGACATGACCGGAGCAGGCTTCAGGCTGACGTTGAATACGCGGACCGCAGGTGGCCATCCGGCCGGCCGTTTCGCCGATTTCGTCGCCCTTCTGAAGCCACGTCCCATGTCGGTGGTGGTGCTCACGGCGCTGGCGGGCCTGCTCGCGGCGCCGGGTTCCACGACCTTGTCGGTTGCACTGGTCGCGATGGTCGCCATCGCACTTGGCGGCGGCGGGTCGGCGGTGCTGAACATGTGGTTCGAGCGCGATCTCGATGCCCGCATGGTGCGTACCGCGGGCCGCCCGATCCCGGCCGGGCGCGTGAAGCCTGCAGAAGCGCTGGCGTTCGCGCTCGCGCTGATCGCTACGGGACTGGTCGCCATGGCCGCGGTTTCGGGGCTGGCCGCCGCTACGATGCTTGCGCTGACGATCCTCTTCTACGGGGTCGTCTACACGATGTGGCTGAAGCGGGCGACGCCGCTCAACGTCGTCGTCGGCGGTGGCCTCGCCAGTATCCTGACGCCGCTGACCGGCTGGGCGGCGGCGACGGGAGGTGTTTCGCTCGAGGCGGTGGCGCTGTTCGCTTTCCTCGTGCCGTGGACGCCGCCTCACGTGTGGTCTCAGGCGCTGGTGCGCTCGGCGGATTATTCCAACGCCGGTGTGCCGATGATGCCGGTGGTGGCGGGTTCGGCGCGCACGCGGCGCATGATCGTCGGCTTCACCGCCGCGCACGCGCTGCTCGCGTTGCTACCGCTCGCGCTCGGAACGACCGGGCTCGCGTGGCTCGTGGTGGCGTCGCTCGGCGGCGTGGCGATGACGGTGGAATCGGTGCGGATGGCACGGATGTTGGATGCTTCGGCGCAGGCGGCGGCGTGGACGTTCTACCGCCACAACAGCGTCTACGTGGTGGCGCTGCTCGCGGTGCTGATAGCCGAGCGCGCGCTCGGTCTGCTGGTGCCGCTGGCGACTGTGACGGACTATTTGCTGCGATGAGCAGCCACGCTGGTAACGGCGTGACAGTGACAACAAGAAACCGGGTACGGAAACGCAACTCATGTCGGGTGCAACTCTGGAAGCAAGTGTCGGCGAACGGGCGCTCATCAACGAGCCGACCGTGGGCGACTACCTGGCGCTGCTGAAGCCGCGCGTGATGTCGCTCGTCGTGTTCACGGCGCTGGTCGGCATGGTCGCCGCTCCGGGTGGCCTCCATCCCGTGCTCGGCGCCATCGCGCTGCTGATGATCGCGGTGGGCGGCGGCGCCTCGGGTGCGCTCAACATGTGGTACGACGCCGACATCGACGGCCGGATGGCGCGCACCGCGTCGCGCCCGATCCCGCGCGGCCGGGTGACGGCGGACGAGGCGCTGACGTTCGGCATCGTGCTGGCGGCCGGCTCGGTTCTCACGCTCGGCGTGCTGGTGAACTGGGTCGCGGGCGGCCTGCTCGCCTTCACCATCGCGTTCTACGTGTTCATCTACACGATGTGGCTGAAGCGCCGGACGCCGCAGAACATCGTCATCGGCGGCGCCGCCGGTGCTTTCCCACCCATGGTCGGCTGGGCCGCTGTTTCCGGCTCGGTCTCGATCGAGAGCATCGTGCTGTTTCTCATCATCTTCATGTGGACGCCGCCGCACTTCTGGGCGCTCGCGCTGTACCGCTGCCGCGATTACGAGCGCGTCGGTGTGCCGATGCTTCCGGTGGTGGCCGGCCCCGCTGAGACCCGCAAGCAGATCGTGATCTACTCGCTGCTGCTCGTTCCGCTCGCTGTCACTCCGTACTTCATCGGCCTCGGCGGCATCGCTTATCTCGTCACGTCCGTCGCGCTCGGCGCGGTGTTCCTGTGGCTCGCGTTCGAAGTTCGCCGCGTCACAGAGGGCCGCGAGGCCGACACGGCGGCGAAGAAGCTGTTCGGCTTCTCGATCTTCTATCTTTTCGCTCTGTTCGCCGTGCTGCTGGTCGAGCAGATCGTGCACAAGGCACTGATGTGATGTCGGGTACTGAAGGGGACAAGCCGATGAGCCGGATGCCGGCAGGTACGGAGAGTGAGGAAGCGCGGCGGCGCCAGCGCCTGCGCTCGCTCGCGATCGCGCTGGCCCTCGGGTTCCTCGTCGTCCTGTTCTATGCGGCGACCATCGTCCGCCTGGGCGGCAACGTCATGAACCGGCCGTTGTAGGGAGAAGCGAGTGACGATCTCCAGCGACAAGGCGAACGGCGTGGGCACGGGCGCGAACGGCGCGGCCGCCGACCGTATGGCCGCAGAGCGCGAGATGGCGGCCCGGCATCGCCGCGTCGCGGCCCGCCTCGGCGTGGTCGTCGTCGTCATGGCCGGCATGGCCTACGCCGCGGTGCCGCTTTATCGCATGTTCTGTCAGGTCACCGGCTATGGTGGCACGCCGCAGGTGGCGGCGAAGGCCTCGAGCAGCATCGTCGATCAAACCATCGTCGTCCGCTTCGACGCCAACACCTCGCGCTCTCTGCCGTGGGACTTCCAGCCGAAACAGCGCACCGTGGAAGTGCGTCTCGGCGAGAACGTCGTCGCCCACTACGGCGCGACCAACATCTCGAGCCGCCGCACCAAGGGCACCGCAAGCTTCAACGTCGCTCCGGAATCGGCCGGCGCCTACTTCAACAAGGTGGAGTGCTTCTGCTTCACCGAGCAGGTGCTGGAGCCTGGCCAGTCCGCCGACATGCCGGTGATGTTCTTCGTCGATCCGGCGATATTGAACGATCCCGACGCGAAGAAGCTGTCGGAGATCACGCTATCCTATACCTTCCATCCGATCGAGGAGCCGCACGCCGCGGCGTCCCGGCGGGACGTAGCGCCGGTCGCTCCGGTCGCGCCGCAGCCGGGAGGCAAGAGTTGACCGCGACTTGAAATGCCCGTCTCGCCGCGGGCCGGCAGGTGAGCCGATCGGGCGAAACGGAAGAACGACGAGACGATACTGGGGACAACGACAAGGCTGGGGAACGGAGACTTCAATGGCCGACACACACGCTAAGAACCACGACTACCATCTGGTCGATCCGAGCCCATGGCCGCTGTTCGCGTCCCTGTCGGCGCTGGTGACCGCCATCGGCGCCATCGTGTGGATGCGCTCGACCGGCGGCGGCGCAGGCCTCTTCGGTATCAAGGGACCGTGGCTGTTCGCCGTCGGCATGGCCGGCCTCATCGCCGTCGCCTACATGTGGTGGCGCGACGTCGTCATCGAGGCGCACAAGGGTGACCACACCCCGGTCGTGCAGCTTCACCTGCGCTACGGCATGATCCTGTTCATCGCTTCGGAAGTGATGTTCTTCGTTGCCTGGTTCTGGGCCTACTTCGATGCTTCGCTGTTCCCGTCGGGCCTCTACCAGCCGGCCAACGTCGCGACGCAGATCGGCATGGTCGACCGTCACACGCTGACGGGTGGTCACTGGCCGCCGCAGCCGACCGACGCCTTCAAGAGCACGTTCGATCCGTGGGGCCTTCCGCTGGTCAACACGCTCATCCTGCTGCTCTCGGGCTGCACCGTGACGTGGGCTCACCATGCGCTGCTGAAGGACGACCGCTCGGGCCTCGTCTGGGGTCTTGTTCTGACGGTCCTGCTCGGCATGCTGTTCACCGCGCTGCAGGCCTTCGAGTATGGCCACGCCGCGTTCAACTTCGCCGGCCACATCTACGGCTCGACCTTCTTCATGGCGACCGGCTTCCACGGCGCGCACGTCATCATCGGCACGATCTTCCTGTTCGTCTGCCTGATCCGCGCGCTCAAGGGTCACTTCACGTCGAAGCAGCATTTCGGTTTCGAGGCGGCTGCCTGGTACTGGCACTTCGTCGACGTGGTCTGGCTGTTCCTGTTCGCCGCCATCTACGTCTGGGGTGCGGGCGCGCACGCTGGCGCGGGCCACTGACGACGGGTCGAATGACGATTGAAACGGTCGGCGCATCCCTGCGCCGGCCGTTTTGCTTTGACCGGCGCGCTGGCGCTAGGCCGCAGTCGCGGCTTGAGCGGCCCTCGGCCGCTGGTCCTGCTGCGCAGTCTGGTTCGTCGCCCCGATCGCGCGAGCTATCTTGCGAGCGCGTGAATCGGCGGCGCTTGGCCCCGATCGTGCGAGCTACCTTGCGAGAACGTGAATCGGCGGCGCAACCAAGTGTGTCCAAACCCCGCATTGCACGCGACGCGGCTTTCGCTGAAGGTGCCGACATGACCTCATCGACCGGAAATGATCAGCGCTCCGTGCCCGTTATCGTCAGCGGTCTCAAGGCGCACTGCCCCCGCTGCGGTAAGGGGCCACTGTTCACGCAGGTTCTGAACCTGCGGGAGAGCTGCTCTTCGTGCGGCCTGAGCTACAAGTTCATCGACACGGGCGATGGTCCGGCGATCTTCGCGATCTTCATCCTCGGCTTCCTTGTGCTCGGCGCAGCGCTCTGGGTTGAATTCACCTACGAGCCAGCGCTCTGGGTGCACATCGTGCTATGGGGCCTCGTCACGCCGTTGCTTGCCGTCGGCCTGCTTCGCTTCCTGAAGGCGACGCTTATCGCGCTCCAGTTCCGCAACAAGGCCGAGGAAGGCCGACTCGTGAAATAGCGTCCGCCACGGCGATCGCTCCGCTGGCGATCCAAGTCGTGGCAAGGGCGGGCCCCGCGCGGTCGGGGCCGATGGAGTAACCTCGCTCATGGATGCAGAGATGAACGCAGAAGCGCCGCGCGGCGGCCTGCTCTGGCCGACGGTTCTGACGCTTGTCGGGCTCGCCATCCTGCTCTCGCTCGGTACCTGGCAGATGCGCCGCCTCGCCTGGAAAGAGGCACTGATCGCGCGAGTCGAGGCGGGGGCGAAAGCAGACCCGAAACCACTCGGCGAGGTGCTCGCGGGCGTCGCCCAGGGCAAGCAGCCACTCGAGGAGGCGGAGTTCCGCCGCGTCAGCGTGTCGGGGCGTTTCGATCATACCCACGAGTTTCATGTCTGGGCGCCGGGCAAGGCCGGCCCGGCCTGGAGCGTCGTGACGCCACTCGAGCTTTCCAATCCGCTCCCGGCGGCTCCGGGCGCCGGTCCCGCCGGCCGCGTTCTCGTCATCCGCGGCGTCGTGTTGGAGCAGCGCAAGGCGCGCGAGACGCGGGCATCGGGCAATCCCGAGGGTGTGGTCGATATCGTCGGGCGCGTCCGCATCGGCCGCACGGGCACGTTTTCGGGTGGCAGCAATCCCGAGCACAATCAGTGGTACTCCTACGACACCGAGGGCATGACCCGAGCCCTTGGCGCTGGCGCTCCGGTCGCTGCGGTTCTCGTCGAGGCGGAGAAGGCGACGGGCGGAGCGGAAGCACCAAAGCCGGAACTCGGTGCGATCAACCTCACGAACCGGCATCTCGAATACGTACTCACTTGGTACGGGCTCGCGCTGACGCTGATCGGCGTCTACGTCGCGTATGCGGTTTCGCGGGGCCGCCGAGCCGCCTGAGCCACGACGGCCGGCACCGGCACCCCTCGTATCAACGGCCTTGACCGCGGCGCGGGGAGCGCCGATCAAGGACGCCGGAACGAACCGGCCATAGCGGGTTTCCTGCCTTGGTTTCCACGAGGCCCGCACACGCCGGTTCGGCCGTGTTACGTTAGGTCGAGCTGGGCGAGACTGGCGCATCCGAAACAGTCGATCGCAGATCGCGCGGTGGTTAGTGCGGCGGCCGCGGCGAGCTTGCGACCGTAGCGGGCCTCCCGCGTTCCGCGCCTCACGCCGCGTCTCGCCGAGCATGGTGGCGACGGCCCAC
This sequence comes from uncultured Hyphomicrobiaceae bacterium, assembly GCA_937873575.1. Taxonomy (GTDB): domain Bacteria; phylum Pseudomonadota; class Alphaproteobacteria; order Rhizobiales; family Hyphomicrobiaceae; genus JAEUMD01. The sequence continues at coordinate 7,088 of CALMPK010000105.1, forward strand.
ACCTGTCTGGAGAATTGCCGACCTTGACGTCCGTTTCATACATCTCCACGCGCGGCGGTGCACCGCGGCTCGGATTCGAGGACGTGCTGCTGGCCGGCCTCGCGCGTGATGGCGGCCTCTATGTGCCCGAGACCTGGCCGAAGCTCGATGCCGAGACGATCGCCGGGTTTGCAGGCCGGCCCTTTGCCGAGGTCGCCGCCGAGATCATCGGCCGCTTCTCGGGTGAGGCACTGCCGGCGCGCGTCCTCGGTGAGATGGCGGCCGACGCCTATGCAACCTTCGGCCACGCCGCGGTAACGCCACTCGTTCAGCTCGATGCGCAGACGTTCGTGCTCGAGCTGTTCCACGGGCCGACGCTGGCGTTCAAGGACGTCGCCATGCAGATGCTGGCGCGGCTGATGGATCACGTACTCGAGAAGCGGGGCCAGCGCGTGACGATCGTCGGCGCCACCTCCGGCGATACGGGCGGCGCGGCGATCGAAGCTTTCCGCACGTCGAAGCGCGTCGACGTGGTGATCCTGTTCCCGGACGGGCGAGTGTCGGACGTGCAGCGTCGCATGATGACGACGCCGACCGAGGCGAACGTGCACGCCGTCGCTATCGATGGCACGTTCGACGATTGCCAGGCGCTGGTCAAAGCCATGTTCAACGACCACGCCTTCCGCGATTCCGTGGCGCTTGCGGGCGTCAACTCGATCAACTGGGCGCGTATCGTCGCGCAGGTGACCTACTACTTCGTCGCCGCCGTGGCGCTCGGCGCGCCGCACCGTTCCGTCGCTTTCACTGTGCCGACAGGCAACTTCGGCGACATCTTCGCCGGGTACGTCGCGAAGCAGATGGGTTTGCCGGTGGCAGATCTCGTGATCGCGTCGAACGAGAACGACATCCTGCCGCGCACGCTGGCCACGGGCGCCTATGAGATGCGCGACGTCGTCGCGACGTCGTCGCCGTCGATGGACATCCAGATCTCCTCGAATTTCGAGCGCTACCTGTTCGAGGCGTCGGGCCGCGACGATGCCTTCGTGCGCAACGCGTTCGCTTCGCTGGCGCAGTCGCGCCGGTTCGATACGGGCCGGGTGGCCGAGGGGCTCAAGCAAGAGTTCTCTGCGCGTGCCGCGAGCGAGGCGGACGTGGCGCAAGCCATTCGCCATGTCTCAGCGACGAGCGGCTACCTCATGGACCCGCATACGGCCTGCGCTTACGTCGCCGCGTCGTCGGCCCACAAGGCCGGCCGCGAGGTTCCGCGCGTCGTGCTTTCGACCGCCCACCCGGCGAAATTCCCCGATGCGATGGAGGCGATCACGGGTTCGAGGCCGGGCCTTCCGCCGCGCCTTTCCGATTTGATGTCGGCGCCCGAGCGGTTCGAGCGTCTGGCCAACGATCTCGCCACCGTCGAGCGCTTCGTCGAGAGCCGCGCCCGCGCCGTGCGCGAGGGGCAAACCGCGAAAGGCGGCGAATGAGCACCGAGGTTTCCACGCTCGCCAACGGTATTCGCGTCGTTTCGCACGCGATGAACCACCTCGAAACCGTCTCGCTCGGCGTGTGGGTGGCCGCCGGTGCCCGCGACGAGGCGGAGAGCGAGCATGGTATCTCGCACCTCCTCGAACACATGGCGTTCAAGGGAACGAAGAAGCGAACGGCCCGCCAGATCGCCGAGGAGATCGAAAGCGTCGGCGGCGAGCTCAACGCATCGACGAGCCTCGAGCAGACGGCCTATTTCGCGCGCGTGCTCAAGGGGGACGAGACGGTCGCGCTCGAGGTGCTGGCGGACATCCTCCAGAACTCGCAGTTCGACCAGCAGGAGCTCGATCGCGAGCGTGACGTGATCTTGCAGGAGATCGCGGCAACGCGCGACGATCCCGAAGATATCGGCTACGACCTGCTGGCGGAGGCTGCGTTTCCAGGCCAGCCCGTAGGGCGCACGATCCTCGGCACGACGGCGAGCATCAAGGGCATCGACCCGGCGACGCTGCAATCGTTCCTCGACCGCCATTACGTGCCCGAGCGCATGGTGATCTCGGCGGCGGGTTCTGTCCGCCACGATCAATTGGTCCGCCACGCTGAAGCCCTATTCGGGGGGCTTGCTCGTCGCAAGGTGCCGGATTCGGTGCCAGCGCGTTACGAAGGGGGTGCGCGCTCCTATAAGCGACGTTTCGAGCAGAGCCATCTGCTGCTTGGATTCGAGGGGCCGTCCTACTTCGCCGACGACTATTTCGCGGCGCAGGTTTTTTCCGGCCTGTTCGGTGGGGGCATGTCGTCCCGGCTGTTCCAAGAGGTCCGCGAGCGCCGCGGCCTCTGCTACACGATCTACTCGTCGGCATGGGCCCTGGCCGATGCCGGGCTGTTCTCCATCTATTCGGCGACCGGGTCGGAGATGATCACGCAGTTGAGCGATGTCGTGGTGAAAGAGCTCGAGGCCGTCGCCGCATCTGGACCGACGCCGGCCGAACTCGCGCGCGCCAAGGCGCAGCTCAAGGCCGGTCTGCTGATGGGCCTGGAAAGCTCCTCCGCGCGTGCCGAACAGATGGCGCGTCACGTCATCGTCCACGGCCGCGTGCTCGCGCCCGAGGAGCTGATCGCGGAGGTCGATGCGGTCGGCGAGGACGACGTCCGCAACTTTGCACGCCGCCTGCATGAAGGCGCCGCCGCTGTCGCCGTCGTCGGTGCCGGCAAGTCGTCCGCCGAGCATGCCGAACGGCTCGCCGGCCAGTTCCGCCGGATTGCCTGAGGAGGCCCACGGGTGCTGCTGGGGGCGAGCATCGTTCAGGATTCAGGTCCGGTTCTCGCCGGTAGGGGCGTCACGTTGCGCTCGGCCACCATGGCGGATTACGCCGCCTGGGCCGAGCTGCGCTCCGCCAGCCGCGAGCATCTGGCGCCGTGGGAGCCACTCTGGGCGCTCGACGAGCTGACGCGCGCTGCATTCCGCCGCCGCGTGCGCCACTACTCGCGCGAGGCGCGTGACGATCTCGGCTACGGACTTCTCATTTTCGCCGGTGGATACCACCTCGTCGGCGGGCTCACCCTGTCGAACCTGCGCCGCGGCGTAACCCAGTCGGCAACGCTCGGCTACTGGCTCGGCGCCGAGCATGTCGGAAAGGGGTACATGGCCGCGGCGGTCGGGGCGGTCGTGCCCTTCGCGTTCGACGTTCTGAAGCTGCACCGGATCGATGCTGCGGTCATGCCCGCCAACACGCCGTCGATCAGCGTGCTCGAACGCGCGGGCTTCGTGCGCGAGGGCGTCGCTCGGCGCTATCTCAAGATCCGCGGCCGGTGGGAGGATCACCTGCTCTACGCGCTGCTGGCGGACGACGCCGGGCACGGGGGAGGCGGCGCATGAGCCCGGCCAACCGCACATCTCGACGCCGGCCCGGGCCGCACCCGTCGGCCGGCCTGATGGCGCTGTTCGTCGCGCTGTTCGCGCTCGCCCTCACGGTGTACGTGCGGCCCGCCGCGGCACTCAACGCGATCACCGTGCAGGCCGATCAGGACCGTGTCGAGGTTACCCCGCTCGGCGAAGCCTACGATGGCCGCGGTGATAGCCTGACGATCGAGACCGCGGCGAGCAGCGATGGCGTGCGCGGCCGCATGTCGGTTCGCGCGGCGACGTCCGGCACCAACCCGCGCTGGCTCGTGTTCGCGCTGAGCAACCCGAGCGACAAGCCGATCGAGCGCTGGCTCACCGCAGACCGCTACACCGCGTCCGGGTCCGGCATCGTCTGGCCCGATCTCGACGCCCGCCGCCTCGAGGCCGTGACGCCGTCGATGGGATTCGTTCCAAGCCGCGTCCGCTCCGACCGCGCCGACATCTTCGCGCTCACGCTGGAGCCGGGCCAGACCATCACCTACGTCGTCGAACTCGCCACCGAGAGCTTCCCGCGCGTCTATCTGTGGAAGCCGCTCGAGTACGAAATCAAGGCGCGCGACCGCCAGCTCTTCAATGGCGTCATGCTCGGCCTCACCGTGCTCGCGGCGATCTTCCTGACGTCGATCTTCGCGGCGAACCACAAGATCATCTTCCCCGCGGCGGCGCTGTTCTCGTGGTGCGTGCTCACCTACCTGTGCGTGGAGTTCGGCTTCTTCCACAAACTGTTCAACATGAAGCCGGAGGACAACGCCATCTATCGAGCGGCGGCGGAAGCTTCCATGGCCGCAAGCCTGGTGATGTTCCTGCACGCCTTCCTGAGGCTGCGGCTGAGCCACGGCCTCGTTCGTCTTCTGTCGCTCGTTTGGATACTCGGGCAGCTCTCGCTGGTCGCCGTCGCGGCCATCGACCCGCGGCTGGCGGCGACGTTCGCGCGCATCTCGTTCGTCGGAATCGGCGGCATCGGCGCCGTGGTCACGCTGTTCCTCGCGATACGCGGCCAGGACCGCGCGCTGCACCTCGTGCCGACGTGGATCCTGTTCCTCATCTGGATCTTCCTTGCCGCCGTGACGCTGACGGGGCGTCTGCCGGGAGACGTGTTCGTCTCCGCGCTGATGGCAGGCCTCGTCATGGTGGTGCTGCTGATCGCCTTCACGGTGACGCAGTTCGCATTCCGCTCCATCGATCCTGTCGCCGGACTTTCCGCCGGCGATAGTCAGTTGCGTGCGATTGCCGTCGACGGTGCGCGCTCGGCGGTTTGGGAATGGTCGAGCCGTCGCGACGAGATCAAGACCGGCACACTGGTCGAGGAAATCCTCGGGCTGAACGCGGGCGAGCTGAACGTCAAGGTCGACGAGTTCCTCCAGCACGTCCACTCGGCCGATCGCGAGCGATTCCGGCTGATGCTGTGGAGTGTGCAGGAACGGGCCGGCGGAAAGATCCGCGCCGATTTCCGCATGCGCCACGCCGACAACACCTACAGGTGGCTGGAGCTCGAAGCCGCATCGGTGCCGACCAGCGACCGCCGGACGGTGCGCTGCATCGGCCTGATGCGCGACGTCACCGACGTCAAGATCGCGCACGAGCGGCTGCTGCACGACGCCGTCCGCTGCAGCCTCACCGGCGTGCCGAACCGCTCGCTGCTGCTGGACCGTCTGGCGACCGTCATGGCGCGCAGCAAGACCGACTCGCGCGTGCGGCCGACGGTGTTCTTCATCGACATCGACAAGTTCAAGAGCGTCAACGCAACGCTCGGCCTCAACGTCGGCGACAGCGTGCTCATCACCGTCGCGCGACGCCTGCAACGTCACCTTGGCCCGTTCGACACGCTGGCCCGGGTCGGTGGAGACCAGTTTGCGATCCTGTTCGTCGAGGAGCAGGAATCGCGCGAGCTCGCGGCCCTTGCGGAGCGTGTGCGCCGCAGCCTGCGCTCGCCGATCCATATCGCCAGCCAGGAAGTGGTGCTGACGGTTTCGCTCGGCATCGCCGTCTATGAAGGCGGAGAAATCTCGTCGGAGGATTTCCTGCGCGAGGCCGAGATCGCGATGTTCCGGGCCAAGCGCGGCGGAACCGACCGGATCGAGATCTTCCGGCCGGAACTGCGCGGCGAGGTCGAGGACGATCCGGGCATCGAGGGCATGGTGCGCAAGGCCATCGACAAGGGCCAGCTCAAGATGCTGTTCCAGCCGATCGTCTACCTGCCGACGGAAGAGCTGGCCGGCTTCGAAGCGATGATCCGTTTCGAGCATCCAAAGCTCGGCATGCTCAACCCCGCCGCGATCCTGACTTCCGCCGCCGACGTCGAGTATGTGCGCAAGATCGGCTCGATGGCGCTCACGCGCGCAGTGGAGGCCGCGGCGCAGTGGCAGAAAGAGCTGCCGCGGCCGGAAGACCAACTGTTCGTCAATGTCGATGTCGCGAGCGCGGAGATGCTGCGCTCGGAGCTTGCCCAGGAAGTGCGCCACCTGCTCGCGGTAACAATGATCGCGAAGGGCACGCTGCGGCTCGAGGTGTCCGAGTCGATCGTCATGGAGAACCCCGAGCACGCGGTATCCATTCTCGATCTCGTCCGCGGCGCGGGTGCCGAGGTGGTGCTCGACGATTTCGGCGCGGGCTATTCCTCGCTCACCTACCTGCAGCGCCTCGCCTGCGAGACGTTCAAGATCGACCGCTCGCTCGTGCGTAACGGCACGGGTGCCAACGAGGCGGGGTCAAGCGTGGTGCGCGCGATGGTGGCGCTGGCGCACGAGCTGGGCAAGAAGGCCATCGCGGAGGGCATCGAGGCCCCCGACGACGTCGTGTTCCTGCGCGCCATCGGCTGCGAGTTCGCGCAAGGCTTCTACTACGGCGAGCCGATGGCCGATCGTGACGTCACGCAGCTCCTGCGCATCATCCGCAAGTCCGAGCGCAAGCTACAGACGCACGGCTTCTTCAAGACCAAGCAACGTTCGTCGCGCAAGAAGCGCAAGCGCGAGGCCGAGGCACAAGCGGCTGCCGCCAACGGCGTCAATCAGGCGGAAGCCGCAACGGCGACTGGAGCCGCGGCCGAGCCGCGCGACGCCGTGACGCCCATGCCGTCACCGCTCAACGGTGCCGGCCACCCGCCCGCCAATGGCGCTGACCCGGCGCGCGGGCCCGCCGAGGGGCCGCGCAGTTCTCCGCCGCCGCGCGCCGCCACGGCGGGCGCCCGGGGGGCCGCTGGGCCGGCGGGGCCCGCCCCCGGCCGTCCCCCCCCGGGTGGTGCCGCCGCCGTCCGCGCCGCCACCGGCCATGCCGCAAGCACGCTCCGCGCCGCCGCAGGGCCTGCCGCACGAAACCGGTCAGCCGTTCACGCATACACCCGCGAGGCCAGAGGGCTGGATACCGCCGACTGCTCCGCCCCCGGTCGCTCCTGCCGTGGCGGCAAGCGCGCCCCTGGCCCGGCCGCCGCCCGTTCCATCGCCGGCAACGGCGGGCCGCGCGGACCCACCCACCCATGCGCCCCCCCCCGGCGCAACCGCCCCCCCACCCCCCCCGCG
>CALMPK010000106.1 GCA_937873575.1 uncultured Hyphomicrobiaceae bacterium
CGTACGCAAGCGCGTGGTGCGTCTGACGGGCGGCGCGCTGGCGACCGGCGGCGAGGTGCGGGCGGGCGACGCCGTCATCGGCACCATCGGCACCGTGGCGGACGGCAAGGCGCTCGCGCTGCTGCGCCTCGACCGTGTCGCGGAAGCGCTCGACAAGGGGCAGCCGCTGACGGCCGGCGGCGACGGCATCGAGGTCGATCGCGAGGCCGTCGAGCGCTACCGCCGCAGCGTCTCCGAACGGCCGCAGAGCCCGTGAGCCGGCGATGAGCGGTCGAGACAAAGCAGCGCCGCCCGGCGCGGAAAAGGTCCGTTGCCCCTGGTCGGGCATCGCCGACGATCTCTATGCGCGCTACCACGACGAGGAGTGGGGCGTGCCGCAGGCCGACGATCGCGCCCTGTTCGAGAAGCTCGTGCTCGAGGGTTTCCAGGCGGGGCTCTCGTGGCTGACGATCCTGCGCAAGCGCGAAAATTTCCGGGCGGCGTTCCATCGGTTCGATCCCGAGCGCATCGCCCGCTACGGCACCGCCGATGTCGAACGCCTGATGGGCGATGCCGGCATCGTCCGCAACCGCGCCAAGATCGAAGCGACGATCGACAATGCGCGCGCCATGCTCGCACTCTCCGATAAGACCAGTCTCGCCGCCATGCTCTGGCAGATCGCGCGCGAGGACGCGACGGCGCGGGCGCCGCTCACCGGCATCGCCGATGCTCCGGCCGAAACGCCAGCTTCGCGGCGCATGTCGAAGGCGCTCAAGGCTCAAGGCTTCCGCTTCGTCGGGCCGACGACGGTCTACGCCTTCATGCAATCGGTCGGCATGGTTAACGACCACATCGCCGGCTGCCATCGCCACGGCCCATGCGCACGCCTTCAGAAATCATTCGTGCCGCCGCACCGCTGATAGCGAGACCACGATGAACGACCCGACGACCGATGCTCGCGTGACGGGCCCTGGCGCCAACACCGGCAAGCCCCAAGCCGCGCCGCCACGCGCGTGGCAACGCATGTTGTCCGGCCGCCGCCTCGATCTGCTCGATCCAGCCCCGGCCGACATCGAGATCGAGGACATCGCCCACGGCCTCGCGCGCGTCGCGCGTTGGAATGGTCAGACCATCGGGGCGCATGCCTTCTCCGTTGCGCAGCACGTCTTGATCGTTCAGGAGATCGCGTACGCGCGCAATCCCGGCTGGGAGCGTCCCTGGCTTCTCGCGGCACTACTGCACGACGCGCCCGAGTACGTGGTGGGCGATCTCATCAGCCCGTTCAAAACCGCGATCGGGCTGGACTACAAGGCATTCGAGAACCGGCTGCTCGCCGCCATCCATCGCCGCTTCGCCTTGCCGGAGCAACTGCCCGACACCATCTCATATGAAATCAAGAGCGCGGATCGCATCGCAGCGTTCTTCGAGGCAACCGTTCTCGCGGGCTTCAGCAAGGACGAGGCGTACCTCTATTTCGGTATACCGGAAGGCCTCGGCACCGAGCTTGCGCGTTCACTCGAACGGCTCGAGCCCTGGCACGCCGCGGAGGCGCAGCACCGCTTTCTCGCTCGGTTCGCCGAGCTCGCGTCGTAACGCGTTGGCGCGCGTCCGGGCCATGCCGTGCATGCTTGTCCGAGAGCTGCCCCCATCACCGCACATCAGTTGTTCCGAAAAACGCCACGATCGGCGCATACTCCGACTCCCGGGAGGATCTGAACGCCATGCTCGGGGGTTTGATTGAAACATGCACTCGATATCGCCAATGCGCCGGCCGCTCGCCGCCTCGCAATGGCACGCGAAGAAATGACGCGAACAGAATGTCCCACCGTTGAGATCGGACTGAATGCCGCGATCGTTTCGGTCCACAACGACGAGCCCGTCGTGCTCGTGGTGCGCGAGCCGGCCGGCGACGGCAGCGGCTCCATCGAGAGCCTTCCATCAGGGCCGTTCTCTCCGGTCGAGCATCGCACGCTCGAGATCGGACTGAGGTCCTGGGTTCGAGAGCAGACTGGCCTCGACTTCGGCTATGTCGAGCAGCTCTACACATTCGGTGACCGCGGCCGCCATGCCCTGGCCGACGATCGTGATCCGCACGTCGTTTCGATCGGTTACCTCGCACTCACCTACATCGAATCGATCGAGGAGCTGCAACGCGGCAGCTGGCGGAGTTGGTATCACTTCTTCCCGTGGGAGGATTGGCGCCGAGGCCGGCCGGGTGTTCTCGACGACATCATCATGCCGCGCCTGAGATCGTGGGCGGCGATGCCGCAACTCCGGCCCGCGCCCAGCCGTCCGCTGCTGCGCGAAGATCGCCTGCGTATGTGCTTCGGCGTCGACAACTCGTCGTGGGACGAGGAGAAGGTGCTCGAGCGCTACGAGATTCTCTACGAAGCCGGTCTCATCGACGAGGCGCGACGCGATCGCCCTGAACTCGCGGCGGCCAACGAGGATGCCGTGGAGCTCGGCGCGCCGATGGCGTTCGATCATCGCCGCATCCTCGCCACCGCGATCAGCCGCGTGCGCGCAAAGATCAAGTATCGCCCGGTGATCTTCGAGCTGATGCCTAGAGAGTTCACACTGTTCGAATTGCAGAAGACGGTGGAGGCGATCCTCGGCCCGCACCTGCACAAACAGAACTTCCGGCGACTGGTGGAAAGCGCTGGCCTCGTCGAGCCGACGGGTGAAATGAAGACCCGCACCGGCGGGCGGCCCGCCAAGCTGTTCCGCTTCCGGCGCGAGGTTCTGCTCGAGCGTCCTGCACCGGGCGTACGTGTAAAGCCTGGCCGCGGCTGAGCCGCGCGACACCTAAAAGCGACGAATCTTCTAGAAGCCCTGGCGCCATGCGCCTGGGCTTTTCCACTCTCTAAGCCATCCTGCTCAAACGATCAGCTCGAGGCGGCGTCCGCGATACGGGCAACCGCCGCCGACATCGGGTTGCGGACGCGCGGCCGCCCCGCCATCCTGGTCGGTACCTGAAGGGTCCTGGCGCGCATCGATATCGTCGGGCACGGGGTTCGGCTGTCCGGGTGGAGCGACGGTCACCCCGGGCGGCGTGAGGATGCCCGCGGGCGGTGCACCCTGATCGGCCGTTGCCGCGGATACAGCGATGCCCGTCGCCAGAATGGTCGCCGCGAGAGCGGCCATGCCCCGGAGCGGCACAGCCAACCGTCCCGTTCTGGACAATCGAGCGGGGCGATCGTTCGAGGGCATGGCGCGCATGGTGCAGCCCGAGACCTCGCAGCGGTCGTACTTGCGCATCATGGGTGCCTCCTTGGCCGCCGCCTCGGCCGAGAATGCCGGGCGAGCACCACTTTCCACGCGGCCGTCAGCGGTGCTCCGGCCTATCGCCAACCCGCATTCCCTTGCCAGCATACAATGGATCGGCGCCGTTGGCTTCCATCTTGCTTACCCAACCGTCAACGCATTGGACCGTGAAACGAGCCCGTTAACGTGGCCTTGAGGCGAATATGATGGCATCCGGTTGGCAACCTGACGAAGACGCGACCCCGACTCCACGCGAGGTCGAGTTCATGGCGGCAACGCTGGAAGGACGGCACGGGTTGCACGCCGCCGATGTTGCCGAGTTCTTCTCGAGCCTCCACTCGGAGAAGGGCGACGCGGGCAGATCGTGGGCGTGGGCGGGGGTTGCCGAGCTGGTGCGCCAGCGTGAGCGGCGGCGCCTGCAGGCGAGTTGAGTACACCACGATCGAGCGTCGTGGCGTTGCGAGGGCCCATGAGCCACGACACATTAGCCGCGCAAGCCCTTCGCGCGAATGAGCCGAAGCCGCTGCTGCGTCTCGCGACCGAGCGCGTCCGCGCGATTCTCGACGGGGATAGCGACCAGACCCGCGCGCAGCGTGACGCCCTGACGGCCTTTCTCGTGCGTGTGACGAGTGCGGGCCTCCTCTATCTCTCGCAGATTGCGCTCGCGCGCTGGATGGCCAGCTACGAGTACGGCATCTACGTGTTCGTTTGGACGTGGGTGCTGGTGCTCGGCGGACTTTCGCATCTCGGTCTCAACCTGACCATGATCCGATTGCTTCCCGAGTACCGCGAGAAGGGCGAGCACGATCTGCTGCGCGGCCTGGTCCGCGGCGGACGTCTTTCGACGCTTGCGGTCGGAACGTTCATCGCGACGGCCGGCATGGCGGGCCTGATCCCGCTCGCACCCTACATCGACAGCCACTACGTATTGCCGCTCTATCTCGGCCTCGTATGCGTGCCGCTCTACGCGATCACCGACGTGCAAGATGGCATCGGCCGCGGCTTCGCCTGGATGGGCGTCGCCCTTGCGCCGCCCTACGTCCTGAGACCTCTGCTGCTGTTGCTGACGATGGGCGCGGCTCATCTGGCTGGCCTCACCATGAATGCGACGACGGCCGCAGGTGCCGCGATCTTCGCGACGTGGGCGACGGCGGCCGTGCAGACGCTGCTCGTCAATCGCCGCATCGAAGCGACGGTGGAGGCCGGACCTCGCCGCTACATCTTCGGCCACTGGCTCCGCTACGCGGCGCCGCTGCTCGTCATCGGCGGCGCCGAGATCGTGCTGCAGAACGCCGACGTACTCATCATCTCGCGCTACCTCTCGCCGACCGAGGTCGGCATCTATTTCGCCGCGGCGAAGACGATGAGCCTCATCATGTTCGTGCACTACGCGGTCGGCAGCGCCGTCGCCAATCGCTTTTCCGCTCTCAACGCCCGGGGGGACCGAGCTGGCCTCGAAGCCTTCATCCGCGATGCCGTGAGTTGGACGTTCTGGCCATCCCTTGCCTGCGCCGCCGTCATCCTGGCACTCGGAAAACCGCTGCTCTGGCTGTTCGGACCGCAGTTCGCCGACGGCTATCCCGTCATGTTCATCCTCGTTCTCGGCTTCCTGTTCCGCTCGGCGATGGGGCCTAGCGAGTTCATGCTCAACATGCTTGGCGAGCAGAAGCTGAGCGCCGTCGTGCTCTCGCTCACGGCCGCACTTTCTATCGCTCTCAATTTCCTGCTGGTGCCCCGCTACGGCATCGTCGGTGCCGCGAGCGCAACCGCGACGGCGCTGGTGATGGCGGCACTGATGAACTACTTCGTCGCGCGTCGCCGGCTCGGTATCGAGATCGGCATCTGGCACAACCTGCGGCGCAAGCCCTGAGCCGCCAGAGCGCCCTCCGATCGACGGAACGACGGGCGATTTCCCAGATCGGGTGAGCGTCCTCGTTCCCTCGAATGACAGGGCATCTTCGGACGTGCCCTAATCGCTGCCGCGATCCTGCGCAGTTGGATGAGGCTATAGGCTCGCACGAGCACAGCATCTCCAACGCGATTGCATGCCAGATCCGCACAGGCTCACGACTGCGTGAACGGCGCGCCGGCGGACCTCGCATTCGCCCGCGCGGCAGCGATATAGAGGCAGTCCCGCGCCTGGCTGGACGGGCGGCTCCCTGCCCGGCCCATCCGCGGGCACCCAAGACACATGCCGCGCGGCATCTCTTCGCGATACCACGCCCGCCGTGCGCTGCTCCCCGAAGTTCAAGCAAGAGGCTTTCCATGCCGCATCTGCTCGATCCGATCTCGATGGGCGATCTCCACCTCAGGAACCGCATCATCATGGCTCCGCTCACGCGCTGCCGGGCGAGCCCCGGGCGCGCTCCGAACGCCATGATGCGTGACTACTACGTACAGCGCGCTGCCGCCGGCCTCATCATCTCGGAAGCGACGAGCGTCGACCCCATGGGCGTCGGCTATCCCGATACGCCGGGCATCTGGTCCGACGACCAGGTCGAGGGCTGGAAAGCGATCACCTCCGCCGTTCATGCCGCCGGCGGCACGATGGTGCTGCAGCTCTGGCACGTCGGGCGCGTCTCGCACCCGTCCTATCTCGATGGCGCGCTGCCGGTCGCGCCAAGCGCCATCGCGGCGAAGGGGCACGTCAGCCTCGTGCGGCCGAAAGCCGATTACCCGGTGCCGCGGGCACTCGCGACGGCAGAGATCGCGGACATCGTCGCCGCTTACCGGCGCGGTGCGGAGAATGCCCGGCGTGCGGGCTTCGACGGCGTCGAGATTCACGGCGCCAACGGCTACCTGCTCGACCAGTTCCTCCAGGACAGCACCAACACGCGCACCGATGCCTGGGGCGGCAGTATCGAGAACCGCGCCCGACTGCTTCTCGCCGTCACGGACCAGTGCATCGACGTGTGGGGCGCCGGTCGCGTCGGCGTTCACTTGGCGCCGCGCACCGACGCTCACGACATGGGAGACAGCGACAGGCTCGGGACGTTCAGCTACGTCGCGCGCGAACTCGGCAAACGGCGCATCGCCTTCATCTGCGCGCGCGAGCACACCGGCGAAGGCCGCATCGGCCCCGAGCTGAAGCGTGCGTTCGGCGGTACGTGGATCGCCAACGAAGGCTTCACCGGCGACGATGCGGAGCGCGTGCTCGCCGCGGGCGAAGCCGATGCCGTTGCATTCGGCAAGGCGTATATCGCCAACCCCGATCTCGTCGAGCGCCTGCGCACCAACGCGCCGCTCAATACGCCCGACCCCATGACGTTCTACGGCTCCGGGCCCCAGGGTTACCTCGATTATCCCGTGCTCGAGACGGCGTGATGCGCGATCGATTGTGAACGCGCGCCCAGCGCTTCACGTCTCGCCTGATCCCCCCCGCCTCGGTCAACCAACAGAAATACAGAGGCCGCCGGGATCTCTTCCGGCGGCCTCGTTTGTTTCAAACGCGAAGCGCGTTCTCAGTCGCGATCGCGGCGCGGACGGCGATCACCGCCACGGCCACCCTCGCGGTCGCGCCGCGGCGGACGCTCGCGATGCATCTCTTCCTCGGGCTCCGCGCCTTCCTCGCGCGGGATCTCCGTGCCCGTGGCCTGATCGACGATCTTCATCGACAGGCGCACCTTGCCGCGATCGTCGAAGCCGAGCAGCTTGACGTAGACCTCCTGGCCCTCCTTGACGACCTCACCGACCGTCGCCGGACGCCCCGGTGCGAGCTGCGAGATGTGCACGAGACCGTCCTTCGCGCCGAAGAAGTTCACGAACGCGCCGAACTCCATGATCTTGACGACCTTGCCCTTGTAGATCTGGCCGACCTCGGCCTCGGACGTGATCATCTTGATGCGGTGCAGGGCCTTCTCGATGCTCTCGCGATTGGCCGAGGCGATCTTCACCGTGCCGTCGTCGCTGATGTCGATCTTGGCGCCCGACTCCGCGACGATCTCGCGGATGACGGAACCACCCGAGCCGATGACCTCGCGGATCTTGTCGGTCGGGATCTTGATCGTCTCGATGCGCGGCGCGTAATCACCGAGTTCGTCGCGGGCGCCCGAGAGCGCCTTCGACATCTCGCCGAGGATGTGCATGCGGCCGTGGTTCGCCTGATCGAGGGCGATGCGCATGATCTCTTCGGTGATACCGGTGATCTTGATGTCCATCTGCAGCGACGTGACGCCGTTGGCGGTGCCAGCCACCTTGAAGTCCATGTCGCCGAGGTGATCCTCGTCGCCGAGGATGTCGGAGAGAACGGCGAACTCGTCACCCTCCTTGATGAGACCCATGGCGATGCCGGCGACGGGCGCCTTCATCGGCACGCCCGCATCCATCAGCGCGAGCGAGGCGCCGCACACCGTCGCCATCGACGACGAGCCGTTCGACTCGGTGATCTCGGAGACCACGCGCACGGTGTAGGGGAACTCCTCGTGCGCGGGCAGCAGCGGGCGCACTGCGCGCCAGGCGAGCTTGCCGTGACCGATCTCGCGGCGGCCGGGCGAACCCATGCGGCCCGTTTCACCGACGGAGTAGGGCGGGAAGTTGTAATGGAGCATGAACCGCTCCTTGCGCGTGCCCTCGAGCGCATCGACGAACTGCTCGTCCTCGCCCGTGCCGAGCGTCGCAACGACCAGAGCCTGCGTCTCGCCGCGCGTGAACAGCGCCGAACCGTGTGCACGCGGCAGAACGTGAACCTCGGAAACGATGGGGCGCACGGTCTTCAGGTCACGGCCATCGATGCGGCGGCCGGTCTTCACGACGTCGGTGCGCATGATGTCCATCTCGAGCGACTTGAAGGTGTCCATGAGGAGCACCTTCTCGCTCGGGTCGTCCGGAATGCTGACGCCCTCGACGACCTTCTTCTTCGCTTCGGAGACGAGATCGTTGCGCTTCTGCTTCTCGGCGGTCGAGAACGCCTGACGCAGCGTCGCCTCGGCGATCTCCTTCACCTGGGCTTTGTACTTGTCCTTGTCGGGAAGCTTGATGTCCCACGGCTCCTTCGCCGCCTTCTCCGCCAGCTTGATGATCGCGTCGATCACCGGCTGGAAATGGCGATGGCCGAACATGACCGCTTCGAGCATGGTCTTCTCGGAGAGTTCCTTCGCCTCCGACTCGACCATCATCACGGCGTCCTGAGTGCCGGCGATGACGAGGTCGAGCGACGACTCGGTCATCTCGTCGATCATCGGGTTCAGCACGTACTCGCCGCCGATGTAGCCGACGCGCGCGGCGCCGATCGGTCCGAGGAACGGCAGGCCGGAGAGCGTCAGCGCCGCGGAGGCGGCGACCATGCTCAGAATGTCGGGGTCGTTCTCCATGTCGTGCGACAGCACGGTGATGACGACCTGCGTCTCGTTCTTGAAGCCGTCGATGAAGAGCGGGCGGATCGGACGGTCGATGAGGCGCGAGGTGAGCGTTTCCTTCTCGCTCGGGCGGCCCTCACGCTTGAAGAAGCCACCGGGGATCTTGCCCGCAGCGTAGGTCTTCTCCTGGTAGTTCACGGTCAGCGGGAAGAAGTCGATGCCGGGCTTGGCGGACTTGGCGGCGACGACGGTCGCCAGCACGCTCGTCTCGCCGTAATGGGCCAGCACGGAAGCGTCGGCCTGGCGGGCGATGCGCCCGGTCTCCAGCTTCAGCTTGCGTCCACCCCAATCGATTTCCACGCGATGGATGTCGAACATGTTCGGTCTTTCGTTTCGGTCTTCGTTTCTATTCGTCTCGGTCGAAAGTCTGCGGCAGAAGGGCCGGGCCCTTGCCGCACCCGGGCAGCGGATTGTCCCGCCGGGCAGGAACGCGAGCGGCGCCGGCATCTCTCATGGAGCCGGCGCCGCGGGTCGTGTCAGCTCGGTGATCGAGGGTTCGGCTTCTCCGTGAACATCACCGTGAACCGGCACATGCGGTCCACCGCGCGTCAGCGGCGGATGCCGAGCTTCTCGATGATCTTCTGGTAGCGCGGCTCGTCCTTGCGCTTCACGTAGTCGAGAAGCTGGCGGCGATGGCCGACCATCTTCAGCAGGCCACGGCGCGAGTGGTTGTCCTTCTTGTGCGTCTTGAAGTGGTCGGTGAGGTGGTTGATGCGCTCGGTGAGAATGGCGATCTGAACCTCGGGAGAGCCGGTATCGTTCGGCTTGGTGGCGTTGTTCTTGATGACTTCAGCCTTGGCGGCCTTGCGCTCGGGCGCGATCAGCGACATCGGGGGTCCTTTCAGTCTGGAGGAAGAGGAAGCGACGCTCGGGGCCGTCTGCCCCTGGCTCGTGCCCTGAACTCGTGCCAGGGCGCGGGCCTCTGCGTCACATGGGCGGCCACAGCCGGGATGTCGTCCAGCAGGGTCGCGGGTTCGCGTCATAAAAACGCCAAGCGCGGGCCGCGAGACCCGCACTCGTGGCGCCGTTATACACGAAAGCTTCAGGAAGGGTAGGGCAATTTGGGCCGAGGCGACGGAGCTAACCCGCGACATTCGCGGCGCTGCTCCACCCTCGCCAGGCGCCACCGCCGGTTGTAGCGACCAACCCGGCGGCGGGGGCTGAACACCCTTCTCGCGGCGCTTGTGGCGCGGGGGCGGGCATGTTAATCGGACGCTCCGAACGCGAGCTCCGCCCTGGCGCGGCTGTCGTTCACCTTCGCCGGGAAACCACACGGCGTCGTAGGGAAAGGCCACGTGGCGGAGTGGTTACGCGCCGGACTGCAAATCCGTTTACCCCGGTTCGATTCCGGGCGTGGCCTCCACTCTTCTCCGACATTTCAGAAGTGGCCCGTGGCTCCGGAGCCCTGCGCGGGCTTGGCCGCGCGCGAGGGATGCGTGTGCGCGAACAAGCGTATGCCGCACGCTGTGCAGCTCTGGTAAAGCCGAATGTCGGGAGAGATGGCTCCGCGGGTAGGGCTCGAACCTACGACCGTCCGATTAACAGTCGGATGCTCTACCACTGAGCTACCGCGGAACAGGCTCTGGCGAAGCAGAGCGAGCCGCGTCATAGCAGCGCTTTGGCGTCGCGCCAACTATTTTTTGGGGTGCGCCAAGTGGCGCGCAACAAGCGCACCGGCACAAGCGGCCCTTGGCCGCGGAGCCCGCTTGCGCGGGCCGCACCCGCTCCGATCGGCCGGGCCCTTTAGCGAGGACGAGAATCGGCAGCGGCAGCAAGAACACCCCGCTCAGATCGGCCGAGCCCTTCGGGGAGGACGTGAATCGGCAGCGGAGAACAATACCCTCTACTTGAAGTGCTTGGAGAGCTTGAGGCCCTGAGCCTGATAGTTCGAGCCGAGATCGACGCCATAGAGCTTGTCGGGAACGGAAAGCATGCGCTCGTAGACGAGGCGGCCGATCACCTGCCCGTCCTCGAGCACGAACGGAACCTTGTGGCTCCGCACTTCGAGCACGACCCGCGCCCCCGTCCCACCCGCCGGAGCATGGCCGAAGCCCGGGTCCATGAAGCCGGCGTAGTGGACGCGGAACTCGCCGACGAGAGGGTTGAACGGCACCATCTCCGCCGCATGCGTCGGCGGCACGTGCACCGCCTCCTTCGACGCCAGGATGTAGAACTGGTCGGGATCGAGGATCAGGCGGCGCTGCGCGCGCGCATGGATCGGCTCCCAGTAATCGAGCAGGCTGCAAGCGCCGGGCTGATCGACATCAACGAGACCGGTGTGGCGCTTGGCGCGATAGCCGACGAGCCCGGCCGAGTCGCCGGCAAGATCGACGGAGAGCGCGATGCCGCCCTGGATGTCCGCCATCGGCTCGGCGCCGACCAAGCCTGCCGCGTCGCCCCCGACGAGCCGCTCGCGCCGGCGCAGGTCCGCCCGTTCGGCGTCGGAGAAGGTCGGTTGACCGGCGCGGAAGCGCAGTTGCGACAACGTCGAGCCGGTACGCACCAGAACCGGGAACGTCTGCGGACAGATCTCGGCATAGAGCTGGCCCTTGTAACCCGCCGGAACGGTGTCGAATGCCGGCACGCGATCGGCGATGACGCGCGTGAACACGTCGAGACGACCGGTCGAGCTTTTCGGGTTGGCCGCGGCGGCAAGATGCGGCGGCAGCGCCAAGCTTTCGAGCAGCGGCACGACGTAGACACAGCCCGTTTCGAGAACCGCGCCGTTGGTGAGATCCACCTCGTGCAGGGCGAGATCCGCGAGGCGCGAGGCAACGTCCGCGGTCGGTTGTGGCAGGAAGCGCGCGCGCTCCCTGTAGGCAACGGCGCCGAGCCGCAGATCGAGACTCGCGGGCTGGACTTGGCGCGCGCCGAACGGGGTGGCCGCCAGGATGACACCCGCCTCGGCCAGCGCGCGGATGTCTTGAGCAGGGAGAATCCCGCCCGGTGCCGCCGCGACGGCCGCAGACGCCTTCGACGATACCGGCTTGGTTGCGCTCTTGGCCATGCTTTCCCCTGTTGCCCGACCGCCGCCGCAGGCTCATCGTAGACGGAGGGAGGTCGCGGCCCTCATGCCGTCTCCCCGTCCCCTCGTCAACCGGACGCGATCCGGCTATTTGTACTTGACTGGACGGCCAACTCCAGGGTTTACACACGTCTCGCCGTGGCGGTCCGCGAAGGTGCGTGGACCAGCGGCCGCGCCCAAGGGCCGGCCCGATCCAAGGCAATGAGGTTTGCCGCCTTAGCTCAGCTGGTTAGAGCGCCGGATTGTGGATCCGGAGGTCTCCCGTTCGATCCGGGAAGGCGGTACCATCTCTCTTCGAAAATCGCGAAATCTGAGGCCGTGCAGGAGCCATCGCGGCAGGCGGCAGCGCGCGTGAGCTTGTGACGGTCGCGATCCGTCGGACTCGCGAATTTGGGTACGAATGCAGGTGCTTGGCGCGCGAGGCACGCAATCGACGAAAGCGCGGAGCGCGCAACAAAACGCCAGCGCCCGGGTCTCAGCCCGGGGCCGGTTATCCAGAAATCATGGAACGTGTGCGTGGCGGCTCAGTCGCCCGTCCCGGGCTTGTCGGTGAAGTACTTCTCGTACTTGCCCTCGACGTCGCGGAACTCCTCGGCCTCTGGCAGCGCGTCCTTCTTGGCCGTGATGTTCGGCCATTTCTCTGCGTAGACGCGGTTGACCTCGAGCCACTTCTCGAGGCCCGGCTCGGTATCCGGCTTGATCGCCTCGACCGGGCACTCCGGCTCGCAGACGCCGCAGTCGATGCACTCGTCGGGATGAATGACGAGCATGTTCTCGCCTTCATAGAAGCAGTCGACCGGACACACCTCGACGCAGTCGGTGAACTTGCATTTGATGCACTTGTCGTTGACGATGTAGGTCATTCGCTCATGTCCGAAGTCTTGATGAGTGCTTCCCTCGCCCGACCGGGCCGATGCGAAGGAACGTTCCCCCGTATTCCGCTCGAAGGTACCAGCCGCGTCCTCGATTCGAGAAGGCTCGGCGCCTCACGAATGCGTGTTTCTGGCGCGTCGGCCGACCTTATATCCGCACCGGCGCCACAGCGAAACCCCAACCCGCCGGATACCGCCGCGAACGGTCGAGAACCGTCTATCAGCGCTGGCCGCCCTTGAAATTGAGAATTTGCCGTCGATCGCGCTTGGTCGGCCGGCCACTCCCCGGGTCCCGGTGAGCGGGAGCGGCCTCGGCGACCTTGCCCGGCGCTCCACTTCCGACAAGGGGGCGTTCGGGGGCGAGAGTCAATTCGTCAAATAGTCCGCGCGCCTCGGTCGCGGGACCGCGCCGCACGCCAGGCGACAACATTTTGAGCACACGGACCTTGGGGCCCACAGACACCGTGACGACGTCACCGGGCTTGATGGTGTGGCTCGGCCTGTCGACCTTGCTCCGGTTGATGCGCACCTTGCCGCCGGTGACGAGCCCCGCCGCCAGCCTCCCCGACTTCGCGACGCGGGCGTACCACAACCATTTGTCGAGCCGCTGGCTGGTCGCGCGAGGATCGCCCGGCGTCGCTTCGCCGTCGTCGTCGTCGTCGTCCGCGCCAGGGGCATGGGTCATGGAGTCGAGCTTTCCTTCGTCCGCTTCTCCATGGCCTCCTTGAGGGCGCTGAGCTTGGCGAACGGCGAATCGGGATCGACGGTCCCCTTCTTGGCGCCCCGTGGGGCAGCACTGATGACCTGCGGCTTGCCGCCGCGCTGCTCGTCGCGCCGGCGCCGATCGCCACCGCCGCGGCCCTCCTGACGGCCCTCCCCTCGCCCTTCGGAACGGCCGCCCGGACGCTGCTCGCCGCCCGGACCGCGCGGACGATCGCGATCGCGATTGCGGTCCCGATCGCGATGCTGCTGGCCTTCCGGCCTGTTGCCGCGCTCGCCGCCTTCGCGACCCTGGCGCTCGTGGCGATCGCGACGCTCGCGGCCCTCCCCGGCCGCATCGGCCGCCGCGACCGGCGCGGTCTCTCCAGCGGCCTCTGGCTGCCCGGCACCGGCTGGCGCGCCGCCCGCGTTACCCTGACGGCCACGCGCTCCGCCGCGTCCGCCACGGCGCCCGCGATGCTGCTCGCGCGCGCCCTGCTCGGAGCGATGGCGGCGCGGACGCCAGATGTCGATGAATGTTTCGGCCGGCTCCCCGGCGGCGGGCTCGGAGGGTTCTGACACGCCTGCCGGCTCGGCCGCGGCCGTAGGCTCCGGCGCGGTTTCGGCAACAGCCTCGACCGGAGCGGTAGAGGTGGCCACCGCTTCCGTCTCGACCGTCGTCTCCTCAGTCGGCGCCGCTGGCTCATCTCCCGTCGTTGCCTCGGCCGCCACCTCGGGTGCGGT
>CALMPK010000107.1 GCA_937873575.1 uncultured Hyphomicrobiaceae bacterium
GAGCGCGAGAGCACGCCGACAGAACCCTTCTTGAAGATGTTGCCCGGCATGATGCCGATCTTGCACTCGTTGGGCGTCAGCACGCCCGGGCAGTTCGGGCCGATGAGACGCGAGTTCGACTTCTCCAGCCGCGCCTTGACCTTGACCATGTCCATGACCGGAACGCCTTCGGTGATGGCGACGATCAGCGGTATGCCGGCGTCGATCGCCTCGATGATGGCTTCGGCGGCGCCCGCTGGCGGCACGTAGACGACGGAAGCGTTGGCGCCCGTCTCCTTCACGCCCTCGGCGACGGACTTGAAGATCGGCAGTTTCTCGCCGCCCTTGCCGGTCCAGAACTCGCCGCCCTTCTTGGGGTTGATGCCGCCGACCATTTTGGTGCCGTGGTAGGCCAGCGCCTGCTCGGTGTGGAACGTGCCCGTCTTGCCGGTCAGGCCCTGGACGAGAACCTTGGTGTCTTTGTTGATGAGGATGGACATCAGGAATCCCTGTCTCTAGCTCAGGCCGCCTTGACGGCAGCGACGATCTTCTGGGCGGCGTCGTCGAGGTCGTTCGCCGAGATGACGTTGAGGCCGCTCTCGTTGATGATCTTCTTGCCGAGGTCGACGTTCGTGCCCTCGAGGCGCACGACCAGCGGCACCTGCAGGCCGACTTCCTTCACCGCCGCGATCACGCCTTCCGCGATGGTGTCGCAGCGCATGATGCCGCCGAAGATGTTGACCAGGATGCCCTTCACCTGCGGGTCGGCGGTGATGATCTTGAACGCCGCCGTCACCTTCTCCTTCGAAGCGCCGCCGCCGACGTCGAGGAAGTTGGCGGGCTCCGCGCCATAGAGCTTGATGATGTCCATGGTCGACATGGCGAGGCCGGCGCCGTTCACCATGCAGCCGATGTTGCCGTCGAGCGCGACGTAGGAGAGGTCGTACTTCGACGCCTCGATCTCCTTGGCGTCCTCCTCCGTCGTGTCACGCAGCTCGACGATGTCGGGGTGGCGGAACAGCGAGTTGTTGTCGAACGAGACCTTGGCGTCGAGTACGCGCAGGCGGCCGTTCTTCATCACGATCAGCGGGTTCACCTCGAGCAGGCTCATGTCCTTCTCGGTGAACGCCTTGTAGAGGATCGGGAACAGCTTCATGCCGTCGGCGCGGGCCTCGCCATCGAGCTGCAGCGCGCGGCAGAGCAATTCGGCGTTGGCCTCGGTGACGCCGGTCTCCGGGTTGATCGCCACGGTGACGATCTTCTCGGGCGTGTCGTGCGCGACGGCCTCGATGTCCATGCCGCCTTCGGTCGAGACGACGAAAGCCGGGCGGCCGACCGTGCGGTCGATGAGGATCGAGAGATAGAGCTCGCGGGCGATGTCGGCGCCGTCCTCGATGTAGAGGCGGTTCACCTGCTTGCCGGCCGGGCCGGTCTGCTTGGTGACGAGCGTGTTGGCGAACATTTCCTTGGCGTTCTTGACCGCGTCCTCGGCCGAGAACGAGACCCGCACGCCGCCCTTGGCGTCCGCCGGGAGTTCCTTGAACTTGCCCTTGCCGCGGCCACCGGCGTGGATCTGGCTCTTGACGACCCAGACGGGGCCGGGGAGCGCCTTCACCGCGGCGTCGATCTGGTCCGCCGAGGTGACGGGAACGCCTTCGGCGACCGGAGCGCCGTAGCCTTTGAGAACCTGCTTGGCCTGATACTCGTGGATGTTCATCGCTGTTTCCGCCGTTTGAGCGTTATCGTGACCTTGGCGACCGCGAGGTCTGGCCGCCGCTGTGAACCGAGCTTACGCCCGGGCGGGTCTCAAACCCGAATCCAAGACGCTCGCGCCCCGAGCCGGGGCACCGTTCCGGTCATACTGCTCCCGCGCCTGGCATACCGTATACCAAAGTAGGGTTCCGCACGGGAAGCGGCGTTTTCGAAGTGGCGGCACATTCGCGGCGGCTGGCTCAGCCGGACGGCGAAGGCGATACGCGCCACTCGCGACCCAATGAAAACGGCGCGCCCCTTGCGGAGCGCGCCCTATTTTTCGTCACGCACCGAGCGTCGGCGCGATCGCGGTGCAGGCGTCGACGAGGCCCTTCACCGAGTTGACCGACTTCATGAACATCTCGCGCTCGGCGCCATTGAGGTCGATCTCGACGATGCGCTCGGCACCGCCGGCACCGACCACGACCGGCACACCGACATAGAGGCCGCGCACGCCGTACTCGCCGTCGAGGAAGGCGGCGCAGGGCAGGATGCGCTTCTTGTCCTTGAGGTAGCTCTCGGCCATCTCGATCGCCGAAGCGGCCGGCGCATAGTAGGCCGAGCCGGTCTTCAGCAGCGACACGATCTCGCCGCCGCCCTTGCGCGTGCGATCGACGATCTGGTCGACGCGCTCCTGGCTGATCCAGCCCATCTTGACGATGTCGGGCAGCGGGATGCCGGCGACGGTCGTGTAGCGGACCAGCGGCACCATGTCGTCGCCGTGACCGCCGAGAACGAACGCGGTGACGTCCTGCACGGAGATCTTGAGCTCGTCGGCGAGGAAGTGGCGGAAGCGCGCGGCGTCGAGAACGCCGGCCATGCCGATCACGCGATTGTACGGCAGGCCCGATGCCTTCTGCAGCGCCCACACCATCGCGTCGAGCGGGTTGGTGATGACGATGACCAGCGAGTCCGGCGCGTACTTCTTGATGCCGGCGCCGACCTGCTCCATCACCTTGAGGTTGATGCCGAGGAGGTCGTCACGGCTCATGCCGGGCTTGCGCGGCACGCCGGCGGTGACGATGCAAACGCCCGCGCCTTCGATATCGGCGTAAGCGTTGGTGCCCTTGAGCGTGCAGTTGAAGCCTTCGACCGAGCCGGACTGCGAGATATCGAGCGACTTGCCCTGCGGGGTGCCTTCGGAGATGTCGAAGAGGACGACATCACCCAGTTCCTTCAAGCCGACGAGATGAGCGAGCGTGCCGCCGATCATGCCGGCGCCGATCAAGGCGATCTTCGTGCGCGCCATTCGGGTCAGTCTCCCTGAGAATTCAGCGTTTGCGGACGTGGGCGGCGCGCACCGGGGGGTGGGCGTAACGCCCGTGAGAAGCGACATAGTCGCGCGGGTTGGTTAGCTCGAAAACTGCGGCGGCTCAAGGGGAACGCCCGCCAATCGAACCAAAGTCTCGGGCTCCGAAAGTCGTTGTCACGCTCGACGACGAGGTGTGTTCGCCATGGCTGGCGGCCCGGCGGAGCGGCGCGAGAGGGGGGTCACAAGCGGGTCGATACGGTGAGCCGGCCATCGGCCTGCGCGGAGCGCCGAGCCACATAGGCTTCGCTGCGCATCTCGGTCAGGCGCGAGGCGGTCCGCGAGAAGAGATCGGCGCCGTCGCCGCGCACGTAGAGTGCGTCTGGTTCCGCCTCCGCCGATGCGATCAGGCAGGTGCCGGTGTCGTAGAGCGTGTCGATCAAGTTGATGAAGCGGCGGGCATGGTCGCGCCGCGCCGCGCTCATCACCGGGATGCCGTCGATGATGACGGTGTGGAAGTGGTGAGCGATGGCGAGGTAGTCGACCGAGCCGAGCGGCTTTTCGCAGAGATCGGCAAAGCCGAACCGTGCAACGCCATTGGCGGCGGCGGGTATGCGCAGGTGGCGGCCCTTGACCTCGATTTCCCCCGGCTCGGGCCTGTGGTGGCCCGTCATGCGGCCCCACAGGTCGTCGAGCGCATGGTGCGCGGCGGCATCCGCCGGAGCGAAATAGAGCGGCTGGCCGTGGATCTTGTCGAGGCGGAAATCCTTTGCGGAACCGAGCTCGAGCACGTTCATGTGATCTTCGATGAGATCGATGAACGGCAGGAAGAGCTGGCGGTTGAGGCCGTCACGGTAGAGCTCGTGCGGAGTCGCGTTCGAGGTCGCCACCACGACCACGCCGCTCTCGAACACCACCTTGAAAAAGCGGCCGAGGATCATGGCGTCGGCAATGTCGGTGACGTGCAGCTCGTCGAAGCAGAGCAAGCCTGGGCGGCCCACCATCTCGACCGCCACCTTCGGAATCGGATCGCCATCGAAGCTCTTGCGCGCCACGCCGATACGGTCGTGGACTTCCTGCATGAATTCGTGGAAGTGCTGGCGGCGCCTCGGCTTGAACGTCGCCGCCTCGTAGAACATGTCCATCATCATCGTCTTGCCGCGCCCCACCTTGCCGTGCAGGTAGATGCCGTTCGGCGGCGGGCCCGGCTTGCGCTTCATGAACGACAGAAGGCCGCGACCGGAGGGGCTCCAGGCCGTCAGCGCGGCGTTGAGCTCGTCGAGCCGGCGCGCCGCCGAGCGCTGGGCCTCGTCGGCCTCGATCTCGCCGGTCGCAACGCGCTCCTCGTATTTCTCGGCGACTGTCCCGCTCATTCTTCATCCGCTGCGCGCAGCACTGCCATGTCCTCTTAACATTGCTCGGGCCGCCGCGCCTCGCATCGATGGTCGAGATGCTCCGTCGGCACCCCTTGGAAACGGCCGGAGTCCGCAGGATTTTCCCTTCGCCGTCGCAGGCCGGGCCGCCCGAAGCGGCCTCCAGACACTATATGGCGGTGCAGCAACAGGCCGCGGCCCAAGTAGACGAACCCTTGCAGGAAAATCAACTAATGCCATGTGAGGGTCGTATTGTGCGTTGCAATACGCGACCGGCTGTAGCTTGGGAATCGAGTCTCAACGCTCGCGGAAGATCGCATCACGCGATCGGGCGGGCGACACAAACGGCCAGGGGAGCGGGACCACCGTTCCACCTGGCGACGAGGGACCCGGGCCCGACGCCGAAGCCATTGCACGCACTGCTCGTAGGCAAAAAAGAGCAGGCGGGCCGTCTGAAGCCAGAATCGGAGGTTCATCATGAGCGAGCACCGGATCTGGGAGGGAACCATACGGAAGTTGTGGCCGACGGAGACGGATACGTTCCGCGACCACCTGCTGAGGCTGGACAAGGACGCGCGCCGCATGCGCTTTGCGCACGGCGTGTCGGACGGCTTCATCGAGGACTATGCTGCCCGCATGACCGACATGGGCAGCATCGTATTCGGCTATTTCGTCGACGGGCAGATGCATGCCGCGGCGGAGTTGCGCAAACTTGGCGACACCTGGGGTCACGAGGCCGAGGCCGCGTTCTCGGTCGAGCGCGCTTTCCAGGAGAAGGGCATCGGCACCGAGCTGATGGGCCGTGTCATCCGCTCGGCGCGCAACCGCGGCGTTCATCTGCTCTACATGAGCTGCCTCGCCGAGAACGCGAAGATGCAGGCGGTCGCTCGCAAGCACCACGCGGACCTCCGGTTCGAGTATGGCGAGGTGATCGGCGAGATCGTGCCGGACGACGCCAACTACTTCTCGATCCTGGCCGAGGCCGTGGACGATCGCGTCGGCTACGTGATGGCGGTGCTGAACATTCAGGCGCGGCTCTCCGCGGCGGCCTAGCCGCTTCTGAGGGCCGCGAAACGCCAACGGGCGGCATCGACGATGCCGCCCGTTGCGCTTTTCTGCTCCAGGCTCGCCGGCCGCCCGTCACAACCCATCAGGCGCGGGCGTCACCGTCGTCGAAGCATGCATCAGGTTCCGAACCGGCGGGGCGCGCGGCGCTCGAGCTGGAGGCGGTTGTCGTTGGCCTGCGCGCCGACGCACACCGCGCGGCGCTCTTCATCCAGGAACTCGCGCACCTTCTTCTCAGACAGATCGAGAACCGCGCGGAAAATGTCCGCGCGCTCGGTGGGTGTGCAGTTCGAAGCGGTCGGGTCGGGTAGAGTCCAGTGCAGCAGACGCGGCGCGCCCGGCCAGGTCGGCAGCTTTTCCCACGAGATGTCCTCGCAGACGGTCAATACCACGTCGAACCGGGGACTTTCCGGCCGCGTGAATTCGATCAGCGATTTCGGTTGCCGGTCCGTATCGAAGGCAAATCCGCGCTCTCGAAGTGCCAGCACCGTGTAGGCGTTGAATGAAGCGGCGGGATGTGAGCCGGCGCTGTAAGCGCGCCATTCACCATCACTCACGCCGTTGATCAATGTTTCGACCATAACGGAGCGTGCCGCATTCTCCTTGCAGAGCACAAGCATATTCCGCGTTTTCATTTAACCCTCGATTGTCTCTTGGCAACATGGATGCCGTGATCGAACGCCGATCGCCGGCCTGCCACCTCACCGCGGCTCCCCGACGTGCATTAAGCGTTTCGAGATGTCACAGGTATGACGGGAAAAAGGCCGCGCGCTCGAATAGTCGGTCGCCATTCATCGCGTGCGGACGCTGCCGTCGGCCGTTGTGCCCGCGTCCGACATGTGCGTCGACGTGTGACGAATTCAAGAACCGCGATGACGGGTATGCACTGCCGGACTGAGACGCGCGTAAGTCGTGCGACGGTTGCGGCGGCTGCGACGAGACGAATGCGATGCGCGACGCATTCGTCTCGCATTCGTTCAGCGGCGCATTGCGTTTCGAAAACGGAGCAGCGCGCGACGCCGAAAGCCGATCGAAGCGAACCCCTTCGCGAACGTCGCGCGAGTCGAAATCGATCGCGTTTTTTGATTCCAAAGTTGTCGTCGATTAGCGCTTCACGCGATGTGCGATGCGCGTTTCAGCTCGACCATGGAATGCACCGAGGCGGTCAAACCATTCAATAACGGTCAAAAATGGTGCGGATGCGCAACACAAACGGCCTATTGGGGAACAAAATGCGCGCTGTGTTAATTTTGGATGTCAACAAAATCATCGAACTTGCGCATCTTTTTTTTGCTCGAGCTGATTCGAGCTGAGAGGGAGAGAGAACCATGGCAAAGACCACCACGACTGCGAAGAAGCCCGCTGCGAAGAAGCCGGCTGCGAAGAAGGCCGCTGCGAAGAAGGCACCGGCTCGCAAGGCCGCTGCGAAGAAGCCGGCTGTGAAGAAGGCTGCGAAGAAGCCGGCTGCGAAGAAGGCCGCTCCGCGCAAGAAGACCGCTGCCTGAGGCTAACCGCCAGTATGCTTCTGGCCGGGCACCAGGGGCGTAACGGCGAACTCCTCGATCAGTTCCAAGGACCGGCGGTAGCGCGAAGCGCCGCCGGTCTTGTCTTTTCCAGGTCTTTGCGTCGGCGTCGCGATTGCCACTTCCACCGCCCGGCCGAATTGCCGCACCGATTTGAATATGAGACCGCGCGCATGCATTTTGTGCCCCATGCTGCGGGCGGCAACGGGCCGGCCCGCCAACCCATGGGGGAGCGGCACGACATGACGGCTCAATCCGGAAACGGCGCCATCGAGACATTGGACGTGGCCGAGGTCGCGGCACTCTTTGCCGCCGACAGAATCGTCCTGATCGACGTGCGCACGCCCGTTGAGTTTGCCTTCGAGCATATCCGCGGAGCTCTGCTATCGCCGCTCGCAACCTTCGACACGCGCCACCTGCCGTCGCAGGAATCGAAGCCGATCGTGTTCCACTGCGGCTCGGGCATGCGCTCGAAGATGGTCGCCGAGAAATGCCTCGCCGCAGGGTTCGCAAAGGTCATGCACATGGGCGGCGGCTTCATGGCTTGGAAGAAGGCCGGGCAGCCCTACATCTCCACCAACCCGGCGACCGGCGCTCCGGTGGATCGGCGCGATCCCGTGCAGGCTTGAGGGCGACGGGCGGGAACGGAGCTGGTGTCGTCGAGGCGCTTCGGTCCGGATCTGGTCAGCTCAGCTCAGGCTTCTGGGCGGCAGCGCTTGAGGTCACGCACCAGCTCGGTCAGCCGCGACGCCACTTCGAGGCCGGTATCGACAGAAACCTTCAGTGTGGCCCGGCTCTGGATGAGGCCATTCAGCCGGTCCTGCTGCTCGCCGAAACCGTAGTAGACCGTCTCCGGCGCGTCGATCTCTCCATCCTCGACCGCGCACATCACGTCGAAGGCATTCTGCGACGCGAGAACGAGCATCGAAGCGACGTCGTTGATGAGCTGGTGGTAGAGGCGCGCGGTATCGATATCGACGCGCGGCCCGTGCACGCCGAACTTCAGCGGCGACGAGCCCTGCGCACCCTCGCCGGCGTAAAGCCGCGGGTTGCGCTTGAAGCGGCGGAAGATCTCGACAAGACCGAGGCAACACGTTTCGAGGTCGCGCAGCGCGGTTCCCGCCTTGCGCTTGGCCCTGGCGCGCTCGGGCGTCTTGTCCTGCGCCATCCAGTTGACGGTGGCGATGGAGGCAACGGCGCCGAGCGCGGCAATGGCGGGCAGGACCGCCGCGAACGGGTCGGGCGCGATGCGGCTGTCGCCGGCGGCGGCCTCCTCGTCGTCCTTCGTCGCTGGTTTGGCCTTTTCCACTCCGGCTCCTTGTGCGGCTCCCTCTGGGGTGTGACCGGTTGAGATGGAAGCGCTCCGCGCTCGCATCAGTTTCGATAGCACGCCGCACCTTGTGCCAGCCCAGCCGTGGCGACCATATGGCCACCCGGCCATGGTGATCGCACCTGGCGCCCGGAGCCGCCGCCGGGCGGTGCATCGCGGCTGTGCATTGCGCAGGGCGCCATGATTCGCGGCGGATGCTGCTACACCTTGCGGCCTGCGCGCAAGCTGCATGACGTTTAGGCGCCATCGCGGCCCAATCGATTGCCAAAGGTTGCGCGCTACTCTGGTCTCGCCCATGGAGGTCCTAGCCGCATCCCTTGCCTGCCGGGCTTCGTGGAGCGCCGGTGTTATTGCCGCGAGGCGGAGTTGGCTGCGGAATAGGCGCGCCGTCTCGGACCAGCCGTTTTTCGAGCGCGTCGGGACCGGAGAAACAATGAACTCTGCCCTCGTCCAGCGTTGCGCAGGAAGGGGCCTCAAACCACTTGCGCTCGGCGTCTCGAACGACTAGTAAGGGCGCTCCCGACGCCGAGGCCTTGGTCCCGGCGTCAGCGGCGGCTCGTCATACACGTCTCTGATGACGACGTTCCGCCCGGCACGCGCCCGTAGCTCAGCTGGATAGAGCACCAGACTACGAATCTGGGGGTCAGAGGTTCGAATCCTTTCGGGCGCGCCAATCTTTTCAAGCACTTAACCGTTATGTTGACATTTCGACAATTGGGCCAGGTCGCAAATAGGTCGCAAACGGGGCTCCTGGAACTCAGTCCTTGACTGCCTCGGCTTGGATCGCTTCCCGGAGAGGTGACGGGTGCGCGGCCAATCGGCGGCCCAGATAACCCCACAATACCCTAGACCCTAGCGCTTGGCACTACGGGTCCCGCCAGCCGGCCTACCTTGGTTCCCGCTCGGGGCCTCGGGAAGCGGCTCTCGGTGACCACGCGACGTGGCCGTGCCTCCTCCGACACGCCCGCTTGGAGGCTCGCATGGCGGCTCCCGCGACCTTTAACCAATCATGATGGGCCCGCGAGACGCACCGGGCCGGATGCTGCAACTGTCTGAGTGAGAAATTCCCGTCGAGGCTGTCTCGACTCATCAGGCGAGATCGTCTGCAGACGAGCAATATGGCGGCGCCTGAAGGGCGGAACGCGGAAGCGTGCACCTAGTCTACCAGGCGTTTGAGGGCGTCGGCGAGATGATCCGTGGAATCAGCGAAGCGGTCTTCACGCAGGCACTGGCGTCCGCCGGCAATTTTGCGGTTTCCGTTCTCATTCTGCGCGTGCTGCCTCTCGAGAATTTCGGCGTCTATGCGTATCTCTATCTGATCGCGTCGTTCGCGAGTTCCGTGTGCTGGTCGATCAGCGGCTACGTCTACAGCCTCAACGTGACGCGGCTGCGCCTCATCCGGCAGGGCTATTCGGATCAGTTCAACGGCTTCAGCGCTCTTGTCCTGAGCGCCGTCGTCATTCTGACAGTTGCTGGCGTCAGCCAACTCGATGAGATCAGCAGCCATATCGGCCTGTCGGCAATCGTGCTTTTCACGATTTCCAACATCGCGACCGATAGCCTGAAGCTCCAGGCCATTTCGGATGGCCGCTCGGCCCTCGTTCTCAAGATCGAAGCCCTTCGCCAAGCAGTTCTACTCGTGAGCATCGCTGCCGCGATCGCGGCGGGCAGCGCCAACCTGAGCACGATTGTGCTCATCAGCGGTCTCGTCGGCGCGGGCGCTTGTGGTCTCATCGTCTTGGCCATGGGGTGGCGGGCACGGTTCAGTCGGCTCGCGTGGGTTGCCCGCCGTCATGCCGCCGTCGCGCGGTATCTGCTTCCTTCGATGCTGATCAGCCTGTTCCATGGCTCGGCCATCCAGATGTTCGCGGCCTCGAGTTTCGGACCTGTCGGGATGGGCACGCTGCGCGCCGCGGAGTTGCCGTTCAGCGCCGTCAATCCGCTCAAGATGTCGCTGAACTACTTTCTGCCGCGGCTTTTCGCGGATCTCGAACGCGAGGCGGGGCCCGGCCACGGAGCGATGTTGCTGCGTGCGGGGCTCGCGATCGCAGCCGTGCTCGCTGTCGGAATGGCTCTTATCTGGACAGGCGCGATCCTCCTGTTTCCGACCGTTACTGGGAAGGAATACCCGTCCGGCCTCGGTGCGGTCTGGGCCGTCGCCTATATCGCCAGCATTCTACTCACGCTCGTGAACCACTATCTCAACGTGCTCGGCAGGTCCGATAGTGTCTTCCGTCAATCGATCCTCGGGGCGGTCGTTGCGATCGGGGTCTATTTTGCGACCTACACGTGGCTGGGCGTCATTGCCGCCGTGCTTTCGATCACGCTGTCCTTCGTGGCCATGACGGTCTACGGCATCGTCAAGCTTGCCGCCCTTCTCGGCCGGCCGATTTCGGCACCAGTGGTGAAAGCGGAGGTCTCGCGTATCGGCTGATCGTGTTCCGTCCGCTTGAGCGATGTCGAACACAGCTTCGCAGGCCACGGATAGAGCGACGGCGAGTGCGGTCAGAAGGTGTGACGTTCAGCTATCGCGCACGTCTCGGTCACGTTCGTTCGTTGCCGAAGATCGCAGTGAGCGTCGATGCGAACGCAGGCTCGGTATAGGCTTCGAGATAGCGGCGGCGAGCAGCCTGGCGGTCTGCTGCCAATGCCTCGGGGTTGGAAGCATAATAGGCGAGCCGGCGCAGGACCCGCGACTGGAGGTCCGCGCCGTCGGCATCATTCGAGATCAAATTCGGCGCGAAGGCCGCGCCCATGATCTCGCCGATCCCTCCGGTGTCGAGACAGATCGGAATTGCACCATGGGCCATCGCTTCGATGAGCACGAGCGGCGCGTGGTCATGTTTGCTCAGATAGAGAAACACGTCGAGTTCGTGGAGGAATTCGGTCTTCTGCTTTCCGTACTTCGGCCCCTCGACACGTATGATGTTCTCAAGACCCTTTTCGTTGATCAGATCGGCAAGGTCCGCTGGAGACAGGTGCGGTGTGCGATCACCTACGATGCGCCCGTTGACAGAAATACCTGCGGATCTGGCGGCGGCAATCGCATCGACGAATCTCAGCACGCCCTTGCGTGGATCGAGATTGCCGAGCGTGCCACACAGGAGGCCGTCTGAGGCCGTGCGGCTCGCGGTGCCAGGCCGTGGCCCTGGATCGGGCGAACCGTTGGGCAGAGACCAGGTGCGCGCGAAAAGGTTTGATCGCGTGGCGGTATCGCGGCAGCGCGCGGTGATCGCGACGAGTTCGGTGCCAGCGAGAAATCGACGTGTGAGGCGAGCGCGCAAAGAGGTATCGGCGAGTATCGCATCCAATCCTTCGCCGTGCACGTGGACGAGGGTGCGCCGTGACAGGCCCTTGGCACAGGCTGCGAGGATGGCATCGCGAATTGAAGTCCTCGCCCACGGTGCCAGCGTCAAATAGGCGATGTCCACCTTCGGCCGGGTCAGTGCCCTGACCCCGAGTGAAATGACAAAGCGCGCGAACTGTGCCGCCTTGGCGAGAGAGCTGCGGCCGACATCCTCGAGACTGGCCGCTCCTCCCGTCCATTGCTGCTCGACCGTCACGCCCTGCATTTCGCGCAACGTGTCGCGGACGCGACGTGTCACGACCGTGACGCCGTGTACCGGCGGCGGGAGTTGCGCGAGGAGAAGTACGGTACGTGGCATGGGTAAAGGAACGCGCCAGCTTTCTGCGTCTGTTCGTCAGAGCTTATCCTGGCCCGTGCGCGCGGGGCGCATCTTCGCCTCCCATGGTAATGGCGCAGGGTTAACCAACGCCCGTCGAACCCTACACGCGGGCCCATCGAGATCGTAGAATGCGCGCGAGGCGTGGACCGCCGGCAAGTGCCGGATCGACTCGAAGGGCTCGACCAGGAAACCAAGCAACTGTTTCCCAGCGGCAATACCAACATCGAACTGGAAATGAGCGCCCGCGGGAGGATCGGCTATTCCCACATCGGCTGTTCAATTGAATTTGGAACGTACCAACGAGGCTCACCACCGCTCCGTCGGGCCGTCCCCAGGGGACGCCACATGGGTTGGTACGGGCGAGGCACGTTTTCGTATCAGTCTCCACGGCCGGCCTGAGGATGTCGCCGATGCTTGGCGCTCCCTCGAGGCCGAGGAAGGGACGACCGTCTTTCAATCCTACGGTTGGGCCTCGGCTTGGTGCCGAACCGCGGCCGGCGCCATGGGCGAGACACCCGTAATCGTTCTCGGAAGGGACGCTACCGGTGCGCCGGCGTTTCTGCTTCCGTTTGCCGTGCTCGTACGCCGCACGGGGTTCGCCGTCCTCACATGGCTGGCGCAATCGCAATCAGCCTACAATATCGGGATCTACCGTAAGGATGTTGCGCCGTCACTCGACCGGGCCGTGTTCGAAACGATCTTTGCGGCAGTTCGAGCTGCCGAGCCCACCGTGCACGCTGGATGGTTTCTCGGCCAGCCAGAACGATGGGCGGGGAGCGAGAATCCGTTCATTCGTATCGGCCGCGATCCGAGGGGAAGTTGTTTCGAGGTGCCGCTCGGCGGATCGTACGACAAAGTCGTCGCGAAGCAATTGAGCAGCGACAAGCGACAGGACTTGCGGCGCCAATTGCGCAGGGTCTCGGAGCAGTGTGATCTGGCAGTCGGACTTCCGCTCGACCGCGAAACGCGCGAGCTCATGGTCGAGACATCCATCGCACAGAAGACGCGACAGATCGAGGAAGCCGGCCTGCCGAACCTCATCGGTCACCCCGCGCTGATTGCTTTCTACCGGCAACTCGCGATGGAAGAGATGGATGGCGTCCGGCTCGAGATCGGCCACTTGGATGCTGGCGGTCAGGTGCTCTCGACCCTGAGCGGCATCCGTTACAAGGACCGCTTCTATCACATCAACGGGTCGATTGCGGATACGCCACTCCGGCGCTGGTCTCTCGCCCAATTGCTGATTCACGACCTGATGGCGCGGCAGTGTCAGTTCGGTGCCGCCTTCTGGGACTTTGGTCCAGGCGAAGGCAGTCACAAGGCGCTGTGGCACCCTGACGAAATCGCCATGTTCGACACGTTCGTTGCGTTCGATGTGGTCGGCAAAGCACTCATGGCCGTCGATGGCGCGATGACGCGCTCGCGCCGCTGGATCGCTTCTCGGCCGGCATTGCGCAAACTCGCGCACCAGATACGCGCGGCCTACTTGCGCGCGATACGAAGGCTTCCAGGGCCTAGATGAACTAG
The DNA here is from genome assembly GCA_937873575.1 of uncultured Hyphomicrobiaceae bacterium. Classification (GTDB taxonomy): domain Bacteria; phylum Pseudomonadota; class Alphaproteobacteria; order Rhizobiales; family Hyphomicrobiaceae; genus JAEUMD01. Next base: position 13,485 of record CALMPK010000107.1, read on the forward strand.
CCGATGGCGCTACGTCCGGTAAGGCGTTCGAACAGCCGCCCGTCGATGCGGATGTCGGTGAGATTGCGTGCCAATGGTGCCGACAGGTTCCACCGCGTGCGGTGAAGTGCAAAGGGCTCGGGAGCACCGCCGGTCTGCAACCCTGGAATCCCGGTGGCGATGGTGCGGAACCCGAGCTCACGGCAATAGTCCGCGAGCGCTGGAGAGAAGAAACGGCGCATGCCGTACGGGTAGGAGAAGTGCGCGATCTCCTCGCCGAGGACATCTTCCAGCATGGACTTGGAGCGGGCGATCTCCTCGTTCCAGTGGTTGCGGGGCAGTGTCGAGAGGACGAGATGCGAATGCGTGTGGCAGCCGATCGTATGTCCGAGCAGGCGCATCTCGCGCAGCATTCTGGCCGTGAGCGCCTCGCGTTCGCCCACATGCGCGATGCGATCGAAATACCCGCGATGCGTTTCGCCGGAAAAGCCGGGAGCAAGAGGCAGCGTGTTGACGTAGAAGGTCGCAGTCAGTCCGAGTTCGGCCAGGAGAGGCATGGCTCGGTGCCAGCTCGCGTAGTTGTCGTCGAAGGAAACGAATAGGCGGCCGATGCCGTCCGTCGACGAGACGAAGGTATCTGGATCGGCGGGGCGATACCCCGACCCTGTGAGCTGCTTGATCGCCGTGGCGAACGCAGGCCACTGGTGCTCCTCCAACTCGTGGAAATAGACGGCGAGCCGCTCCGGAAGGGCACGGAGTGCCGTATGCTCGTGCAGAGCACGGATGCCGTTGAAGATGGCGTTCTTCATGTGTTTGCCCCAACATTCTGCTGCGCACCTGCATCGCGACCGGTTGCGAGCACGATGGCCTTTCGCAGCGCTTCGACACAGGTAGGTATGGAGAATGACCTGCAGGCCTCGGCGTGCCTTTCCTGGAAGGCCGCCCAAGCGCCGGGCTCGCGAATGAGGCGCACTGCGGCTGCCGCCCATGCGTCGGCGTCGAGCGGAAGCATGAGCCCCGCACCAAACCGCTCGACGAGCTCTACGGAGGAGATGGCGTGCGGAGAGCCGATGACTGGCGTCCCGCAGAGCAAGGCCTCGTTGGCGACAAGGCCCCACGGATCGCCCCGCGACGGAAACAGCAGCAGCTTCGCAGAAGCATAGGCCGCGGGTAGGTCGTTCTGTTGCAGGAAGCCATCGAAGCGGGCTGCGATACCCGACGCTGCAAGGCGTTCCCGCAACGTCTCGCGCAGCGGACCATCGCCCAACACGCGCACGGTCGGGTGTCGGCCCATTGCCACCATCCGCTCGATGACGTCGGCGAAGAACAGGGCGCCTTTGCGGTTGTCGTCGATCGAACCGCTGAACAGGATATCGAATGGCCGGTCACCGAAGCTCGGGCGCACGCGCGGTCCGTCCCAAGCCGAGTTGATCGGTAACACGACGCCGCGATCCGGACGCAGGCCGTAGAGCTCGAGCAACGCGAGGCTGTCGTCGCTGGCGCCGAGGCCAATCGTGGCGCGCGGTACGATGATCTCACGCATCAAGCGATGAATTCGCGAGCGCGATCCCGGATCGGTTTCGCGCGAGCCATCGGTCATCACGGCGACGGGCACCCGCGCGCGGAAGGCCCAAAGCGCCGCAAGCAGGACTGTCGGAAAAAAGCCGTCGAGAACGACAATATCGGGCCGCGATCGGCGGAGCCGCCCGATGACCGCCGGATTGAAATAGATGTGGCTGGTGTAGCTCACATGGTAGCGAAGGCCGGGGAGGTGTGTGAGCGTATAGTGCTCGGGCTTCGGCAACAGCCACTTGCGTTGCGGCTCGATCGCCTCGCAGGCCAGCACCTCGATTTCGACATCGAGCTGCGATGCGGCGGAATCGAACAAGCGGTTGGTGTAGGGCGCGATGGCTCCGGTGATGATCGCGACACGTATAGGGGCACGTGACGTCGGGCCTGCGATCGTTGGAACATTCGTCGTTGGCGTGCAAGGCGCCGCTGCAATTCGCCTATCAATCCGCATGGGGCCACCCGGCATTCGCCTTCGTCGCGTTCATCCGCTCGAGTGCCAGGTACGGTAGAGCGGCAGCGATGAGGTCTCTAAGTTCACCGCGCTCGAGTTGCTCTGGGCGCTCGATGGCGTCGATCTGTTGCGCCAATCGACTGCGCTCGGTCCCGTGGAGGCCGTAGCTGGCATTGCCGGTGATCGTTTGCTGATCGAGGGGAACCTCCGGAAGCACTACGAGATCAACACCACCGATCGCGACGTTGTTTCGGATCACGTTGCGTTGGGGTGTGCCGGGGTCCGATTGCTCGATCGTCGCGAGCTCAGGGTATGCGCGCCGCCAAGCCGCGGAGCGGAACGGTACAGCGTAGAGGCGCTCCCATATTTCACTTGAACGGTCGGCGATGGCGGCACGCGCCCAGGTTCGGCCTCTACCATCGAGAAAGACTCCGGGCTCCGAGGCGAGGAACACGTTGCCTTCGACGATGTTGTCGAGACCGCCGCCAATGAAGACTGGCTGTTGGGTCTTGAGGAACACGTTGCCCGACAGCGTCGTGCCGCTCGCGCTGTCGTCGAGATACACACCCTTCGTCTCACGTCGGCCGGTAGGATCGCCGATGTGATGGATGAAGTTATGACTGACGGTATTGCCGCGAGTGGCGAAGTCGCGCCCGGTGTAGATGGCTCCCATGTCGCTGGTGTCGTTGACGACGCGTTCGATCTCGTTGAACGAGATCGTGTGATTGTTGCCCTGGAAGCGAATGGCGTAATGCTGACCGTCCGCAATGTAGTTCGCGATGGCCTCGTTGCCGGCTCCGCGGAGATCGATGGCGCCACGATACGAACGAGTCAGCCGCTGGTAGCGACGGATCACCGATTGGCGGACGAAATGGAAGCCAGGCTCTAGGGTTTGACGGTTGCCGCCGACGATGTCGACGCCGCCATCGCCGGTTTCTTCTATTCGCGCCTGCTCGATGCCGTTGCCCCGCCCGCCACGGATCGCGACCGCGCGCCCTCCCGTCCAACGGATCGAGACCTTGCGAACGACGACGTCCTCGGAGTCGCGCAGGACGATGGCATCGCCGCGTGAATGCTCGAACGCGAGGTTGGTGACAACGGCGTGCTTCACGCCAGTCGCGACGAGGAGCGATTCCGCGCGCGACGCCTCGATGGCGCTTTTCCCTCGGGGAAGCACGAGCAACGTCTTGCGATCCGGGCTTCGGTACCATTCGCCCGGCGCATCGAGCTCAGAGGCAGCATGGACAACTCGGACAGGTGCGGCTTTGGCGATACCGAGGGGCGAGGGTGGGAACAATCGCAGCAGGCCGGTTACAGGATCGGCGAACCGGATGTTCAAGACCTCATACGACCAGAACTGTCCCGCCGCCCACAGGTCGCCTTCTCCTTGCCAGCGCGCAACGGTTTCCGGATCGAGTGAGAACGCTGCATCCTTTTCATTGGTAGTCGCAGCGGGAGCGCCATTCGGCCATTGCGCAGGCCGGAGGGCACCTTCAGCGTCGAAAATCTCGAATGGCGCCGTCGCTGTCTGGAAAGCGGCCGCGCGTGGAATGAGTGCGCTGTCCATCTCGCGCATGGCAGGCGGCAAGTCGTAGATGACGACATCGGAGCGTACCGCGGCCGGAACGCGCGCGAGGAGGCGAGAATTATCCGCACTCTCGGTATGAAGCGGGAGCACAGAGCTGCCGCTAATTCGCGCGTCGCCTCTGCCGCGGATCACGAACGGTTGGTCAGGCGCACCAGATAGCCTCGCGCCGAGTTCGAGGGGCCGTTGGAGACGGTAGAGCCCTGGGCCGAGTTCCACGACGACACCCGGACCTCTTCGGCCCAGCAGCCGTGCCGCCTGATCGAGTGCACGCTCGAGCGTGTCCTGTGATGAGCCACCGTCGAGCGCGGGCACAACACGAATGACCGTTTCATCAGGCTCGTGCGCGGTTACCCGATCGTGGGCTGCGACGGCGGCAAACACCCATGTAGCGACCACAGCGGTGCGGATGAGGGTGGCCACGATCGTCCTACCGGAGAGATGAGAATGCACCGTGAGTTTAATGAATGCTCGATTGCCCAAGCGTCCAAAAAGCCGCCGATGGTTAAGTTCGGCGGGGCCTTCCCCGTCGCGTTTACGGATTCCACGTCAGTTCCTTGCGCCGTCCCACAGCAGAGCGATATTGAGCCAGTATTTCCGTTCGGCGGAGCGTGTGATGCAGCGGCAGAATCTCAACCTGATATGGTGCCTGCCGAAGGGCTACCTTTGGGAGCAGGAGTGGATCCGCTGGCTTTTCTCGGGTTTCGAAGTCACCGAGACCTATGCTCCTGATCTGGACGTGTTCAAGGACCGTGCTGTCTACGTCCTGAGCAGCAACTTTCATCCTCTGGGATCGCTACCCGAGAACTTTCTCCGTGGCGTCACGTCGCGCGATGGCAAGGGGCTCTTCCACTTGTCGGACGAGTGGTATTCGGGTGGGTACGAAGTCTATGGACACTTCGATTTCGTGCTGCGGAACTATGATAGCCGCATCTTCGAAAGACGCGGGATCAAGATGCTTCCGCTCGGCCTGACCAACGGCGGCATGCACGAGGGACCGGTTGTGCCGGCTTCGTCACGCCAATACCTCTGGTCGTTCTCTGGCACGAGAACCGCGGCACGCATGCGCATGTTCCGCGCCTTCGAGACGCTCGGACCCAACCGGTGGTTCTGGTACAACCTGCGGACCGGCGAGACACCTCCACTCGATCGCCAGGCTTTCAAAGGCCTCCTTGCGGATACGGTCTTCTCACCGTGTCCGATGGGGAATGTGGTGCTCGAGACATTCCGTGTCTACGAGTCGCTCGAAATGGGTGCCATCCCGCTGATCGAACAGCGCCCGTGGATGGCGTACTACGATCGCCTGCTTCCGGGACATCCGTTGCCGAGCTTCACGTCATGGACGGCGGCACGGGGCTTCGTCGAAGAGATGGCCGCGGACAAAGCAAAGCTCGACCGGCTGCAGCGACTGGTTCACGAATGGTGGCTCGCCACCAGGAGCGAGCTGCAACGCTCGGTCGCTGCATTTACGGAAGAAGGAATGCAAGCGCGGCACGGTTGCGCCCTCGCCGAAGGATGGCATCGCGGCACCGGCGCGTGGCATCAGGTCTGGCGCACGGCCGAACTCGTTCGACATGGGAGCGCCGCTTCATTCTTGGAGCGTGCGGGCATTTTCGCCAAACGTGCTGCGCGTTCCGTAAGGGCGCAATGAGGCCACGCGCTAGCGGTGGCTCATGCCTTGGGCACCTGCTTGTGCAGGCGCTCGACCAGCAGCTCCGCCATCGATAGAGCAACGAAGCGGGGCGCAAACACGAGATAGCGCCGCCATAGCCGCCTGGGTTCCGAAGCCAGCCGGTGCAGCCATTCAAGTCCGTTGTCACGCATCCACGAGGGTGCGCGGTGCACGCGGCCTGTGTGGAAATCGAATGCAGCCCCGACGCCGATAAGAACGGCCGAGCCCATCCGGCCGACGTTGTCGCGCATCCATGCTTCTTGCTTGGGACACCCGAGGCCGACCCAGATGATGTCGGGCTTGGCCGCCGAGAGGCGTTCGATCACGGCGGCATGTTCGTCGGCGGTCAACGGTCGGAACGGTGGCGTCTCGTAGCCGGCGACGACGAGGCCCGGGAAGCGGGCTTGGAGTGTGCTGGCGAGCTTGCCGGCCACGCCGTCGGCACCACCATAGAAGTAGTGGCGCCAGCCGTGCGCGACCGATTGACGGCACACTTCGATCATGAGGTCGGGTCCGCAGACGCGCCGCATTCCCGTGCGTCCCTTGAGGCGGCCGACCCAGGAGATGGGGGTGCCGTCCGGAGTGACCATGCTCGCGTTGGCGAGCGAGGAGCGATGTTGGGCGTTTGAGCGCGCGAGCATCAAGTTGAATACGTCGATGGCACAAATGTAACGCGACTCTCGCCGCTCGATCCAACCGCGGATGGTGTCGACGGTGCGAGCGGTGTCGAGATCGCTCACCTCGATTCCAAGAATCGGGACGAAGGGAACGCTGGAGCGATCGGTCATGGCACGGACTCCTCTACAGGTTTCCGATCGGACGGATGTGGAGGCGCGAATTGGAGGGTGCCGGGACGGTCGTGAACGATGGGGCGCATGGCCGCTCGAGCGCTTCCGACCGGGCAAGGCGATTGCGTAGAAATGCGAGGACAGCGGCGAGCGTCATGGTGTGTTCGTTGAATTCGCTCAGCACGCCGGGCGTGGTCATGCCGTTGGCGGCGAGCAGGAAAACGACACCGTAGACGAACGCCCGGGAACGGCTGTCGAGACGGGACGCGGTGATCACGGCACTGCCGAGAATGAGATTGAGAAGACAGATGCCCACCCAGCCCATCGTGATCCAGGCCCCGATGAACGTGTTGTGGGCCGAGCGGATCAACTGGTCGACATCGCCGAGCACTCGCCGGGTCACGTCGGCGTCGACCAATTGAATGAAGCGCTCTCCGGCCGCAAAGCCGGCACCGAACAGCCGCCCGCTACCGGCTTCGATGTAGGCGGGCCAGAACTCGGAGCGACCGGTGTTCTTCTCGAGTTCGGCGATCGGCTTCTGCAGAAGTTGCGAGATGCCTTCCATGATTTCGGGGAACTGCCTCAGCGACCCGAGCAGGAAAATGATCAGAGCGAAGTAGGCGATCGCGGCGAACCACCCGACGCGCCGCACGAAGGGGTTCGACGATGCCGCCATCAGTCCGGTGAAGATCAATGGCACCGAGGCCGTCGTGGCGGCCGATCCGCCGGCGATGAAGCCGACGACAAACAACAGCGCGACGGCCTTGCGGTGGCGGATCGTCTGCGGAAACAGGTAGAGATACAACAGCGCCGCCAGGCACATCAGCGGCGTCATGTTGTTCTTCGCCGATGAGACGAAGATGCCGGACGCGAGATGCGATGCGATCGTGTCCAGACTGCCGAGCAGCCACGTCGCGATGAAGACTGCAAAGAAGACGATGAAGGTCGGGCCGAAGCGTTCGCGATCGAGGAGCAAAAAGCAAATCGCGAAAAGCGTCGCGAGTTCGGTTGCTCGGTAAAGTGTGTAAGTCGGTACGACGGACCACAGCGTCGTCAGGAGCGCAAACGCTATCGCGAGACTGAACGGAAATACAACTCGGTCCGAGGGCAGGTGCAGGATGCCGCCGCCGTTCCAGGTCTCGCGAGCGAGATAGATCGCCGACAACCCGACGACTCCAATCGCCAGCAGATTGGAGATCGAGAGCCCTTGCTCCAGCACCGCCGTCCCATTCGTCCGCTCCACCAGAAAAAGAAACGGCAGATTGAAGTAGGCGAGGAGAAGGCCCGCGGGTACCGGAGCGGGCGATTCGAGCAGCCCGATGCGTCGGCGGCGCGGCAGCGACACGTAGGCGACGGCAAACCATATTGCGATCACCAGCGCGTAGAAGGCCGTCAGCATGCCCCTCGCTCTCTGTTCTGTCGCATCCAAGGTAATGGGTTGGATCGACTGAAGGCTGGATGGCGGATCAGTTGCGACATGACCTGCCATTCAAGGGCGACCGCAATCCCGACGGCGACGGTGAAACCGCCGAGAAGCGCAAGGAACAGCAGCGCGATGAGGGCGGGCCCGGCGCTCCGCGTTGGCGGGCGCGCCAGATCGACGTAACCCGTCGCGGTCAGCTCCTCCGCCGTTGGTGGATTGACCTGGAGCGCTCGCTCGAGGCGCTTTTCTTCCAGCGCCAGATGCGCTTTCGCAGCGACGATGGTCGGATGCCGGTCGCCATAGACGAGAAGCGCGTCGGTGAGAACGGAGCGCGCCAGCGACGCGTTTGCCGAAAGCCTTTTCAAACGTTGAGCCTGAACGAACTCCGCCACCAGCGTGTTGGCTATCAGCGCTGCCTGCTCCGGCGCCGCGTCGGCGACGGACACTTGGATGAGGTTGGTGCGAGCCTCATTCCTGACGTCGAGGCGACCCATCAGGTCGGCAGTCGCCCGGTTCAGCTTGTCGCGCTCGAACGCTTCCGGGCCGAGTTCAATCCCGAACAGCGCCTGCAGTTTCTGCGTTCGGGTGCGTCCGACGAGCTTGTCGAGCCCGAGGCGCGTGACGACCTTGTTCGCCAATCCCTCGGAACGCAGAATCCGTGTGTCGCGGATTTCGAGGTTCGAGAGAGTGTCTGGAGTGAGCTGCTGGTTGGAGTCCGCCTTGGCGCCCGCCGCACGCTCGGTTTCGACCAGCCCAACTTGGAGCATCGCCGTAGCCGCGTAGCGCGGGGTGCTCAGGCCAACTGCCGTCGCGGTAAGAATCATGGCCGCTATCGGCAGGCCGACGACGAGCCGCATGTTGCGAACGATCGCGTTGACGGTTCGCGTCAACGGAGCGGGTTCCGAACTCGGTAAGAACTCCTCGGCTTTATGGAACTGGTGTGACACGATGGTTTCCCGTAGTGGCGTCGCGTGGGGCTTGCGCACTGCGGCGACGTCTTTGCGCCGGTTATGGCGCTTTCCGCGCATGTGCTGCTGCCTCCGTATTGTTCGCTGCAGCGCCATTGGCGCCGACGGTGTCGAGTGCAGCGGTCGCACGCAGATCAGTCTCAGTCGTGCGCACTTCGATAATGTCGCCGGGCTCCAGAAACGCTGTGTCGGCGGCTTCGAACACCGACGCCGCGCCGTTCTTCATGCGTGTAATCGAGATGGTTCGCAGGAAGCCGTCGAATTGCCGTCCGGCGAGCTTCGCTTTGAGGTCTCGGATCTTCTTGGCTTGCGGTATCGTCGTCTCGAGATCATGCAGGCGCTGCTGCACCGTTTGCAGGTCTGATTGCACGCGCTGCTTGTACTTGCTCGTGACGTCCGCCATCTGGATGTCGAGCGCGACGAGCTGGTTGCGCAGCCGGGATTGATCGGCCATCAGGCGGTAGATGTTTGTGCGCTTTCCGGCTTCGCCGATTTGAAGCTCGACCATCGATGCGCTGCGGCCGAGACCTTTCGAGACCAATTTCTCGTAACCGGTCATCTGCGACTGCACGAGCTCGAGCTGCTTGTTCTCCGAGTCGATCTGTCCCTGAAGTGCGTCCCTCTCGGCAAGGAATTGCGGCCGTTGCGCGGAGATGCTCTCGATCTGCTGGTCGAGCGCCGTGGTTTCGACCGTCAGCGCATGCTTTTCCTGCTCGATCAGGAGCTGTGCGCCGGGGTCGTCCATATCATCGGCCGCCAGGTGTGGTTCGAACTCCTTGCGTCCATCGCGTTGCGCTTCGAGGCGACGTTCCTTCAGACGCAAGCGCGTGCGTTCGGCGCGCAACACGCGGATACGCTCTTCGGCCTGGAGCAATTCGGATGCAGCAGAGCCAGGCATGGTTTCGCCCATGCCAAAGCCGCCGGCCTGCGCGATTGCGTTCTTGACGATGCTGCCGAAGCGGTACGGAAAGACTCCCGGTGTGCGAACATCGCCAAGTACGTTGAGCGGCCGCACTTCCGCGATGCGCACGCTCACAGCAGGCTGCCGCAGAATCCCGTCAGCGAGGAGCTGCACCACTTTGTCCTGGATCTGGGCGGCCGTCATGTTGACCACGGGCACGAGGCCGAGCAAGGGCAGCAGTATCTGGCCTGCACCGTCGACCGCGAAATCACCGGAAAGATCCGGTTGCCCGAAGACGGTGACGGTCACGCGATCGCCGGCGGAAATATTGTACGTCCCGAGATCCGTTGGCCCGCCGGCATGTGTCGGAGCCGTGAGAAGCAGGAACAGAAGCGGTGTAATCAAAGCTTCGAGAAGCGGAGACTTTCGCATCGACTCCTCCAGATTGTGACGAGCGGGGGCGTCAGGCGCCGATCTGATGCCCGTGCGAGACCGCGGTGGGGCGAGGCGATGCCGCCACATAGGGTCGCGAGTTCGATCCCCGCGAGCGCACGACCTGGCTCTCGATCCAGGGATAGGTTTCCTGCAGGCCCTGCAGGAGCGAAGCACTCGGACGCCAGCCGAGGAGCTTCGCGATCAGCTCGTTGTGAGAGGTGCGTCCGCGAACACCGATGGGGCCGGGAATGTGGTTCACGTCGAGATGCTTGCCGGCCAGCGCCATCACCATCGCGACGAGTTCGTTGATCGAAACCATTTCGTCGGAGCCGATGTTCACCGGCACGTTGACACTTGACCTTGCGAGGCGGAGCGTTCCCTCGATGCATTCGTCGATATAGAGGAACGAACGTGTCTGCAGGCCATCGCCCCAGACTTCGATCGCGTCGCCGTCCGCGGCAGACGCGATCTTCCGGCAGATTGCTGCCGGGGCCTTCTCCCGCCCGCCGTCCCACGTGCCTTCCGGACCAAAGATGTTGTGGTAGCGAGCAACGCGGCACTGCATGCCGTAGTTTCGATTGTAGGAGAGGTAGAGGCGTTCGCTGAACAGCTTCTCCCAACCGTAATCGCTATCGGGATTGGCCGGATAGGCGCTGTCCTCGCGGGTGAAGGGATCGTTGGGATCCGTCTGGTTGTGCGCGGGATAGATGCAGGCGGACGAAGAGTAGAACACGCGCTTGATCGCGCGGTTCTTGCAGCCCTCGAGAACGTTCAGATTTATCGACGCGGAGTTGTGCATGATGGCGGCGTCGTGTTCGCCGGTGAAGATGTAGCCGGCACCGCCCATGTCGGCGGCGAGCTGGTACACTTCGTCGAAGCGTCGGTCGATCACTGCGGTGCAGTTCTTCTGGTCGCGCAAATCCGCGATCACGAAGTCGTCGGCTTCTGTTTCGGAAAATTCGGGAAACTTCAGGTCGACGCCGCGAACCCAAAAGCCCTCGCTTTTGAGACGCTTTACGAGATGCGACCCGATAAAGCCACCGGCGCCGCATACCAATGCCGTTCGTGCCATTCCCAAACTCCTGAAAACGATTGGTGAAGTATGACGCCGAATGGTGCGCCGAATGGTGCTGCAACTGACCCTGCCGTTAAGAATTGATTAATGATGCCGTGTCGTCAACGAACCGCTCCGTTTACCATTAACCAACAAATATGAGGCTCTCGGAGACAGCGCGTGCCAGCTCGTCAGGTCGACCTGGCTTGCCCAGGAGCTCTTGGCCCCGGGGTCCTTTGAAAGGCCGCCTTCAGGATCGGAACGGCGCATGCCAAGCCGATTTTCGGGACGTGCGTTTGGTGGCGGTCTTGCGCGAGCGTCGTGAGAAAATTGCGCTCGCAGTGAGCCGACGACTGATGCCTGCCTCGAGCGCTTCGGGATGCCTCTGCAGAACGACGCTCTGCGTCTGGTGCGGTTCGAGGTAGCGAATGAGCGGCTGTAATATCCGCCGTCGATTGCAACAGCCGGGATGATCTAGGGCGCTATCGACTTTCTGGTGGTGTGCTCGCAGTCCATTTCTTTTCTATTGGCGATTGGCGATCTCAAATTCCAGCCAACGCTGCGAGTAGCGCTTTCGATAAGAGCGCGGATCGGTTCATTTCGGGAGTAATCGAATTTTGGGGTGCGCCGAAGCCGCAATGAGGTCCCTTGTCGGCCGTGCGTTCGCTCCACGCGGATCGTATCCAGCAGGGACCGCGGTCTCGGTCGCTGCAACTCTCCACCGCGTGCGGGACCCGGCGTCGGGAGGTGTGGGCAGCCGTTTAGGCGTGCCCCGCGTCAGCGACGAGATGTGACGGGTCGATGCCGATCTTGGCCATGGCGCGGGCATACTTCGACTCGTTGTCCGCGTCGAAGATCAGGTCCATGTCGGCCGGGCAATGCAGCCAGCCGTTGGCTTGGATCTCGCTTTCGAGCTGGCCGGCTGACCACCCCGCGTAGCCGAGCGCCAGCAGCGTGTGCTTGGGTCCCTTGCCCGTTGCCATCGCCCGCAGGATGTCGAGGGTCGCCGTGAGGCAGACGCCATCGAGGATCTGCAACGTCGAGTCCTGCACGAAATAGTCCGAGCTGTGCAGCACGAACCCTCGGCCCGAGTCGACCGGCCCGCCGACGTGGACGGGAATGTCGAGCAGCTCGTCGGGAAGCTCGATAGTGCCGGAGCCGGTGAAGATCTCCGCAACCAGCCCGAGCCGCTCCAGCAGGTCGGGAAAATCGATGTGCTCGGCGTTCTGGTTGACGATCAGCCCCATCGCCCCCTGGTCGGAGTGCGCGCACATGTAGATAACGGACCGCTGAAAGCGGCGGTCCGTCATACGCGGCATGGCGATCAGTAGTTGCCCCTCGAGCGTGGACCCGCCTTTGCCGTTCCTGGTCGGTAGCTTCATCATGGCCCGAGAGTATGGGGTTTCCGCTCCGGATTGAAGGGTTTCGATCAATTCATGGCGATTCCAGCGTGAGAGGCCCCCCACGCCGTGTCTGCGCCGTTGGACTTGATCCGTTTTGCGCTATGTCTATGTCTCGCGGCGGATGGTGGGCCTCGCCCGAGGCGAGTGCCGCGACCAAGCGGTGATGCATCACCGCCAAGGCACCGTCCTAGGACGGATCGAACGCAGGACGACCCATGAGCGGAACTATGCTGCAAGGTGCGGAACGTTGCGACGGCCGTCGCGGGAAGGCGGCCTCGCGGTCCACCGCCGCAGCGCTTGCCCTGGCCGTTGCGTTCGGCCCGTCGGCCATCGCGGCCCGGGCCGAGGATGCCGCTTCGGCGTGGGTACAAGGGCACATGGTCCGCACGCGGCTACTCGCCGGGGGCCTGGCGGACGGCAAGCTCGTCGCGGGTGTCGTGATGGAGATGGCCGACGGATGGAAGACCTACTGGCGCACGCCCGGAGACGCCGGCGGTGTGCCGCCCTCGTTCGATTGGTCGCGCTCGGGCAATCTGGCGAGCGCCAAGGTGCTTTATCCCGCTCCGCGACGGATGGTCGACAAGGCCGGAACGACCATCGGCTACAAGGGCAGCGTGGTGTTCCCTGTCGTGGTGGAACCCGCCGATCCCGCCCGTCCGGTCGACCTCAAACTCGATTTCTCGTTCGGCACCTGCCACGAGATCTGTGTACCAGGCGAGACGGCTCACGAGGTGGAGATTGGCCCGAAGGGCGCTAAGCTGCCCGACAGTCTCGCCGATGCCCTCTCGCGCGTTCCAGCGAGCAAGCCCGTCAGCGGCGCGCCAGAGCTGCGCAAATCCGAGATCAATCTCGCCGGTGCGTCGCCGAGCATCCTTCTTCACGTCGCGTTCGCCGATGGCGCGGAGGGTGTCGATGCGTTCGCCGAAGGACCAGAGGGCGAGTACGTGCCGATCCCGAAGCTCAAGTCCCAGGCCGGAGACGTGCGCACCTACGTGATCGACCTGACCGAGGGCGCGGACGTCGCCGCGTTGAAAGGCAAGTCCGTTCTGGTGACGCTCGTATCGTCGAAGGGGCAGAGCGAGGTGCGCCTCTCGCTCGAATGAGCGATGTCACCGGGCCAGGGCTCCAGATCGCTCTACGGTGCGATGGTTTGAGAAAATTTGCGCTCCGCTGCTTCGTCGAAGGCGGTAGCACTCTTACGGGCCGAGAAACACGACAGCCAAGAATCGAGGAACCACGAATGACGATCAAAGTAGGCGACAAGCTGCCCGAGACGACCTTCGTCACCATGGGGCCGGATGGCCCGACGCCGGTTACGTCCGCCGAGATGTTCAAGGGCAAGAAGGTGGCGCTGTTCGCCATCCCTGGCGCCTACACGCCCACCTGCCACCAGCAGCATCTGCCGGGATTCCTGATGCGCCTCGACGAGCTTGGCGCGAAGGGAGTCGATGCAGTCGCGTGCACGGCGGTCAACGACATTTTCGTGCTGAGCCACTGGGCCAAGGATACCGGGGCCGAGGGCAAGATCACGATGCTCGCTGACGGTTCGGCGGATTTCGCCAAGGCGACCGGCCTCGAGATCGATCTCACCTCGCGCGGTTTCGGCGTGCGCTCCAAGCGCTACGCTATGCTTGTCGACGACGGCGTGGTGAAAGTGCTGAACGTCGAGGATGCACCGCCGCAGCACGACAAGTCGAGCGCCGAGACGCTCTGCTCGATGATCGGCAACTCGATCTGAATTTGGTTGCGAATGAGAAAAGCAGCGCGCGAGGGCATCGCGCGCTGCTTCGCATTTCAGCGGCCGGTTGCTTCATGAAGCGCCGACAGTCTCGATCGGATGCACAGAGCACATACATCCCGACCGATCGCGCCTGAACGTCAGCGGCGCGAGAGCTGCAGGCTTCCGGTGCTCGATCCGCCGGACAGGTTCACCGACATCGTATCACCGCGTACGGAGATGCTGATCGTGCCGGAGATGCCGAACTGGCTGTTGACGAAGTTGCCCTTGTAGCGGTTCGGCCCGACCTGAAAAACCTCCGCCGACTGGTCGACGCGGCCGGACGGCGTCGCACATGCGGCACTCATCGAATAGTTGGAGCCCGAACGCGAGAATCGAGCACGGCAGCTCGCCTTTTCTCGGGTGTCGCCATATTGAACCTTGCCACCGCCGGACCAGCTTCCGCTGAGCGACGCGGCGTCGGCGGGAATGGCGTGGGCGGTGGCGATGGACGTCGCGAATGCGAAGAGCGCAGCGAGCGCACGAGGCAATGTCATTCGTTCTCTCCCGAACCGGCGATTATCGTTGCTGCATCGAGCAGGCTAACGCGGGCAACTGTCATCTTCAAACGTCCGCATGCGCGAACCGCGAACTCGACGCGATCGATTCGCATGTGTGGTACGGCGGCAATTTTTTCCAGGCCATCGCCGCGGATTCGCGTGCGCGAAATATCGGCGGCATTGCAACATCGTTGCCGGCGCATATGTCGCGACCGCAGGCCATCGACAGCGATACTACATGTGATTCGCGAGAAGCAGGAGCCCCTGCTCAACGGCGCTGATAGGGTGACATGCCTTCGCGAGCGAGTTCATCTGCGCGCTCGTTCTCGGGGTGGCCGGCATGACCTTTCACCCAGTGCCAGGCGATGTCGTGCAGTTTCGCCGCTGCTTCCAGGCGTTGCCAGAGATCGGCGTTCTTCACCGGCTTCTTATCGGCCGTGCGCCAGCCGTTACGCTTCCAGCCGTGAATCCACTGCGTAATGCCATTTTTGAGATAGGCGCTGTCCGTATGCAGCTCGACGCGGCTGGCGCGCTTCAACTGCTCGAGCGCGGCGATGGCGGCAAAGAGCTCCATGCGGTTGTTGGTGGTCTCGCCTTCCCCGCCCTTGAGCTCCTTGCGGTGCGCGCCCGACGTGAGGATGGCGCCCCATCCTCCGGGCCCCGGATTTCCCGAGCAAGCTCCATCGGTGAACACCACGACGTGCGGGCGTGTTCCGGTCTCGCTCATGGCGCCTCGCCGATATAGCCGGCGATCGAGCCGACGCTCTGATGGAACCGCAGCCGCCGCAGGTAGTCGATCGGATCGTGCGGGCTGACGACGGCATTCTTCGGCGTGTTCAGCCAATCGTAGGAGCGCGTGAGCAGGAAGCGCAGCGCCGCGCCGCGTGCGAGCATGGGCAGTGCGGCGCGCTCGGCGGCGGTGAGCGGGCGCACTTGCTCGTAGCCTTTGAGCAGCGCGCGTCCCTTGGTCATGTTGTAGGCGTGGTCCGGCTCGAAGCACCAGGCGTTGAGGCAGATCGCCAGGTCGTAGGCGAAGGCGTCGTTGCAGGCGAAATAGAAGTCGATCAGTCCGGAAAGCTCGCTGCCGACGAAGAAGACGTTGTCGGGGAAGAGGTCGGCGTGGATGACGCCCGACGGGAGGTTCTGTGGCCACGCCGGCAGCAGGGCCGCGAGCTCATCGGCGATGACACCCGCGAGCCCCGGCGAGATCTCGTTCGCGCGATCGCGGAACCGGTCGAAGAGGGGGTGCCATCCCGATGGTCCGAGAGCGTTCGGCCGCTTGCCGTTGAAGTCAGCGCCGGCTCCGTGCAGTCGGGCGAGGGCCTCGCCGACACGGGCGCAATGCTCAGCCTTCGGCCGCCGGACCCAGAACCCCTCGAGAAACGTGACGAGCGCCGCCGCCCGCCCGGCCAGCTCGCCGATGGTCTCGCCCTTGCGGTCGTGGCGGGGAACCGGGGAGGGCACGCCCTTACCCGCCAGATGCTCCATCAGTCCGACGAAGAACGGCAGGTCGGAGCGGGCCACGCGCTTTTCGTACAGCGTCAGGATCAACGGCTCGCGCGTCGTGTGCACCACGTAGTTGGTGTTCTCGACGCCCTCGGCGATGCCCTTGTAGGACAGCAGCTCGCCGACGTCGTAGCCGGCGATGAACGCAGCCAGCTCCTCGTCGGTCACCTCGGTGTATACGGCCATGTTGGGGTCTGATCCGGCGTTGAGGCGGGAAGCGCGGTGCTAGCGCTCTGGCGAAGTTGGCGCAAGCGGGCAGGCGCGGGCGCGCGAGGTTGGTGGCGTTTCCGCAGGTTCAGGCGGCAGGCTGGCGCAGTTCACGCGGAATGTTGAAGGCGATGCGCTCCTCGGCCGTGCTGACGACTTCGACCGCGGTGCGGAACCGCGCGGCGAGCGCATCGAGCACCTCGTCCACCAGCACCTGCGGTGCGGACGCTCCGGCGGTGATGCCGATGGTGCCGACGCCTTCGAGATCGGCCCAGTCGATGTCGCTCGCGCGCTGGATCAGGCGTGCTTTCGGGCAGCCGGCGCGTTCACCGACCTCGCGCAAGCGCAGCGAGTTCGACGAGTTCGGCGCGCCGACGACGAGCAGGCAGTCGATCTCGGGGGCGATGGCCTTCACCGCATTCTGCCGGTTGGTCGTCGCGTAGCAGATGTCTTCCTTGTGCGGAGCGGCGATCGTGGGGAAGCGCTCGCGCAGAACGGAGACGATCGCCGCGGTATCGTCGAGCGACAGCGTGGTCTGGGTTACGAAGGCGAGCCGGTCCGGATCGCTCGGCATGAAGCGGCGCGCGTCCTCGACGGTCTCGATCAGCCGGACGGCGCCGTCCGGTAGCTGGCCCATCGTGCCGTCCACTTCGGGATGCCCGGCGTGGCCGATCAGGATGATCTCGCGGCCCTCGCGGTGATGGCGTTCCGCCTCGAAGTGCACCTTGAAAACCAGCGGGCAGGTGGCGTCGAGCACGAACATGTTACGGGCGGCGGCGTCGGCCGGAACCGACTTCGCCACACCGTGTGCCGAAAAGATCACGGGCTGGCCGGTTTCGGGTATCTCGTCCAGCTCCTCCACAAAAATGGCGCCTTTGGCCTTGAGGGTGTCTACGACGTAGCGATTGTGGACGATCTCATGGCGCACGTAGACCGGCGCGCCGAATTTCGCCAAAGCCAGCTCGACGATCTGGATGGCGCGGTCCACTCCTGCGCAGAAGCCGCGGGGCGCGGCGAGTAAAATTCTCAGTGGAGGGCGCGGGTCTGTAGTGACGGTCATCAGGGGCTCTCAACAGATCACATCGGGGCACGGCTGGCCGGTGCCACGCGCGAATGTTAGGTTTCGAGTCGCTATTGGGCAATGGGCAGGATGAACGGCTGAACCGCCGGGCGCCGCTCTTGGCTCAGGGGGAATGGCAAGCGCACCGCTATCACTGCGGCGCGATTATGCGGATCGGGGCGTCATGACGCAATCCTTCGCGGCGGTTTCCCGCCGTGGTGCAACCTTCGTCACCTTGGGGCTCGCCGTCACGGCGCTCGCCGGCTGTGGCATGTCCTCGCTCACCTCGGGGTTGGGCGGCGGTGTGTTCGGCGGCAATTCGTCGAGCAGCTCGGCTTCCGCCGACGGTGTCAGCGAAGAACAACTGCTGATCGCTGCGAAGGCGGACGGCGCGACACCGGGCGCAGCCGTGACGGGCGCGATCGATCCGGGATGTCCGCGCGTCGTCTCCGACCCGCGTGACAACAACATCACCTTCTACGAAGCGGGGCGCTCCGGCGACGGTCTCGCTATCATGCATCGCGGCGAGATCACCAAGATGGCGCGCGAGTGTCATGTCGAGGGTGGCCGCGTCGTCATCAAGTACGGCTTCTCCGGGCGCGTGCTGCTCGGCCCGCGCGGTCAGTCGGGCGTCGTCACCCTGCCGGTCAACATCTCGGTCATGGACGCCAAGCGCGCGCCCGTTGCCGCCGATGCCGTGAAGCTCTCCGTCGCCGTCGCACTCGACAAGCCGATCGGCTACTTCTCGGCGGTGCGTGAGGTTTCGTTCGCGCTGCCGGAAGGCTCGCGTCCGGGCGAGTTCCAGGTGCAGGTCGCTTTCGACCGCAAGACGCCGGGCGCGGGCTAGAGCCCGTTCAGACGCCGAGTTCAAGTGTTTGGGTCACATCATGCGCCCCGCCTCGAACGGCGGGGCGTTTGTTTTCCGACGCCCGCTCTTGCGAAGCCGATTCAGTCGTTCCGGTGGACAGCACCCGGGAGCGCATCGGTCGAGCAGCCATCAGTCCCATCCAAGTTCGTGGGAACATCGGACGGCGTTCGCGTGCTTCGGACGGTCTTGATCTCGGAGTGATCGATCTCGTTCGCCGGCGAGGGTCCCGAGAAAACAAAAAAGCCGGCACATGATGCCGGCTTCTTCGTATGGACGCTGATCCTGTCTGCAGGGGCCGCCCGCGATCAGTTCAGCTTGCGTTTGATGTCCGCGAGGCCCTGGGCCAAAAGCGGGTCGCTGCCCGATGCCTGCAGCCGGGTAGCCAGGATCTTCTCGGCCGCGGCCATGGCGGCGTCGATGGCAGAGCCGCGAACCTCGGACAGCGCCTGCGCCTCGGCGCGGGCAATCTTCTCCTCGGCGATCTTGGAGCGGCGGGCAACCTGCTCGGCAAGGTTCTTTCGCGTATCGGCGGCCAGTGCCTCGGCCTCGCGGCGGGCCTGATCGATGATGCTCTTGGCCTCGTCCTCGGCCTCGCGGCTCTTCTTCTGGTAATCGGCCAGCAGCTGCTGGGCTTCCTCGCGCAGCTTGCGCGCGTCGTCCAGCTCCTTGCGGATCGCGTCGGCGCGCGCGTCGAGCGCGTTACCGATCAGCTTCGGCACGCCGAAGTACATCATCATCAGAACGAAGCCGATGAACGAGACGAGGACCCAGAATTCGGGATGGGCGGGATTGAACATGACCTATTGCCTCACTTGCTCGAGACTTGGAGCAGCGCCTTCTTGACCTCGTCGGGCGTGGCGTCGCTACCCGTGAGCTTGCCAACCACGGCGCCGGCGATGTCGCTGGCGATCTCGCCAATGCTGGACATGGCCTTGGTCTTGGTGGCGGTGATGCGCGTCTCGGCCTCGGCGATCTTGGCCTGAACCTGCGCGTCGACGCGGCTCTTTTCGGCATCGACCTCGGCGGTGAGCTTGTCGCGCGTCTCCTTGGCCATGCCGCTGGCGCGGCCGCGGGCGTCAGCGAGGGCCTTCTCGTAGCCGGCCAGCGCCTTCTCGGTCTCGCGCTTGGCCTTCTCGGCGGAATCGATGTCGCGCTGGATGCGGTCGCGACGCTCCTCGATGACCTCGCCGATGCGCGGCAGCGCGACGCGCGACATCAGCAGGTAGAGGACGACGAACGAGATCGCCAGCCAGAACAGCTGCGAGGGATAGAACGCGGGGTTGAACTGCGGCATCCCGGAGGATTGCGGGGCAGCGTGCGTGGCTGCGGCGGCGACAATCGCGGCGATCATCGTGAGCTCCTCAGGACGGGACCGGCGGCACGGGGCCGAGGCGGCCATGGAACTGTATCAGGGTCAAGGCCGATCAGGCGCGAAGCCCGTCTGGCGAGTGACCTTTCGATCAAACAGCAGGCCCGACATGCCGCTCGGTCGGACGAGACTGGCGCGCGGGCCGGAAATCGGCTGGACGTCGGCGAGACGCCCCGGCAAAGCGGCAAGGGCGCGGACGGCGATCCGTCCGCGCCCTCGGGTCGTGCGGATTACTGCAGGATGATCATGGCGACGACGAACGCCAGCAGGCCGAGAAGCTCGGTCATGGCGGCGCCGACGAACATCCAGATGCGCTGGCTGTCGGCAGCCGACGGATTGCGAAGCGCGCCGTTCAGGTAGTTGCCGAAAATCGTGCCGACACCGATGCCGGCGCCGATGAGACCGGTGCAAGCAAGGCCGGCGCCGATCAGTTTTGCGGTTGCGGGATCCATCGTTGTCTCCTTTTGGACCTTAAGTGTGCGGATTGGTTGCGAACTTGGACGGGTGTTGGTCGAGCCGGGCGCGGACCGTTGGGAACCGGGCCTGGATCAATGGTGCGAGTGCAGTGCGTCGTTGAGGTAGATGCAGGTGAGCAGCGCGAAGATGAACGCCTGCAGCATGGCGATGCCGAGCTCGAAGCCGGTGAAGCCGACCATGAAGGCCAGCGGAGCCCAGCCGCCGACGAGGCCGAGGCCGATCACGAAGCCGGCGAAGACTTTGAGCAGGATGTGGCCGGCGAGCATGTTGGCGAACAGACGAACCGAGAGCGACACCGGGCGCATGAAGTAGGAGATGACCTCGATGACGACGATCAGGGGGAGCAGCAGCATCGGCACGCCCTCGGGAACGAACATCTTGAGGTAGCCGACGCCCTGCGTCTTGAAGCCGACCAGGGTGACGAACACGAACACCGTCAACGCCAGCGCGAACGTAACGGAGATGTGGCTGGTGGTGGTGAACGAGCCCGGAATGATGCCGAGAACGTTGGCGAAGAACACGAAAATGAAGATGGTGAAGACGAACGGGAAGTACTTCATGCCCTCGGGGCCGCACACGTCGCGGACCGTCTTCGCCATGAATTCGTAGATCACCTCGGCCATCGACTGGAAGCGCGTCGGCACCAGCGAGCGCCCGCGCATCGACATGATGAGGAATGCGCTGGCCGCAACCACGGCGATCAGCATCCACAGCGAGGAGTTGGTGAAGGAAACGTCATAGCCGAAAAGCTCGAGCGGCACCTTTTTGGTGAGCTCGAACTGGTGCATAGGCCCATGGGCCTCTTCGTGCGCGCCGGCTGCCAAGGTCCGTCCCCCTACTTGTCGTCTTCGTCGTCGTACAATTCGGGCCGTCCCGGCGGAGCCGCCGGCCCTTTGCGTTGCGACCTCGTCGCCGCGCGGATCACGTTCAGCATGCCGGCGGCGAAGCCGACCATGATGAACAAGATCAGCAGCCACGGCCCGGTGCCGAACACGCCGTCGAGCGCGTTACCGATGAACCAGCCCACGCCGAGACCGACGATCAGCTCCGTCGCGAACCGGAAGGCCTGGGCGAGACCGGCCCCGGAGGGCTGCTCGGACGTGCCGTCGCTTCGCTTCGAAACACCTGAGTGGCGCGACTGCGCCTCGTCGAGGCGCTTGCCGAGCTCACTCGCTCGCTTTCGGAAGGCTTCGCGTTCCTCCGGACTGATCTCGCCAGACTGGCGGTCGCCACTTCCGTCGCTGCCTGACTTGTCGCGGTCTGACATGAGGATTTGGCCCGAAGCTGGAGAGAGCCCGGAAAAAGAGCGGGTTATCGACGGCGCGAACCATAGTCACGCCCCCAGGGGGTGTCAAGAAACCGAAAGCTCAACAAACGTAGCGTTCTAACGGTGCCGGATGGCCATTCCCCATGCCGCATCATCTGATGGCGGAACAAAATTGGGCAGCCGAAAACAACGCGTTGGCTGATCGTGCCAACTTTGCTGCCGGCTTGAGCCCGTCGAGCCCCCTGTTGCCGGGTTGGAACATTGGCCAAGGCGTGACACCCCGCCGCTGGTCGCGGGCCAGCCTAGAGCACGCTCGATTGGTCTTCGGAAGTGGCTCGTTGACCTGGTCGTCAGACCGCCTCGAGGAACCGCGTGGCGGTTTCGAGATCGACCGAAACGAGTTGCGGAACCCCGCGCCCGGCCATCGTCCCACCCAACAAGCGGTTTATGCGCGCCATCGTCATAGGGTGGTGGGTGATGACGAGGAAGCGGGTGGCCGTTTCCGCCGCCATCTTCTCCATCAGCGTGCAGAAGCGGTCGACGTTGGCGTCGTCGAGCGGCGCGTCCACCTCGTCCAGCACGCAGATCGGCGACGGATTGGTGAGGAACACGGCAAAGATCAGCGACAGCGCGGTGAGCGTCTGCTCGCCGCCGGAGAGCAGAGACAGCGTCGCCGGCTTCTTGCCCGGGGGCTTGGCGATGATCTCGAGTCCCCCTTGCAGCGGGTCCTCACCCTCGACCATCTCCAGCCGCGCTTCGCCTCCGCCGAACAGCGTCGTGAACAGCCGGCGGAAGTGGCCGTCGACGGTGTCGAAAGCCTCGCCGAGCCGCTTCTTCGCCTCGCGGTTGATCTGGCCGATGGCGCCGCGCAACTTGGCGACCGCCTGCTCGACGTCGGCGCGCTCCGTCTCGAGGGTCGAGAACTGACCGTTGAGCGCTTCCAGCTCTTCTTCCGCCTGAAGGTTTACGCCGCCGAGACGGTCGCGGTCGGACCTCAGCCGGGTGAGCTGCCGGTCGACGTCCGGCATGTCGGGCAGAGGCTGTTGCGGGTCGAGACCGGCGAGCGGCAGACAGCCCTCGGGAACGACGCCGAGCGTCTCGCGGATTCGCCGGGCTTCCTCCTGGCGGCGCTGACGAGCGGCCTCGAGCCGCGCCTCGATGCGGGCCCGCGCCTCGCGACTGTCGGAGACGGCGGACTGCACGGCGCGCAAGGCCTGCTGGGCAGTCTTGAGATCGGCCTCCGCCTGCACCAGCGTGTCGGCGGCGCGCTGGCGCTCGGCATCGGCTTCCGCAATTGCGGAGAACAGCGTGTCGCGCCGCTCTTCCAGTCCCGCCGGCATTTCGGCGAGCGCGGCAAGCTCGGTGCGTGACGCCTCGGCGCGCTGCCGCAGCGTCGCGGTCTGGCGCTCGGCGGCGGCTCCTCGGCCGGTCCAGCGTTCGCGCTCGGTCGCGATGGCCGATACGCGCTCGGATCGTGCGCGGCGGGCGCGCTGTTGCTCGGCGAGCGCGGCGGCGGTGGCAGTCACGTCGGCTCGGCAGCGGTCGGTGGTGGTGCGCGCGGCAGCGAGTTCGGCGTCGATCGCATCGTTGGGAGAGAGGTCGTCGAGCGCCGCCTGCAGCTCCGTCTCGCGCTCGATCGCTTCGGCGAGATCGTCCTGCGCTCGCTCGCGTGCCTCGGACACGGCGGCATAGCGGGCTTCGGTTTCGCGAGCGGCCTGCTCGATGCGGGTCAGCCGTTCGCGGGTCTCCGCAAGCCGGGCCTGCGTCGCGCGCCAGGTCTGGCGGAGCTGCCGCTCCTCCGCCTGCGCTTCTGCCAGCTCCTCGGCCGCGGCGGCCTCCGCTTCGGCGATCATCTCGGCCGCCTCGGTCGCCTGCGCCTCCTCGTACGCGATCGAGGCGAGGCGGTTCTTCTGGGCGAGGCGCTGGGCGGCGGCCGTGGTGCCGTGAGCGGCGGCGACGAAGCCATCCCAACGCCACAGGTCGCCCTCGCGGCTGACGAGGCGCTGGCCGGTCTTGAGGTGCGCCTGGAGACGTGCGCCGAGATCGCGCGGAACGACGCCGACCTGACGGAGACGGCGGGTCAGCTCCGTGGGGCCTTTGACGTGTTTCGAAAGCGGCTCGGCTTCTGCCGGCAGTCCCGGGTCGGCGCTTGTCGTTTCGATCAGGCGCCAGTGCACCGCCACCGGCTCGCCATCGCCATCCTGCGTCTCGTCGATGGCAGGGGCTTCCAGATCCTCGCCGAGCGCTGCGCCGAGGGCGGTTTCGTATCCCGACGAGACGCGCAACTGATCGACGATGCCGGGCAGGCCGCTCGATTGTGCTGGAACGAGCAGGCGGGCGAGCGTTTCGCGCTCGGTCGAAAGTGCCTTTGCCGCGAGACGTGCCGTCTCTGCTTCGGCGCGTTTGACCTTGACGTCCCCCGCCCCCCCGAGC
>CALMPK010000108.1 GCA_937873575.1 uncultured Hyphomicrobiaceae bacterium
CAGGTCGGGATGCGGTGACTTGAGCCACGTCTTTTAAATGATCTTTGCGGCCTTGGAGGTGTTGCCCCGTGCCGCGAGCAAGCGGGAGGCGATGGCGGCGGCCGGCACCAGACCGGGGGCCAGTCCGTGCGCCTCCATGGCGAGCGACATCGCCTTTTCCGAATCCGAATCTTCCAGGCCCTGTGCCTGTGCCGTCAGCAACACGGCGCGGCGGCGGTCTGCCACCTGTTTCTCGACGTGCCCGTGCTTCTTCGCCGAGGCGAGCGAGGTGAGCGCACCCGGCCAGTCACCCTGCTTGCACTGGAGATCGAACAGCGCTTCCGCCGACCACGCGAGCTGCGGGTTGAGCGTCAGTGCGCGCTCGGCGAACTGGCGCGCAGCTTCCGTCTCGCCTTCGCGCTGCGCTTCGAGGAACAGGCCGCGCAGGCCGAGCTGCTCGGTGTCGGGCTGTGCCAGCATCGATTCGAAGATGCGCCGCGACGTCGCCTTGTCGCCGGTGAGCTGGGCCGCCTGCGCACGCAGCAGATGCGTCAGCGGCTCGTTCGGCAGCGTCTTGCGTGCCTGGACCGCGTAGCGCATGGCGTTCGCTTTGTCGCCGGCGCCGATGGCGATCATGCCCGACGAGAGTGCGTCGAGGCCACGCTTCTGACGGCGGCGGAAGAAGTAGCGGCCGAGCACGGCCGGTCCGATCCACACCGAGCGGATCAGCGACCAGATGAACATGGCCATGCCGAGTAGCAACGTGAACGCCACGACCGCGTGGAACACGCTGATCTCGCCCTCGTAGCCTTCCCAGTTGAACCCGATCAGGCCGGGCCGGTCGGCGAGCCATGACAGTCCGGTGGCGAGAGCGACGACGCCGAGCAGAAACAGAACGAGACGCAACATGCCGAGGCTCCCTTATCGCATGGCCGGCGCCGCAGCGGCACTGCTGCCGAGCGACGTCTTGAGCTGGCTCTCGATCTCGCCGAGTGCCTTGTCGACGGCGTGGCGGGGCTCGACCTTTTGCATGAACGAAACGGCTGGGGTCAGGGCCGCGGGTGGGGGGTTGGGCCCGCCATGAAGTCGCCGACGCGGCCGTCGTCCAGCGCCTTGTCCATGCGGCCGACAACCGCTTCGACGCTGTCGTCGTCGCTGCTGTGGTTCACCTTGCGAACGCGCACGACAGATTTGGCGCCAGCGAGCAGGCGATCGACAACTCCGCCGTTCTCCGGCTGCTCCGCCGCGTCGATGATGGCGTGGGCGAGCGGCTGGAATTTCTTCTGCAGCTCGGTGAGCGTGGGCACGCCGTCGCTCTTGTACTTCTCGAGCGCGCCGAGGTCGACCTTGCCGGCCGCCGCTTTCTTCACCTGCGCCAGCTCGTCGGAGTAGGCGATACCGCGATCGACGACGCGCTTCAGGTTGGCAAGCTCGAGCGACAGCACGATGCGCTCGGCGTTGGCCTTGCGGTTGTCCTCGGCGGTGACGACCTTCTGCACATTGGTTTCAAGTTCGCCGATGCGCGCGGTGACGGGGGCGATGGCCGATGCCACGTCGTCGGGCTTGGCGAACGTCTTGAAGCGCTGCGTCACGTCACCCTTGAGCGCGTCGATCGCACTCGAAACCTTGCCGGTCTCTTCCTGAGCGATGCGCAAAGTCTCGGCGACGCGGCCGTCTTCGGACTTCATGGCTTCGAGACGCTGCGTGATGCGCGCGTTGTCGGACTTGATGTCGGACAACTCGCGGTCGATACGCTGCGTGCCCGAGCGGGCTGCCTCGGATGCTTCCGCCACGCGCGAGATGCGCGTGTCGATTTCCTCGCTGACGCTCTTGCGCAGCGATGCGAGCTGGTTGGCGACGGTCGACTGGAGATCGGCGACGCGGCCGGTCACTGCGGCGAGCTGCGGTATTGCGGCGGCGCCCTGGCTGCCCTCGGCGGCCTTGCTCAACAACTGGAGCTGCTGCTCGAGCTTGGCGATGCGCTCGGCGTCCGCCGCGTTTCCTTCGGCAGCGTTCACCTTCTTCGCCACGGCCTCGGTCTCGGCTCGCAGCTTGCCCTGGCCCTCCGTTACCGCGGCGAGCTTCGTCTCGATGCCTTCGAGCTTGGCGAGACGCGCATTGACCGACGCGACTTTCTCGGCGAGGTCGGCGTCGGCCGCGGACTTGGCGGATTGCTGTGCCTTTTCCAGTGCGGCGAGGCGGTTCTTGAGGTCGCCCGCATCCTGGCCGCCGCCGGAAAGGCCGACGGGCAAGCCGAGTTCACGAAGCTGTGGCGCAAGGGCATCCGCGCCGAGCAGCGCGATGAAGCCGCCGACGAGTCCCGCGGTCGTATGCGAGAGTATGCGGCCGATGGCGGAGCCGCCCCGCTTCGGCGCGGGGGGCGTCGCGGCGCCTTCGGCCGCACTGGCCGATGGCTTGCCGGCTGCTGCTGCCGGCTGTGCGCCGGTCGTTTTGGCGGCGGTCGCCGGGCCCGTAGCGGGCTTGGTTCCAGTGGCGGAAGCGGCCGCACTGGCCGTCGGGGGCACCGAGCCGCCGGACGCCGCGGCACCAGCGGTGGCGGTAGCTTTCGCCTCGCCAGGCTTCGCTTCAGCGGCCTTTACGTCGGCGGGTTTGCTCTCGGCGCTCTTCGTGTCACCGGGCTTGGCATCGGCCGCCTTGGTGCCGGCCTCCTTGATCTCGACGGCCTTGAGGTCCAGCGTCGCATGTGGACGCTTGGGATCGCCCTGACGCAGGGGGTCCTTCCTGCCATCGTCCTTCGGGCTGGTCATGCTTGAGGCTCCACTTCACGCGCTACGCGGCCAAATCGCGAGGCCCCGGGCCTGCGATCCGCCGTCCAAGAAATTCCGGTTGGCTCGGTTCTGATTGTCGAAGGCCGTCGCCGAGTTGGTTTTTTGGCTGTTCCGGAGTGCGAGGCTCATCTGAATTCTGCCGCCAGTTCACGAACCAACGCAACCGTTTCTTCGATGTTCGGCCGGGCCGCAACCTTAACCCTGGCTCCGCCGAGCGGTTCCAGGCACTTCGCTATGCCCTTGGAAAGGCAGAGGTATGTCGGATGCGTCGCCGCCGCGGACAAACCATTTACCGCGACAACGTGAAGATATGCTTCAGCGGTCGCCGGCGACATCAGCACCACGGCGTCGTACGCCTCGCGCCGCAGCCCGTCGAGGGCCTCGGGAGTGAGACTTTCTGCGATATGCGACCGGTAGACGATCTGCCGTTCAAGCGCGATGCCGGCTTCAGCGAGCGGCGGGGCGAGATCGAACGAGAGCTTGTCGCCGGAAACGTGCAGCAGCGGCCCGGCAAGCCCTTTTTCCCGCGCCAGCCGGGGCCATGCCTCGAGGATCACCGGCAGCAGGTCCTTCGCTGCGGCCGGGCCGAGCGTGACCGAGGCGAAACCGAGATCGCGCGCGGCGCGCGCGGTGCCGGTGCCGACGACGAACAAGGGCCGCCCGAGCAGCTCCTTCAGCACCGGGCTCGTCGCCAGGGCTCTCAGGCCATTGCGGCTGGTGACGACCAAGCCGCCGATGCCGTCGAAAACTTCCCGTGGCGGCGGTAGCAGCTCGATTTCGAGCAACGGCGAAATGTCGGCTGAATGCCCCTCGTGCACGAGCGCCTCGCGCATTTCGGTGGCGTCGGGCTCGGGGCGCGTAATCAGCAGATGCATCGCAGAAGGCTCATCCCGCGGTCGTGAAGAAGCCGGGACCGGCACGTCCGAGCAGCTCCTCGGCGGCCGAGTTTCCGAGCAGCGCGGCGTCGCTCGCCGGTCCGCTGCGCTCGGTGGCGTGAGAGACGCGCCCGTCCGGCGTCAGGATCTCGCCCAGGAACAGGAGGCGGCCATTCTCGAGCGTGGCGAGACCGGCGATCGGCGTGCGGCACGAGCCTTCGAGCTTGCGCAGAAACGCGCGCTCCGCCGCAACGCAAATGGCCGTATCCGGGTCGTTCAGCGGTGCGATGAGGGCAGCGGTCGCCGTATCGCCCTCGCGGATCTCGATGCCGATGGCCGCTTGCGCCACCGCCGGCAGCATCTCATTTGTCGGGATGGCGCGGGCGATCTGGTCGGAGAGCCCGAGCCGGTTCAAACCTGCGCAGGCGAGAAACGTCGCCGTTGCCACCCCGTCGCGGAGCTTCTTCAGTCGCGTCTGTACATTGCCACGAAAGCCGACAACCTCGAGGTCGGGGCGCAGCCGCCGCACCTGCGCCTGACGCCGCAGCGAGGACGTGCCCACTACGGCGCCTTGTGGCAGCTCGGCGAGCGAGCGATAGTCGAGGCTGATGAATGCGTCGCGGACGTCCTCTCGCGGCAAGGTCGCGCCGATCACGAGGCCCTCGGGCAGCTCCGTCTGCATGTCCTTCATGGAATGGACGGCGAGATCGACCTCGCGCGTCAGCAGCGCGTCCTCGATCTCTTTCGTGAAGAGGCCCTTGCCGCCGACCTCGGCCAGCGGCCGGTCGAGGATGCGGTCGCCCGCGGTCTTGATGACGACGATCTCGAACGATGCCTCGGGGAGGCCATGGGCCCGCATCAGACGGTCGCGGACCTCGTAGGCCTGCGCGAGGGCCAGCGGCGAGCCGCGGGTGCCGATGCGGATGACGTTGGCTTGCAAGCGAATGGCTCCAGGTGCTAGGCGGTCGGGAGGCGCAGGACCGGGTGTGTCCCGAGGCGCTGTATCGCGCGGCGCGATGACGTAAACCGCGCTCCCGGCAGGAGGTTGCGAAGGCGGCGCCATTAATGACCATTGCCGCCGCGGAACGCAAATGCTCAGGAACGGGGCCAAGATAGCGCAGATGTCCGCCAGCCTCACATCACCGTCGCGCGAGACCGTGGTTCTCGGCATCGAGACGAGCTGCGACGAGACGGCGGCGGCAATCGTCGCGCGTTCTCCCGACGGGCGCGGCCGCATCCTGGCGAATGTCGTGCGTTCGCAATGGGAGCAGCACCGGGCGTTCGGCGGCGTCGTACCGGAGATCGCCGCGCGCGCCCATGTCGAATGCCTCGATACATTGATCTCGGAAGCGCTCGCAGCGGCGGGCTTGGGCCTCGCGGACGTCGATGCCATTGCCGCGACCGCCGGGCCGGGGCTGATCGGCGGGCTCATCGTCGGGCTCGTCACGGGAAAGGCGCTCGCCCTCGCGCTCGGCAAGCCGCTGATCGCGGTCAACCACCTCGAGGCGCACGCATTGACCGCCGGCCTGACCGACGGGCTCGCTCCCCCCTATCTGCTGCTGCTCGTATCTGGGGGGCATACGCAACTCCTGCTCGTGGAGGATGTCGGCCGCTACCGCCGGCTCGGCAGCACCATCGACGATGCGCTCGGCGAGGCGTTCGACAAGACCGCCAAGCTGCTGGGGCTCGCGATGCCCGGTGGCCCCTCGGTCGAACGCGCCGCCGTGGCGGGCGATGCTGCCCGTTTCGCGCTGCCGCGGCCGATGCTCGGCCGGCCGGAGCCGCACTTCTCGTTCGCGGGTCTCAAGACGGCCGTCCGTCAGCAGGCCCTCGCCGCCGCGCCCCTCACTGATCGCGACGTCGCCGATCTCTGCGCCTCGTTCCAGATGGCGGTCGTGGAGACGGTGGTGGACCGCACCGCGCGGGCCATGGCGCTCGCCGAGCCGGCGCTTGAAACGTCGGGTGCAGGATCGGGCGACCGCGCGCTGGTCGTGGCCGGCGGCGTCGCGGCAAATCAGGCGATCCGGGGTGCGTTGACGCGGCTCGCCGCCGCCCGCGGATTCACCTTCCATGCGCCGCCCCTGGCTCTCTGCGGAGATAATGCGGCCATGATCGCCTGGACTGGAGCGGAACGTCTGGCGCGCGGTCTGGAGGGCACCGCGGACGCTCCCGCCCGCCCGCGCTGGCCGCTCGATAGCGAAGCCGTCCCGGCCCTCGGCGGCGACGGGCTCAAGGGCGCAAAGGCGTAAGCGCCGGCCGGGATCAGTGCTGCTCTTCCAAGCGATGCCCGTGCCGTGCCAGAATGTCGCACCTTGCGGCCGCCGGCGTCTGGCCGTCCGCTTCGATCAACCGTTCAGCGATTTTGGCGATCCGGCCCATGGCGAGCTCGATTTCCGGCAAGCGCGATCCTGTCGTGCTCCCGATCACCCACACCGATATCGTCGAGTCCCTGGCCAAGGGGCTCAGGGATTTCCAGGCCGCGCCACGCTACGGGCTCATGCTCGGCGTGCTGGTGGCGGCGGGCGGGGTGCTCATCGTTATGAGTCTCACCGCGCTCAAGATGATCTATCTGGCCTATCCCCTCGCCGCCGGCTTCGCGATCATCGCGCCGCACCTCGCTACGGGTCTCTATGTCGTCAGCCGGGAGCTCGAGCAGGGTCGCCCGGCGCCGAGCCTAGGCTTCATCTGGAACGCGGTGATGAACCGGAGCGAAGTGCGGTGGATGGGCTTCGTCACGCTCTTCGTCTTCATCATGTGGATGTACCAGGTGCGCTTCCTGATGGCGCTGTTCCTCGGCATGAGCGGCACGGACGCCAGCCTGCGTGAGTTTCTCACCATGATCCTCACGAGCAACGAGGGCCTGCTGTTCCTCGGCATCGGCAACATTGTCGGCGCGGCGATCTCGCTCTTTCTTTTCAGCATCACCGTCGTGTCGTTTCCGCTCGTTCTCGAACGCGACGTCGATCTCGTCACCGCCATGATTACGAGCGTGCGCGCTGTCGCCGCCAGTCCGGTGCCGATGATCGGCTGGGCGGCTGTCATCGTCATGACGCTGCTGGTCTCGGCCTTGCCGATGTTCGTCGGGCTCATCGTCACGCTGCCGGTGCTCGGGCATGCGACGTGGCATCTCTATCGCCGGGTCGTGGCCCCCGAGCCGGCGGACGCGACCAGCGCCGCCGCGTCCGGTGCCGAGGTGCACCCCGGAACGCCGGCGAGTGCCTGAGCGGGGCGCGGCCGCTGCCGCGTGATGCCCTCGCGTCAAGCACGCCGGCCGGTGCTCTCACATGCGGGCCATTGCCTCCGCAACAGAACGTGGTAGAGCGCTAACCGATCAGAGAACCTCAAGCGGCTTCGCTGACCGCTCGAACGCGCACGAAGATCGAATGTCGAGGGCGTCTTTTCCAGTCCGTCGCCGAGGTTTTGCGGCGCGGTGGCACGATGCCCAAGGGCGCGGCGCGGACGGTCGCATGGCCGCGAATTTTCAAGTGAAGGGGGCATCATGCAGCTCGAGAGCGTCGGCGTCATCGGTGGCGGCGCCTGGGGCACGGCACTGGCGCAGACGTTGCGGCTCGCAGGCCGTCGCGTAACGCTATGGGCGCGCGAGGCGGATGTCGTGTCCGACATCAACCAGCGCCACGTCAACTCGGGCTTCCTCCCCGGCATACCGCTCGACGACCGGCTGGTAGCGACGAGCGACCTCGCGGGCATCGCGGCGTCGGACGCCATTCTCATGGTTGCGCCGGCCCAGCACGTCCGCGCGGTCTCGGCTGCGCTCAGGCCGTTGCTGAAGCCGGGCCAGATCGTCGTCAACTGTGCCAAGGGCATCGAGCAGGCGACGGGCAAGCTCATGGGCGAAGTGCTGGCGGACGCCCTGCCGGATGCGACGCTCGCCGTACTCTCGGGCCCGAGCTTCGCGGCCGACGTGGCGCGCGGGTTGCCGACCGCTCTCACCATCGCCACCGAGCGCGAGGATTTCGGCCGCGTGCTCGCGGAGGGCATCGGCTATCGCCAGTTCCGCCTCTACTGGACGCGAGATCGCATCGGCGTCGAGATCGGCGGCGCGGTGAAGAACGTGCTCGCCATCGCCGCCGGCATCGTCGCCGGCAAGGGCCTTGGCGCCAGCGCCCACGCGGCCCTCGTCGCGCGCGGGTTCTCCGAGTTGCGGCGGTTCGGCGCTTCGTTCGGCGCGGAGCCCGGAAAGCTGCTGGGGGTTTCGGGCCTCGGCGATCTGATCCTCACCTGCGGCAGTCCGCAATCGCGCAACATGAGCCTCGGGCGCGCGCTCGGCGAAGGCCGCTCGATCGAGGAAATTCTCGGCGCGCGCCGCGCCGTCACCGAGGGCGTCTGGACCGCCGCGGCCGTGGTGCGGCTGGCGCGTGAGCGGCGCATCGAGATGCCGATCGCGGAGGCGGTGCACGCGATCGTCGAAGGCCGCGCCAGCGTCGACGATGCCATCGCCGCGCTGCTCTCGCGCCCGTTCAAGGCGGAGGGTTGAAACGAAAGCGGCGGACCAATTGGCCCGCCGCATCGTGTCTCATCGGATCTCTGAAACCGGGCGCCTGCCGCTCAGACGCGGCGCTCGACCATCAGCTTCTTCAGCTCGGCGATGGCCTTGGCGGGCGAGAGGCCCTTGGGGCAGGCTTTCGCGCAGTTCATGATGGTGTGGCAGCGGAAGAGGCGGAACGGGTCCTCGAGGTTGTCGAGCCGCTCTCCGGTCGCCTCGTCGCGGCTGTCGATCACCCAGCGGTAGGCCTGCAGCAGGATGGCCGGGCCGAGGTAGCGGTCCGAGTTCCACCAGTAGCTCGGGCACGAGGTCGAGCAGCACGCACACAGGATGCACTCGTAGAGGCCATCGAGCTTCTCGCGGTCCTCGCGAGACTGCTTCCATTCCTTCGGCGGGGCGGGCGTATCGGTCTTCAGCCAGGGCTCGATGGAGCGGTGCTGGGCGTAGAAGTTCGTCATGTCCGGCACGAGGTCCTTGATGACGCTCATGTGGGGCAGCGGGTAGATCTTGACGGCGCCGGAGATGTCCTCGATCGCCTTGAGGCAGGCGAGCGTGTTGGTGCCGTCGATATTCATGGAGCACGAGCCGCAGATGCCCTCGCGGCACGAGCGGCGGAAGGTGAGCGAGGGGTCGATCTCGTTCTTGATCTTGAGAAGCGCGTCGAGAACCATCGGCCCGCATTCGTCGAGATTGAGGTGGTAGCTGTCGATGCGCGGGTTTTCGCCGGTGTCAGGGTTCCAGCGATAGATGCGGAACTCCTTCCATTTTCCCTTGCCGGTCGGCTTGTTCCACGTCTTGCCGGTCTTGTAGGTCGAGTTCTTCGGGAGTGTCAGCTGGACCATCTCGCAAACCGTCCGTTGATTGGTTCGATAACCGGCAAGCCGGATGCGTCGTTCGTGCGGGGAGCGGGTGCTCTCGCGGCGCAACAATACCACGACGGCAGCCTCTGACTTGCTCTCTCGGGACCAAAGTGTCAACGCTACCAACGCATACCCGGACGCCCTGGCGAAGGAGGAATGAACTTTGCGCCACGCCCTGACGAGCTGCACACTCGTCTATCTGCTCCTCGTGACCGGTTTTGCTGGAAAGCTGTCCGCCGCCGATGATCCGCTGGCGACGCGCTGGGCGGTGGCGACACTGGGCGGCAAGGCCGCCGAGCCGGGCGGCGACATCTCGTTCGAGGCGGGCGAGATCGCGGGCGCCACGGCCTGCAACCACTTCGGCGGCAGCTTCGTGCAGTCAGGTGCCGGTGGGTTGAAGATCACCCTCGGCCGCATGACACGGCGCGGCTGTCACGGCATCGCTCTCGAGCGGGAGCGCCAGTTGATCGAGGCGTTCGCCGCCACGCGCACCTTCCGGATCGATGGGGAAACGTTGGTGCTGGCCGGCGACGGCGGCACGGAGCTCGCCACCTTGCGGCGCGTGGGTAACGCTGCGCTCGAAGGTCAGAGGCACAAGATCGTTTCGTTCCTAAAGGACGGCGGGTTGTACAGCGTCGTGTCGGGCTCCGGGGCGACGGTCGAGTTCAAGGACGGGGCCGTTACCGGCGCAACCGGGTGCCGAGCTTTCGCCGGCCGCTACCGGATCGTGGACGGCAAGCTCGCGGTCGAAGGGCTCGCCGTTACCGCCCGGACGCTCGATCCCTGTCCGCCTGAGCTCGAGGTGCAGGACGCCGGCATACTCGACGCTCTGCCGCAGGCCAAAGGGGGCGATGCCGCGCGCAACTTGATCCGCCTTCTGGAGCCGGCGAAGGGCTGGGCGGTGCTTTGGATCACGCCGGCCGAATAGGGCGTGTCCACCAGATCAGGGGCCCCGCTTCCGGTCCGTCACCTCCTGGTCGGCCAATGTTCTCGATGCAGGCGATCGCAAATCCATGGAAAATAAACCTATGATTGTGTTTTCCATGCTTCCTCTATCTTAGAGGGAGCGTGTGAGGCTGCTTCCCGATCCGGTTGCACAAGGATAACGGGATGACGGTGTCCGCGGTCGACGTCAACGATGCATCCACTCGCCTCGCCACGGTGGGTGCGGGCCTTTCCCGAGAGACAGGCTGGCTCGGCTGGCTCTGGCCGCGAAGGCCGACCCACGCGCCGGAGGCTCCTGCGCTGTCGCGGGCGTGCCACCGCCGCATGTCGCGCCTCTACGGGACCAGCCACCTGCTCGACGAGTTCGACGGGGCCACGGGACCGTAGTCGGCTGCCGCCGCCCGCGGCACAAGCGCTCAACCGTCAAATGTAAATCCGGAATTAAGGAGTTGCGGAGCACGCTCGCCCTTTCGACACGGGAGTTCGAAAAGAGAGGCGGTATCAAATGCTCCAGGTCTCCACGAACGAACGGCGGCGGTTCGGCAGGCGCTCTTGTCGGGTACACGGCTGGGTGCATCCCAACCGGCACACGCGCGTATCGTGCATCATGACGAACTATTCCCGCGGTGGTGCGAGCCTGACGCTATCGGAGGCCGCGCCGCTCACGCATCGCTTCCAATTGACCTTCGACGGCATGACGCACGCCGTCGACTGCGAGCTTCGTCACGACGGCGAGAACAACGGTGTCGTCGGCGTCGAATTCGTCGCCAACCGTCCGGAGCAGGTCGCGGCCATCGACGAGCTGCTCGCCCGATTCACCTGACCCCGCTGCGCCACCGTCTGCGCAACGAGCGCGGCCAAGGCCGCGCAATACAACTGCGAAGCCGATAGATCGGTCGGATAAAGATGCTCTCGAAGCTGAAGGATAGAGCGCTTGCAACCGGTCAGGGGAACCGCTCGCGGCTCCGTCTGATCACATAGCGCCCCAGCGTGCCTATTTGCACGTCATCTTGGTCGCGTGCAGCATCGGAGCGAAATCGTCGGGCTTGTTGCCGAAAGCGCCGTATGAAGCCCATCCGGATGCTTTGACGGATGCGCCCAATTTGCATTTCGAATTATCCGGCCCCTCGATGTGCTCGACGTTGCACTTGCCGCCGGTCTGCTTGATGCGGAATAGGAAGGTCGTCGGCTTCCCGTTCGTATCTTTCCAGACCTTGGTCTCGGTAATGGTGCCCGTCACATTGTCCTTGGCGAACCGATCGCAATCGGTACGGGCCATTGCAGGCGAAACCAGCATCGAAAGGGCAAGGCAGCCGAGTAAGGCGGACCGAAACATGACACCCTCATCCGTTGAAACATGCCAAGGAACTTACGATCCGCTCGCCGCTGCCGCGGGTGCGACAGCGCGTCGGTAGAGGTGGAATGTCGCGTGGCCGAGCACGGGCAGCACGACGAAGAACGCAATGAAGCCGGACAGGATCGAGATCACCATCAATCCGGCGATGATGAAGCCCCACAGCAGCATGGGGCGGAAATTGCCCGTCACCGTGCGCACACTCGTCACCATCGCAGTGACGAAATCGATGTCGCGATCGTAGAGCATCGGAAACGAGATGGCGGTGAACGAGAACACGAACAGCGCGATGATTGCGCCGACCGTATTGCCGATGGCGAGGAACAACAGGCCCGCCGGCGTCGAAACGATCTCGCGCAGCAGCGCCGAGAGGTCCGGTGTCGCGATGCCCTGGCCGCCGAAGAATCCGAAGAACAGAAGGGCGGCGATGTCCATCCAGATGATGAGGGTGAACGCGGTGACGAGCGCCATCCAGCCCATGTCGCGGCCGCTCGCGCCGATGACGGAGCCGAACACGCCACCCCACGTCAAGGGCTCGCCCCGAAGCAGCTTGCGGCTGACGTCGTACAGGCCGGTCGCCACGAACGGCGCGATGAGCACGAAGCCCATGGCCAATGGGTAAACCAGGAAGGGCAGATCATAGAACAGCAGCAGGACTGTGATGATCAGTCCGCCGAGCGCGTAGATGCCACCGAAGAAGAGGCCGTAGCGGGGGGCGGCACGGAAGTCGTTCAATCCCAAAGCGAGCGCTTCGACGATGTCGGAGACGGCGAGCTTGTTCACGTCCGGCCAGTCCGACTTTCTCCGCGGGGGCGCACCACTCGTATCGACCGGTTGGCCCGTCACACCTGCCGTGGTTTCTCCCGCCATTCCCGCTTCCCCCGTCTCAAACCGTTTTGCTTTTGGGGGAATAATGTCGGAAGCGGCGGGGCGTGGCAATCAGGGTCGGGCGACCTAGATCACTCGATCCAGTTCACTTCGCGGCGGGCGTGATCTTGAGAATTGAGCCTCGGGCTTCGTCGACCAGCGCGTAGATGGCGCCATCCGGAGCTTCGCGCACGTCGCGGATACGATGCCCCTCGTCGGCGATCAGCGTTTCCTCGGACGCGATTTTTCCTCCCTCGAGTGTCAAGCGAGAGATGCGCGCGCCTGCAAGCCCGCCGACCAGCACACTGCCCTTCCACCCGCGGAAGCGGTCGCTCGTCACGAACGCGAGGCCGGACGTCGCGATCGAGGGGTCCCAATAGTAGACGGGTTGCTCGAGGCCGTCCTTCGCCGTGCCCTCGCCGATCTTGAAGCCGGTGTAGTGGCGGCCATAGCTGA
The DNA here is from genome assembly GCA_937873575.1 of uncultured Hyphomicrobiaceae bacterium. Taxonomy (GTDB): domain Bacteria; phylum Pseudomonadota; class Alphaproteobacteria; order Rhizobiales; family Hyphomicrobiaceae; genus JAEUMD01. Next base: position 12,630 of record CALMPK010000108.1, read on the forward strand.
TGATGGGCCAGCCGTAGTTTTTGCCGGCCTGCGGGTGATTGAGTTCGTCGCCGCCACGCGCGCCGTGTTCGACGGTCCAAAGCTGCCCGGTCGTCGGATCGATCGCCGCACCTTGCATGTTGCGGTGTCCGAGCGACCAGATCTCGGGCAGCCATCCCTGGAGCTTGGGATTGTCTGCGGGGGCCGAGCCATCGGGGGCGATGCGCAGGACCTTGCCGATGTGGGTGTCTGGGCGTTGCGCCATATCGCCGTCGCCGCGGTCGCCGGTGGTGACGAACAGCGTACCGTCGGGCGCCGGCACGATGCGGGAGCCGTAATGGTGGCTGGTCGGGCGCGCCGGCTGCTGTTTGAAAATCACTCGAACGTCGCTCAGGGCTCCGCCACCCTTGTCATCGAGGGTCAGCTTCGCGCGCGCCACCGCGGTCGCGCTGGTGCCTTCGCCGCGCGGCTCCGAAAAGGAGAAAAATACCGTCCCGGAGGAGGAAAAATCAGGCGCGAGGCGGATATCGAGAAGGCCGCCCTGGCCGCGCGCGTGAACGGCCGGAACGCCGGAAACCGGCTCCGAAACCTTGCCTTCAGGGGAGACGATGCGGATGCGCCCCGGTCGCTCGGTCACCAACAGCCGCCCGTCGGGAAGGAACTGCAGGCCCCACGGGTTTTCGAGGCCCTCGGCGACCGCTTCTACTTTGATCGCTGTGAGGGTCGCGGGCGGTGCGTCGGTCTGCGCGGCGCGTGAGACGAGCGCCCATCCGGCGACGGCTGCGAGGAGCAAAATCGCCAGAAATACCGTTCGCGGGTTGCGCATGCCGTGCCGGCCGGTGATCGACGTCATCAATCCTGTTCCCTTCGCGCAACCTGAACGCCCGCGCGTTCAAGGCGAAGGTCCAGGTGCAATGCTCTGCCACCAACTCGTTCGTAGCGTTGATAAAAACCCGTTGCAGTTGGCGCGTCAGCCCGCCGCTGGCGGCAAGCTCAGCCAAGGATGCCTGGGTCCGACGGCAACGATACGTTGAACCACGCGGAACGGTTCCCCGGACCGCACATGCTCGAAGGCCATGACCACCAAGCGCCCAGCCGCGGCCTCGACGAGTTCGCCAGGGCGCAGCAGGAATTCCGGGCGGCTCGGCCGGCCCTGATGTCCGAGGGCAAACGTCTCGTAGATCAGCACTCCGTCCTCGGCGACGGCCCCGACGATGTCCGGGAGAATGGGCCGCCAGAGATAATTGGTGACGACGACGCCCTCGAAACAGGTGCCGGAAAGTGGAAACGGGACGCCGGACTCGAGGTCAGCGGCAATCAGCCGGACGCCCGGCGTTTCCACGAGGTCGCAGCAGCCCGCGAGATCCCGGTCGATGCCGACCACGCGGAACCCGGCCGACAGGGCTGCCCGCAGGTGGCGCCCACCGCCGCAGGCCACATCCAGCACCGTTCCGCCAGCCCGGACGCCGCCCAAATGGCGCAGGACCCACGGCGATGGGGCGATGGCGGCATGGGGGGCGGCCGTGTGCGGCATATGGCTGAACTCCTCCGTCCCCGGCTTTCCCGCATGGTAGATCGGCCCCGGCGATCAAAACGGTGAATTGAGTTTTGGGGACGCCTCGCCATATATGGGCGCATGACAAGCCCGCTCACCATACCGTTCGTCAAGATGAACGGCCTCGGCAACGATTTCGTCGTCGTCGATGGTCGCGACCGGCCCGTGCATATCGGGGCAGAGGAAGCGCGTCATCTCGCCGACCGCGCCGCGGGTATCGGCTGCGACCAGGTGATCGTGCTCGAGCCCTCGCCCGATGCCGACGTCCGGATGCGCATTCTGAATGCGGACGGCTCGGAGGTTTCGGCGTGCGGCAACGCCACGCGCTGCGTCGCCTGGCTGCTGGCGGACGAAACGGGGCGGCGCCACGTGACGATCGATACGGACGCAGGGTCGCTGGCGGCCGACGTCGGCGGCATCGACACCATCACAGTGGACATGGGCAGGCCCCGGTTCGGCTGGCAGGACATTCCGCTCGCCGAGCCGTTCCACGATACGCGGCAGATCGAGTTGCAGGCAGGGCCGATCGACAGGCCCGTTCTGCATTCTCCTTCCGTCGTCAACGTCGGTAATCCGCACGCCGTGTTCTGGGTGGACGACGTCGACAGCATCGATCTCGGCCGCGTCGGCCCGCTTCTTGAGAACCACCCGATTTTCCCCGAGCGTGCCAATATCTCCATCGCTCAGGTGACGTCGCGCACCTCGATGCGCATCCGCACGTGGGAGCGCGGCGCGGGCTTGACCCGGGCTTGCGGCACCGCGGCCTGCGCCGCCGCCGTCTGCGCCATGCGCAAGCGGTTGACCGAGCGGAAGGTCTCTGTGACGCTTCCGGGCGGCGTTCTCGTCATCGAGTGGACGCCCGAGGATCGCATCATGATGACCGGCCCTGCAGAACTCGAGTTCAAGGGGCAATTGAAGCGGGACGGGCTGGTCCCGGCCACCGTCTGACAGGCGCTTGGCAACTCGAGCAGGATGACCAGCGAACACCATGCATGACACCTTCGGCAGCGCTGCACAGGAGGCTGATGGCGGCATCGCCACCGGCCGAGGTCACGTCGCGGGGGACTGCGGCGAGAGCGCGGGCGCCGAGGTGTGCGGTTCGACCGGCGAAGGGCCGACGATCGTCACGCTCGGCTGCCGGCTCAATGCCTACGAGTCCGAGGTGATGCGCCGGCACGCCCTCGAGGCGGGGCTCGCCCGCGCCGTCATCGTCAACACCTGCGCGGTGACGGCAGAAGCCGTCCGTCAAGCCCAGCAGACGATCCGCCGGCTGCGCCGGGAGCAGCCCGAGGCGCGCATCATCGTCACCGGATGCGCGGCGCAGATCGAGCCCGAACGTTTCGCCGCGCTCGCCGAGGTGGACCACGTCATCGGCAATGCCGAGAAGCTCGAGGCGAAGACCTTCCGCGCGCTGGCGGTCGAGAAAACGCCGCGGGTGGCGGTCAACGACATCATGAGCGTCACCGAGACCGCCAGCCACATGATCGGCGGCTTCGGCAGCCGCGCCCGCGCCTACGTGCAGGTGCAGAACGGCTGCGATCATCGCTGCACGTTCTGCATCATCCCGTTCGGGCGCGGTCCGTCGCGGTCGGTTCCGGCGGGCGACGTGGTGACGGAGATCCGCCGCCTCGCCGAGCGGGGCTACAACGAAGTCGTGCTGACCGGCGTCGACGTGACCTCCTATGGCGCCGATCTGCCCGGCGCGCCGAGCTTCGGTCGTCTGGTTCGTCAGGTCTTGAAGCATGTTCCGGAGTTGAAGCGGCTCAGGTTGTCGTCGATCGATCAGGTCGAGGCCGATGGCGACTTGCTGCGCGCGCTCGCCGAGGAGGAGCGGCTGATGCCGCATCTCCATCTGTCGATGCAATCCGGCGACGACATGATCCTGAAGCGCATGAAGCGGCGCCATTCCCGGGCCGACGCGATCGCGTTCGCCGCGGAGGTCCGCCGCCTGCGGCCCGACGTCGTGCTCGGCGCGGACCTCATCGCCGGCTTTCCAACCGAGACAGACGCCATGTTCGCCGCCACCCGCGACATCGTCGAAGCTTGCGGTCTGACGTTCCTGCACGTCTTTCCCTATTCGCCGCGCAAGGGTACGCCGGCGGCGCGAATGCCCCAGGTCGACCGCGCGGCGGTGAAGGCGCGCGCTGCCGAGCTGCGGGCGCTCGGTGAGGCGCGCCTCGCCGGTTATCTCGCAACGCAATGCGGTACGAGGACTGAAATCTTGATGGAACGCGAGAACGTCGGGCGCACGCCGCAGTTCGTCGAAGTGACGGTCGATCGGCCGCAGAAGGTCGGCGGTATCGTGCCGGCACACATTCGCCGCAGCGACGGCAAGCGGCTCGACGCGGAGGTGGCGGCGTGAGCGAGCCACAACGCAAGAAAGGCCTGTTCTCCCGTCTGTTCGGGTCGAATCCTTCCGAGCCTGCGCAAGAGATGCGAGATCACGCGCCGGTCGACGACAAGCACGGCGACGAACAACCCGCTGGCGACTTGGCCGATGTCGCCGAGCGCTCTACGGCCGAGCAGGTGGCGGCGCCGGAGGTGCCGGAGCGCCCGGTGGCTCCCGCCGAGCCGGATGCGCCTGCAACCGGGGAAAATGTGGCAGCTTCCCCGCCTGCGCCACTGGCCGATGCAACTGCGCCCGAGGTACAGCCCCCCGTCAAGGAAGCGAAAACCTCGTGGCTTTCCAGGCTCAAGTCCGGCCTGACGAAGACCTCGTCGAAACTATCGTCCGGCATCACCGGGCTGTTCACGAAACGGAAGCTCGACGCTGAGACACTCGACGACTTCGAGGATCTCTTGATCCAGGCGGATCTCGGTGTGGAAACAGCGACGCGTATCATCGGCACGCTCTCGAGCGGGCGGTTCGACAAGGGTATTTCGCCGGACGACATCCGCCGGGTGCTCGCCGACGAGGTGGAGCGCGTGCTCGAGCCCGTGGCCCGCCCCCTGGTGATCGATCCGGCCCACAAGCCGCACGTCATCCTCATGGTCGGCGTCAACGGCGCCGGCAAGACGACGACGATCGGCAAATTGGCACAGAGGTTCCTGCGCGAGGGCCGCACCGTGATGCTGGCGGCGGGCGACACGTTCCGCGCGGCGGCGATCGACCAACTCAAGGTGTGGGGCGAGCGCAGCGGAACGCGGGTGGTGAGCCGAGCCGTGGGGGCCGATGCGGCCGGCCTCGCGTTCGATGCCTTGAAAGAGGCGCAGGCCGGTCGATATGACGTGCTTCTGATCGACACCGCCGGCCGGCTGGAAAACAAGGCGGGGTTGATGGAAGAGCTGGAGAAGGTGGTCCGCGTGCTGCGCAAGGTCGACCCGGCGGCTCCGCACGACGTGCTCCTGGTGCTCGACGCGACCACGGGGCAGAGCGCCCTCAAGCAGGTGGAAGTGTTCGGGCAGCGGGCCGGCGTCACCGGTCTCGTGCTGACCAAACTGGATGGAACGGCGCGCGGCGGCATCATCGTCGCCATCGCCGATAAATTTAAGCTCCCGGTCCATGCCATCGGCGTCGGCGAGGGAATCGACGATATGCAACCCTTCGAGGCCGCGGCGTTCGCGCGTGCCATCGCCGACCTGCAATGAGCCTGGATGCACCCATGAACGAGAGCCGACCGCTAACCGAACAAGCCAAGAGCAGGCATCAGGGCGAGGAGCAAACGGGTTTGATTTCCCGCATTCGCAATTTCTATCCCTTCAATGCCGAGCAGACCGTCAACATCGCGAGCGAGTTCGGCCCGCTCATCACGATGTTCGTGGTCAACGCCGCCTACGGTATCGCGGCCGGAACCTGGGCGCTGCTGATCACCACGGTGATCGCCATCGTCGTCATGCGCCTCGTGTTGAAGCGCCTGCCGGCCTTCCCGGTGATCGCGTCATCCGTGACGCTCGCCTTCGGCGCGTTGACGCTCATCACCCACGATCCGATGTGGGTGCAGATCAAGGTGACGATCTTCAACGCCATGTTCGCCGGCTTCCTGTTCGTCGGCCTCTGGCTCAACCGCAACTTCTTCAAATACGTGTTCGAGAAGACGTTCCATTACACGAAGGAAGGCTGGGACCGCTTCACCTGGAGCTTTGCCTGGTTCTTCGTGCTGACGGCGGTTGCCAACGAGTTCGTCCGGCTGACCTTCAAGGACAACCAGATGTACAACCTGTTCGGCTACCAGATGGACGGGGTGAACGTCTGGATCCTGTTCAAGATCGCCATCATCATGCCGGCATCTGGAATCTACGCCTGGCTGCTGACGCGGCTGATGCACAAGTATCGCATCACCGAGGAGGAGGCGCTGCGCGCTGACGCCCTGGCGCTCGCCATCGCCACGCGGCCGACCAGCCATATTGCCGACGAGCCACCTCATAAGCCCCACCACTGACGCCGCCGGGCGCGGGCACACACGGGCGACAGCGGTCGGATTCATCAATTCAGTCGGGACGAGCGGGGCGATGAACACCGAAGACAACACCAGTGGCGCGAAGCCCGAGACTGCCGGGCGCCAGATCCTGAAACTGGCGCTCGAGATGGGGCCGCTGGTCATCTTCTTTCTCACCAACTCGTCCTACGGCATCTTCGACGCCACGCGGGCCTTCATGGTCGCGACGGTGATCGCGCTCGTCGCCTCGCGGCTGCTTCTCGGCCGCATCGCGGTGATGCCGCTTGTGACGGCGGTGTTCGTCATCGTGTTTGGCGGTTTGACGATCTGGCTGCAGGACGATCATTTCATCAAGCTGAAGCCGACCATCGTGAACGGGCTGTTCGCCGCGATTCTGCTCGGCGGCGCCGCGCTCGGCCACTCGCTCCTGCGCCATGTCTTCGGCGATGTCTTTCATCTCACCGCCGAGGGCTGGCGCCAGCTCACCATCCGCTGGGGCTGCTTCTTCATCGCCCTGGCGGTGCTCAACGAGATCGTCTGGCGGAATTTCTCGACCGATGGCTGGGTCGCGTTCAAGACGTTCGGCATCATGCCGCTGACAATGGTATTTGCGATCGCGCAGGTCGGGGTTCTGAAGAAACACGATCTATCGGGAAATATTTCGGGTTCCGGATCGCAAGAAGGCAATGAGTAGCTACACGGATCATTCGCATTCGAAAAGTCAGCACAGCACCGGAATTACTCTTTTCTCTAAACAATTGGGTAATTATTCGTAAGATTTGCTCTGGACGTGCCCCGCCCAATCGTATTTTCTCATGATTGACGATAGGTGTTCAGTGGGCCATTGCGCGGCCAGCGATCGATCGGATCATTATGAAAGCCTCGAAACTCAGGAAGGCGTCCAAAGCCGCCGCCCACGGTGTAGTATCGTCTGCGCTCGAGGATTCGCCAATTCATCTGCTGCACCGCGCTGGGCAGTTTGCTGGCGATATTTTCCAGAGCAAGATGGGCGAGAGCGACCTCACGCCCAGGCAATACGCCGTTTTGCTGACGGTCGCCGGTAACGAAGGGCTCAGTCAGACCCAGCTTGTCGACAAGACGGGCATCGACCGCTCGACGCTGGCGGATATCGTTCGCCGCATGCTCAAGAAGGGTCTTATCCAGCGCCGCCGCACGCGGGAAGACGCGCGCGCCTACGCGGTCAAGCTGTCCGAAGATGGCTGGCGGCTGCTCAAGGCCGTCGAGCCAATCGCGCGCGATGTGGATGCGGCGATCATCGCCACACTTTCTGGCGAGGACCGCGAGCGCTTCATCGGCCTGCTCAACACGATCGTTCTCCAGCTTGGACAGATGACGCCCAAGGAAGCCGGTTGATCGGCGAGGGGGCTGGCGCGGGAACCCCTCGCCGGGCCGGGCGTCGCCAGATTCGAATTCTAGTCCCCGGCCGCGCATCGACGCGCGTCGTCACCGCCCATGAGGGGCGGCGCCGGCCATGACGGCCCGGCGGGGGAATGTTTCTTTCCGCGTTGGCGTTGGCGTTCGTGGTCCGGCCCGCCCGAGCGCCATCCGACGCTCAGAACCGCATTTTAGGTTCCCTGACCGTTCGGTGTTGTCGAGCGTCGGGCGTAAGGCTGTCGGACGTGCACTGGCGATTGCGCCGCTTTCGTCCCCACGTCCTCCACCGCCCCTCCACACCCCCCTGGACCCGGAAACTCGAATCAGCGGACGTTTGGTCCGTAGCTGCTCCGCACGGACACCCGATGAGGTGCGGCCCAAGTTCGCCGCGAATCAGTGTCACCAGTCGCGGCTCACCCTTTGCTTTCCAGTTCCTGCGTCGTGTCGCGTTCATCATCCGCCGTTTCGAACCGGGATCCGACGCTCCATGGCCATCGCCTCCATCGTCCAGCCGCTGCTGCAAGTCGCGCTCTTCCAGGGCCTCACCAACGCCCAGGTCAATGAGATCGCACGTCGCGCGGAGAGGATCGTTTTCAAGCCGGGCGACACCATCGCCATGCTCGATGCTCCGGCCGAGGGCGCCATTCTGATCGTTTCCGGCGAGGCTCGCCGCGTTGCCGGCCCGGGCGTCGCCAGCGCCGAATCGCTTCCGCCCGGCACGCTGATCGGGGAAATGGGAATGCTCGTCGAGACGAGCTCGTCCGCGACTGTGGTGGCTGCAACCCCGGTGCGGGCGCTCCGCTTTTCGCGCGAGGAGATGCTGGAGCAGATGGCGGCCGATCCCGCGCTCGCCGAGCACTTCATCTCGCGCATCACCGCGCGCCTGCACGACGTCGCGTCAGAGATGCGGGCGATCGACGAGGGTTTCGATCATCTCCAGGCGGAGAGCGGACGGTCGGTGCCCGCCGCTCGGGGCAGCGTGCGGCCGGATGAACAGGCGCGGTTGCACTGAGGCCCCCCGCGATTTTTTCTCAGATCAGCCGCAGGCCGCGGAAGCTCGAATGCCCGTCGCGGCCAACGATGATGTGGTCGTGAACGACGACACCCAGCGGGCGCGCCGCTTCGACGATCAGCTTGGTCATGTCGATGTCGGCGCGCGAGGGCGTTGTGTCTCCCGACGGGTGGTTGTGCACCAGGATGATCGCCGACGCCGACAGCTCGAGCGCCCGCCTCACCACTTCGCGCACGTAGACCGGCGTGTGGTCGACCGTTCCATGCCCTTGAACTTCGTCTGAGATCAGCCGGTTCTTCTTGTCGAGGAAGAGAATGCGGAAGATCTCTCGCTTCTCGTAGCCTTGCGCGGCGCGCAGATAGGCGAGCACCTGCTCCCAGGAGGAGAGCGCCGGCTTTTTCATGACCTCGGATTTCATCAGCCGCAGGGCCGCCGCCCGTACGAGCTTCAGCTCGGCAACGACCGCGTCGCCGGTTCCCCGCACTTCCTTCAATCTTTCGGGCGGCGCACTGATGACTTCGGCGAACGAGCCGAAGCGCGCGATCAACTGCTTTGCGAGATCCTTGGTGTCGCGGCGGGGAATGGCACGGAACAGCACCATCTCGAGCAGCTCGTAGTCGGGCATCGCGTCGGCGCCGCCCTTGGCGAAGCGCTCGCGCAGCCGCTCGCGGTGGCCTGTGTGCAGCGGTAGCTCGTCGTTCGTCGAAGTAACCTGCTCGCGCCGCGCGACCGGCTCGCTCGCCTCCAGGAACGAGCCTTGCCGTCCTGCGGGTGTTTCCCTGGGGTGGGTCAGCAAGTCGGGAACGTCGCCGGCGGGTGCCTCGGACTGGTTCGAGCCCGCCGCGCGCTTGCCCTGAACCTTGCCGCGTCCAGCTCCCATCCCCGCGCCTCCGCTATCAGGACAGCGTGGGCGCCGGCACCATCGCCGAGAGATCGTAGGGCGGCTTGTGCAGGCCGACCGGCGACAGTGTGAAGATCTCGCAGCCGTCCTCCGTCACGCCGACGGTGTGCTCGAACTGGGCGGAAAGCTCGCGGTCGCGCGTGACCGCGGTCCACCCGTCGGGCAGCACCTTCACGTGGGGACGGCCGAGGTTGATCATCGGCTCCACGGTGAAAAGCATGCCGGGCCGGAGCAACGCGCCTTCGCCCTCCTCGCCGTAATGGAGAATATTCGGCCGGTCGTGGAACAGGCGCCCCAGCCCGTGGCCGCAGAAATCCCGCACGACGCCACAGCGCTCCGCCTCGGCGTATTTCTGGATGGCCGCGCCGATGTGTCCGGTCGTGTTGCCGGGCTTGATCGCGGCGATGCCGCGCATCAGCGCCTCGTAGGTGACCTCGAGCAGACGTTCGGAGCGGCGCGAGATCTGGCCGACCGGATACATCCGGCTGGTATCGCCGTGCCATCCGTCCACGATCAACGTCACGTCGATATTGACGATGTCGCCGTCCTTCAACGGTTTCGGCCCGGGAATTCCGTGGCACACGACATGATTGACGGACGTGCAAATGGAACGCGGGAATCCGCGATAATTGAGTGGAGCTGGAATTGCATTGTTCGCGAGTGCGAAATCGAGAACGAGATCGTCGAGAAAATCAGTCCTTACGCCGGGACGCACATGCGGCGTGAGCATATCCAGCGCTGCCGCGGCAAGCTGCCCGGCCTTGCGCATGCCCGCGAATGCGTCGGCACCGTGCAGCTTGACGCCGTTCTCGCGACCGAATTCATTTCCGAGTTCGAGTTTCGTCATGTGATCCAAAAAAACCGGTCAATAGGGTTTCTCTAACGTTTCGACTGTAGGAATATGGGACGAATGCCAGAACTGCAACGGAATGCGCCAATATATCCGTGTAGTGCCCAAGGAGTCGCCACATGTCCCCCGATCAAAGTCGCATCAGGTTGCCGGGGCGCATTGCGCCGGCCCTGCCCCCCTCCTGCCTTTTCGCCATCGCCGCCACCCTTGGCGTCGGATTGCCACTTCTCACTGTATCGCCCGCATCGGCCAATCCGCATGTCGCCGTTCTCCCGACGACCAGCGTCGAAGACGTGATGCGGATGCGCGAGGCTTGGGGCGTCGCGCCGTCGAAGGCCGGCACCGCACAGCCGTCCGCCGCGCTCGTCGCCGACAGCGGCTATGCCGTTTTGCCAACCACGAGTGTCGACGAACTCATCAAGCTCCGCGAAACCTGGGGCAAGGCCGGCTCCCCCAAGCAATCAGCAAGCGGATTTGCCGTTCTCCCGACCACCAGTGTCGCCGATCTCGTCAAGATGCGCGAGGCGTGGGGCGCTGGCAAGCCGGTTGAGACCGTGATTCCGCCGCTCGCCACGGGCACCTACTCGCCGCTGCCGCAAGACAAGTTCGAGTTGCCCAAGGGCCCGGAGGGCCCGCCGGTGATCCACGCCCTGGTGCCGACGCCCGTAGCGCAACTCGAGCCCGTTGCACAGAAGGTCGTCGACGGCGCCATGAAGGCCCTGCTCGCCGAAAGGTCGAGCTGGGGCACCGCACCCGCCAAGACGGCGGCCGGCGCTTCGGGAGCCTATGCGAGCCTGCCGACGACCAGCGTCGCCGACGTGGTGCGGATGCGTGAGGCCTGGGGCAGCGCGCCGTCGCGCGTTACGGTCAAGGCTCCGGCCAGCACTGGCGTTCCCGCCGCCGCGAAGGCGAGCGGATTGGGCGGTGAGAAAGCTCTCGGCGATGCGCTGAAGAAGCTGCTCGCCGAGCGCGCGAGCTGGGGCAAGGCGCCGTCCCGCGTGCGCACCGCCGCGGCGCCGGCCGCCGCTGCCGTGATCGCGCCGAGCCCCGTCGTCTCGACGGATGCGGCGAGCTGTGAAACCCGGCTGCGCAACGTCGCGATGAGCGGTGCCATCCTGTTCGACTCGCGCAGCTCCGATCTCGATGCCCGCAGCAATGCCACGCTCGATGCGCTGGCCGACGTCGCCAAGGCCTGCACGAAGGGCCGTATCCGCGTCGGTGGCCACACCGACAGCACCGGACGGGCCGCGATCAACAAGGCGCTGTCGTCGCGCCGTGCGGCAGCGGTTGCGGCCTATCTCGCGAAGGCGGGCATTCCCAAGGACCGCCTCGTGGCGATCGGCTTCGGCGAAGAGCAACCGCTCGTTTCGAACAGTACACCCCAAGGCCGCGCGCAGAACCGCCGCATCGAGTTCACGCTGATCGACTGACACGGTCGAAGCTTGGGCCGTCACGCGAAACACCGCGCCAGGAAGAGGCGCGGTGTTTTCGTTTTCATCCGTTGCCAGCCGCGACGGCATTGCTCGCGTGGTCGAGCATCACGTCGTCGAGCCAAGATCGCATCGCGGAACCGTCGCGCTGAAGCTCCTGCCGGGCCCAGTCGCACGAAAGGTCGACGAGTTCGCTGTGGCGATGCCAGTCGAGAAAGCTCATGTCGTCCGGCACCGGCGGCACCATCAGCAGGTCCTCGTCGGTCAAGTGCCGCTTGAAATCCTGCCGGTTGGCCATCAGGCTCCGCATGAGAACCGTCATCAGGCCGGGAGCATCGGGGAGCGACTTGCGCGCAAAGGGATTGACGCTGCGGGCGATGAGGTCGCCGCGCGACGGTATAGCGTCATAAGACACGTCGAAGCGCTCCAGATCGGGCACCGCGAAGCTCATCACCACGTTGGGGCCGCTCTTGAGCTCGTGCATCGCCTTGATCGGAACGTTGTCGAGCAGGCAGCCGTCCACCAGCATGTCGCCCTCGCTCGTGTAGTACGGTGGCAGCAGCACCGGGATCGAGCTCGACGCGCGGACGGCCGACCACAAGCTTCCCGTCCGATGGCAGCTCAGATTGTACCGTGAGAGGTTGGTGGAGACGGCGAAGAACGGCACCCAGAGGTCCTCGATGTCGCCGCCGTAGTAGGTTGCCAGCTGCTCGTCGAACCGCTTGTGGTCGATCAGGCTGTAGCGCGGCCATGTCAACCGGCGCATCGCGCGCCGCGTGACGAACATGTGGTGAATGGCGGCGTCCACCTCGCGCGGCGTGCGGCCGAGCGCGAATGCCGCCGTCATGGCGCTGCCGCCCGATGTGCCGCCCATCATGTCGAAGGTGACGCCGGCTTCCCCGAGCGCCTGATAGAGACCGACCTGCGCCGTGCACAGCGCCCCGCCTCCGCAGGCGATGAGGCCGATGGCGGTGCCCTTGATGAAACGTGCGAGACGCGCGAGATCGCCAGCGTTGTCGAGGGCGACGTGGTGATGCATGGCGACGCTGCGTCCGGCGAGCCAGCGGCGCGTGCCGGTGATGGTGTGGCGCGTCGGGTGAAGCAGAACGAGGCGGCGCGAGCCCGCCGGCATCAGCTCGGCGGCGCGTTGCTCGAGCGGCGAGAGCCGCGGGTCTCTCGCGTGCATGCCGACCTCGAGCACGATGTCCGCCTGCCGGATCGCCTTGTCGGACCACGAGTCGAGGTCGTCGTTCGCCAGATACACGACGAAATCGGACTGGCGCTCGAGATCGTTGAAGGCCGCGGTCGCCGCGGGAGAATCGAACGATGAGCCGGGCGGCAGCAGGGCTCGCGCCCGCGTGTGGTCGATCACCTGGACGCGGCGGCCGCGTACCTTGCGCGGCTGCGAGGCGCGCGAGAGCGTCTCGGCGAGGGCGACGACGAACGGCAGCGGCACGGGTTCCGCCCCGGCACGGACCACCGCAATGGTTCGCGGTCGCGGATCGGGCGGGGCGGGCCGCGCCACGTTGAACTCGGCGAGCCGCCTCGCCAGCGCGGTGGTGACGACGCGCCAGAGCGCCGGGCTTCGCGCGACAAGGCTGTCGAAGTCGGCCCGCTCGAGGCGCAGCACCAGACCATCACGCAGCGCCGTGACCGTCGCCGTGCGGCAGCCGCCCGAAAGAAAAGCGATCTCGCCGATCGGCTGGCCGGGGCCGATCTCGCAGATGGCGTTCGGGCGGCCGTCGAGGCCGACGGAGAAGCGGCCCGAAACGACGATGAACATGGAGTGGGCGGCGTCTCCCTGGCGCACGAGCACCTCGCCGCGCCGAACCGGAATGGCGGAAAGCTCCGCCGCGAGCGAGGCCCGCTGTTCCGGCGACAACCCCTCGAATATTTCCAGGCCTTCGAGCAGCCGCTCGCGGCCCTCGCCTTGCGGGCTGGTGCTGGGCGTCACATCTGTCGGCCGGACTTCCGTCGTCATGCTCGGCCTCGTGCGGGGGACACTGGCCGCACGAGCCTAGCACAAGGGCGGCCGATGAGCGCCAGTGCCCCGCCTACAGAATGAATTTCGAAAGGTCGGCATTGCGCGCGAGATCGCCGACACGGGCCTCGACGAAGGCGGCGTCGATGCGGACCGTGCTGCCGGCGCGGTCGGATGCGTCGAAGGAAATTTCCTCGAGCACCCGCTCGATTACCGTCTGCAGGCGCCGCGCGCCGATGTTCTCGACCGACGAGTTCACCGCGACAGCGGTGTCGGCCAGCGCATCGACGGCATCGGGAGAGAACTCGAGCGTCACGCCTTCGGTCGCCATCAGCGCCACCGACTGCTTGACGAGGTTGGCCTCGGGCTCCGTGAGGATGCGGCGGAAATCGTCGCGGGTCAGTGCCTTCAGCTCGACGCGGATCGGCAGGCGGCCCTGCAGCTCGGGCAACAGGTCGGAGGGCTTGGCGACGTGGAAAGCGCCCGAGGCGATGAACAATACGTGGTCCGTCTTCACCGGCCCATGCTTGGTCGCGACGGTCGTACCTTCGATCAGCGGCAGGAGATCGCGCTGCACGCCTTCACGCGAGACGTCGGCGCCGCCGCGCGCGTTGTCCGAGCGCGAGCAGATCTTGTCGATCTCGTCGAGGAACACGATGCCATTGTTCTCGACCGCGCGGATCGCCTCGGAGGTGATCTGGTCGGAGTCGATCAGCTTGTCGCCCTCCTCCTGGATCAGCACGGCGTAGCTGTCGGCAACGGTGACACGCCGCGGCTTCGTGCGTCCGCCGAACGCCTTGCCGAGCATGTCCGAGATGTTGATCGCGCCCATCGATGCGCCGGGCATGCCGGGCACGTCGAACATCGGCAGGCCGCCGCCGCCTTCGGCCACCTGGATTTCGATCTCCTTGTCGTTGAGCTCGCCCGCGCGCAGGCGACGGCGGAAAGCTTCGCGCGTTGCCGGCGATGCGGTCGGCCCGACGAGTGCGTCGAGGACGCGCTCTTCCGCACCCTTCTCCGCCTTGGCCTGCACCTCCCGGCGCTTCACATCGCGAACCAGACCAAGGGCCACCTCGACCAGATCGCGGATGATCTGATCGACGTCTCGGCCGACATAGCCGACCTCGGTGAATTTCGTCGCCTCGACCTTGAGAAACGGCGCGCCAGCGAGTTTGGCCAGGCGGCGCGCGATCTCCGTTTTGCCGACGCCGGTCGGCCCGATCATGAGGATGTTCTTCGGCAGCACTTCGTCTTTCAGCTCCGGGGCGAGCTGCTGACGGCGCCAGCGGTTCCTGAGCGCGATGGCGACGGAGCGCTTCGCGTCCGCCTGGCCAACGATGTGGCGATCGAGTTCGGAGACGATTTCGCGGGGAGAAAAATTGGTCATTGCCGTCAGGAGTCCAGAGTTTTCGGCGTCATTCCGCCGAGGCGAGCTTCAGGCCCATGATCGAGCCGATGAGGATCGTGAGCAAGACGAGCCGGGTGGTGTTCGCCGGCTCCTCGTAGAAGGCGATGCCGATCAACGCGGTGCCGGCGGCGCCGATGCCGGTCCACGCGGCGTACGCGGTTCCGAGCGGAATGCCCGCGAGCGACTTGTTGAGGAAGTAGAAGCTGGTCATGCCGAGCGCGAAGAACGCGATCGTCGGGCCGATGCGCGTGAGCCCGTCCGTATAGCGGAACACCGTGGTCGTAATGACCTCGAACGTGCCCGCGACGAGAAGAAAGAGCCAGGACAAGGTGGCCGTGCTCATGCGGCGGCGTCCTCACCGAACGGAAGCATCATCGCGTCGACGCCATCTTCTCGATCAGCACGTTTTCGTTGGTGTAGACGCAGATCTCGGCGGCGATCGTCATGGAGCGGCGTGCGATCTCTTCGGCCGTGAGCGGCTGGTCGGCGAGAGCGCGCGCGGCGGCGAGTGCGAAGTTGCCGCCGGAACCGATACCCATGATGTGGTCGGCGGGCTCCAGCACGTCGCCGGTTCCGGTGAGCACCAGGGTGGTCGTCGAATCGGCGACGATCATCATCGCCTCGAGCCGGCGCAGGTAGCGGTCCGTGCGCCAGTCCTTGGCCAGTTCCACAGCGGCCCGCATGAGCTGCCCGGGGTACTGCTCGAGCTTTGCTTCGAGCCGCTCGAACAGGGTGAAGGCATCGGCCGTGGCGCCGGCGAAGCCGCCGATCACGTCGCCCTTGCCGAGGCGTCGGACCTTGCGGGCATTCGCCTTGATGATGGTCGGCCCGAGGCTCACCTGGCCATCGCCAGCGACCACGACCTCGCCGCCCTTGCGCACGGTGAGGATGGTGGTGCCGTGCCAGGTCGGGATGCCATCGCGGCCGAAGGAGGGGTGATCGGACTGTGTCATGCTCGATTTCGGGCTTGCCGTACCAGAGTGAGATGGGAGCAGCTTGCCCCGGATCAAGACGAAAGCCGCGCCGGCATACTGGCAGCGGCCTGCCCAAGCTGATAAAGCCTTGATCCCACGACGGCAAGAAACGACATGCGAGGGCGGACGTGACGCGCAAGGCCAGCATCGAGCGCAAGACCAAGGAGACGGAGATCACGGCGACGGTGAACCTCGACGGTACCGGCGCCTACGATGTCTCCACCGGCATCGGCTTCCTGGACCACATGCTGGAGCAGCTCGCGCGCCATTCCCTCATCGACATCACGTTGAAGGCCAAGGGCGATCTGCACATCGATTTCCACCACACCACGGAGGATTCGGGCATCGCGATCGGTCAGGCGTTCGCCAAGGCGCTTGGCGACAAGGCCGGCATCGCCCGGTATGCGGACGTGCATCTGCCGATGGACGAGACGATGACGCGCGTCGCCGTCGACGTGTCGGGCCGCCCCTATCTCATCTGGGATGTCACGTTCACACGCCCGAAGATCGGCGAGATGGATACGGAGCTTTTCCGCGAGTGGTTCCAGGCGTTCGCACAGAACGCCGGAATTACGCTGCATGTCGCGAACCTTTACGGTGAAAACAACCACCACATCGCCGAGACGTGTTTCAAGGGGTTGGCACGCGCATTGCGTCTGGCAGTTAGCCTCGATCCGAGGCAGGCTGGCCGCGTGCCATCAACCAAAGGGACGCTCAACGGATGATCGTTACGATCTGGCCCTTCCAGAGCTCGAGGCGTATGTCCGCCTACACCGTTCACGAACCGCCGAACCCGGCGATCGACCGCATCGACCGCGCCGAGGCCATGTCGTTCCTGAAGGATGGCTTCAGTTGGGCGGCATTCGTCTTCGGACCCGTCTGGCTGCTCGCCAACCGCCTCTGGCTCGGTTTCGCCGGCTACGCTGCGATTTCGGCGGCATTCACCGCCGCGGCGACCGCGCTCGGCCTCGACGCCGCCTGGATAAGCCTCGCCATCGTCGGTCTGCATGCCGTCGTCGGATATGAAGCGCATGCGCTCCAGGTCGCAGCACTCGAGCAGCGCGGCTGGAACATGGTCGGTTCGGTGATGGGCGCGAGCGAGACGGAATGCGAGCGCCGCTTCTTCGAGGGCTGGCTGCCGACGCAGCAGCCGCTGCGAAAACTGGCCGAAACGGTGCCCGCCATGTCTCAGCCCGAGACGCCGGTTGCTTCCCGCCTCGCCTTCTGGCGGCGCTGAGCTGCCGATCTCTTTTGCCGCGCCGGGGGCGTGGTTGCTACGGTGCCGTAGTGTTCGCTATGTAGTCGCGTCCTCGCGCCTGCTCTCGTGTGAGCGGGCCAGCCGGGATGGCCGTGTGCGATGATCCGTGCCGGTCCGGTCGCCGCTACAACCCGAAAGAACACGGCTCAATGCAGCGCGTCGCCATCATAGATTACGGCTCCGGAAATCTGCACTCCGCCGCCAAAGCGTTCGAGCGCGCGGCGCGCGAGAGCGAAGCGGACGGCGAGATCGTCGTGACCAGCGATCCTCGCCTCGTCGCCGCCGCCGACCGCGTCGTGCTGCCGGGCGTCGGCGCCTACGCCGACTGCAAGGGCGGTCTCGAAGCGATCCCGGGCATGCGCGAGGCTCTGGAAGAGACGGTGCGTGGCAAGGGCCGGCCGTTCCTCGGCATCTGCGTCGGCATGCAGCTCATGGCGACGCGCGGCCTCGAGCATGGCGTGACCCAGGGCCTCGACTGGATCGCGGGCGAGGTTCGCCACATCACGCCGTCGGACCCGGCGTTGAAGATTCCGCACATGGGCTGGAACACCCTCGACGTCGTGACGCCGCACGCGCTGCTGGAGGGCATCGCGACAGGGCGGGACGGGCTGCACGCTTACTTCGTGCATTCCTATCATCTGGTCGCGGCGAGCGATGCGGATGTGGTGGCGCGCACCGATTACGGCGGCCCGATCACGGCGATGGTCGCCAAAGGCAACATGGCCGGCACCCAGTTCCACCCCGAAAAGAGCCAGACCCTTGGCCTCAAGCTCATCGCGAATTTCCTGAAGTGGAAGGTTTAGCCGACCTGAGGCTTTGAGCACGCGCCGTCGCGGGACGGCCCCCCGTGCGGATTCCCATTGTCGAATTCGGTTGCTGATACACCCAGCAGAAGGCAATCTGATCGATATTGGGAAAATGCGTTTTCGGGGGGCGTATACTCGTGAGCAATATCAATACTTCCGCGCCGTCCGCAGCAGTGTCACAAGATCATATCGCTGCCCTGTTGGGCCGGCCGCCGCGTGTTGAGGGCATCAACCTCGATACGGGGTTCTTCGACAGAGTGGACGGAGCCGGCCGCAAGCTGCTCCCAGACGGATATGAATGGCGGCCGGAAAACGCCGCGTCGGGTTCGCGCGTACCGCTGCAGCTTTGTGAATTCCTCGCCTACAAAACGGCGCTCGCCTACGAGTCGTCGGCACGTATTCAGGCCTATCTCGAAACGTGCTGCGGCGGCATAAGCCGCTATCGGTTTTTTGATTCCGCACGCGACGCAAAAAACCGCGAAGGCGTGATGGCCGATGCGCAGGGCTACGGGTTTGTGTTCGATCACAAGGCCTATGTCATCTTCCGCGGCACCGAGAGCGGCAACGATTGGAAGATCAACAGGCTGGATACGCTGACGAGCGAACTTGGCAACTCGTCCGACCGCCGCACGAAGAAACTCGATTCGATCTATGGGTCACTGCTGGGCGCGCTCGGAGATCCACAGCCGGGCCGCCATGTCGGCTTTTCGATCGCTTGGGCCGCACTGAAGGAGCAAGTTGAGGATTGGCTGTCGGAGGCGCTCGAACAGCAGGCGATCGATCAGATCGTTTACTCCGGCCATTCCCTCGGCGGCGCGATGGCCCAGATCGCGGCCTTCGACCATGCCCGCATCGAAGTGGGCGAGAAAGATCGCGGCATCACCCCGAAAATGATCGGCGCCGTCGTGACGTTCGGTGCCCCTGCGGTCGGTACGCCGAAATTCGTCGAGGAGTTCGGCCGGCTCCTCGGCGACCGGACGGTGCTGCTCGAATCGAGTGGCGATCTGGTCCCGCGCATCATGCAGCGCTGGTACTACCGCATGCTCTACCCGTTGCGGCAGCGGATCAAGGCTGGAGTCCAGGCGCATCTGCAGGAGAGCGGCGCCTTCAGCAAAGTCGTCTCGCCCTGGAGCTTCGCCAGCGAACCTCCGCTCTCGCAGGCCGACATCGACGCGGCCATTTCGGAATTGCGCTCCGCCGCGCAGAAGGCGCTGCGCGAAGTGGCCGAGGCCGAGGAGAGACGAAAAAAAGCCGAAGAGAAAAAACAAGGAGCGACCGGCGGCACGAGCTCGGTCTCGGGGGCAAAGCCGGGCGACGGAAAATCTGCGAGCCCGACCCCCTCTGGAAAATCCGGCCCGGCTCCGAACTCCACAGAAGTTGCACCGTCCGTCGCCTATTGGCTGTTCGTCGGTGTCGTCGTGATCGTCGTCGGCGGTTTCACCTG
Organism: uncultured Hyphomicrobiaceae bacterium; assembly: GCA_937873575.1. Taxonomy (GTDB): domain Bacteria; phylum Pseudomonadota; class Alphaproteobacteria; order Rhizobiales; family Hyphomicrobiaceae; genus JAEUMD01. The sequence continues at coordinate 31,999 of CALMPK010000108.1, forward strand.
GTACTTCGTGCGGCGCAAGCTGTTCTCTCACGACATCGAGCAACGCTATGCGCTCTATCTGAGCACGCTGTCCTATCAGCAGCTTCGCGCCAAGCACTCGGGCAACGTGGCGCTCGCCAACCAGGAGCTCGAGGAGCATCTGCGGTTCATACGCGGCGACACGAAAGCAGGCGCCGAACTCGCCAAGCGGGTCGCCAACGCGGCCGGTAAGAACAGCCCGTACTTCGAATCGGTGCAGAGCCTTCCGCTTCCGATCGTCGTTCGCGAAGACGCCGACTTCGTTGCCTACCTGGAGAACAGCGGCACGTTCGTCTGAGCGTCTGAGCGTCTGAGCGTCTGAGCGTCTGAGCGTCTGAGGCGAGGCGTGGAATCGCGCGTATCGACCGCCCGACAGCCTTTCGCTGCCGGGCGGCATTCGCGTTAGCCGAGGGCCGGGATGTTCTTCTGGATCAGCGCGGCCTCGACGGTGTTCTTGAGCAGGCAGGCGATCGTCATCGGGCCGACTCCGCCCGGCACCGGCGTGATGGCACCGGCCACCGCCGCGCAGCTCGCATAGTCGCAATCGCCGACCAGCTTGGTCTTGCCGTCGCTCTTAGGCACGCGGTTGATGCCGACGTCGATGACGATGGCGCCCGGCTTGATCCAATCGCCTTTGACGAACTCGGGGATGCCGACGGCGGCGACGACGAGATCGGCGCGGCGCACCACGCCCGGCAGATCCTTGGTCCGGGAATGCGCCACGGTCACCGTGCAGCTCTGCGCGAGCAGCAGCGAGGCCATCGGCTTGCCGACGATGTTGGAACGGCCGATCACCACCGCGTCGAGGCCGGCGAGCTTCGGTGCCACGGTCTGCGCCAGGATGAGCGAGCCGGTCGGCGTGCAGGGCACGAGCGAGCGCGCACCGATCCAAAGGCGGCCGACGTTGACGGGATGGAAGCCGTCGACGTCCTTGTCCGGGTCGATGGCGTTCAGCACCTTCTCGGAATTGATGTGCTTCGGCAGCGGAAGCTGCACCAGGATGCCGTTGACGGCCGGGTCCTTGTTGAGCTTGTCGACGAGGGCGAGCAGGTCGGCCTCGGCCGTTTCGGCGGGGAGCTTGTGCTCGAAGGAGAGCATGCCCGTTTCGACCGTCTGCTCGGCCTTGTTCTTGACGTAGACCTTGCTCGCCGGGTCTTCGCCGACCAGAACAACCGCCAGCCCGGGCACGAAGCCGTGCTCGGCCTTGAGGCGCTTGACGTCGGCCGCCACCTTGGCACGGACTTCGGCGGCGATCGCCTTGCCGTCGATGATTTTCGCGTCAGCCATTATTATTATTTCCCTCCATTGTTATCGGCCCACCGGGCCTGTTCTTGGTTCGTCGAGGTGTCGCGCGGCTGCTTCTCTTAAACGAAAGTAGACAACCCGTGCAGATGCCTTCTCATAGACTGAGCAATTCCTCCATGCGCCGTGTGAGCGCAGTTGCATCGCCGCGGACGGCGAGAGACTTGATCCGCGACTTGCCTCCGGTACCGAGCGCCACCGTGCCTTTCGCCACTCCGAGCCAATCCGCGACGAGGCGTGTGACGGCCTCGTTCGCCGCTCCGTCCGCCGGCACCGCGCGGACGCGCGCCTTGAGCGCTGAGCCCTCCGCCGTCTCCTCGATGCCGTCGATGTTGTCCTTCGACGACTTCGGCGTCAGCCGCACGCGCACCACGACGCCATCGGGCGTCACGCGCCACGGCCGTTGCGGGTCCATCAGACCAGCATTCGATAGAGGTTCGGCAGGATCACCTGCTGCACGAACTGGAGCGCCAGCAGCAGAATGATCGGCGAGATGTCGATGCCGCCGAGGTCTGGCATCAGGCGGCGGATCGGAGCCAGTGCAGGCTCCGTCACGGCTTGCAGGAAGTTCCAGATCGTACGCGCCACCTGATTGTACGGGTTGATGATCCCGAATCCGATGAGCCAGCTCAGAATGACGCTGGCGAGGATCAGGAAGATATAGGCGCTGATGAGCTGGCTGATGAAGCTGAAGAGTTCGGTCATGTCGCCTCTGAGGGGGAAACCGGCTGGACGACGTGTACCGTTCCGCTCCCGGTGCGGCAAGGGGCTGGCGAAAGTACTGGGCGCAAGTGGTTGGTAAGCGGCGCCAAAGTGTTCAGGCCCCGGCCTTGGGGTAGTATGCTCCGCGACGGTTGCCATGGTGCAACCCAAGGTACGGGGCACGCATGGCCGAGAAGCATACTTATCTGACGACGCGGGAGGTCGCGGATCTGCTGCGGCTCAAGGAGCGCAAGGTCTACGACCTCGTCGCCGAGGGCGACATTCCCTACATCAAAGCGACTGGAAAGCTGCTCTTTCCGCGCGATCTGGTGGAAGCCTGGCTCGCCCGCAATCTCGAGGTGAAGTCGGGTCGGGAAAGCTTGATGGAGCGCCCTCCCATCGTCGCCGGCAGCCACGATCCCCTGCTCGATTGGGCGCTGCGCGAGGCGGAGACGGGACTTGCCGTGGCGTTCGGCGGCAGCCTCGACGGGCTCCGGCGCATGGCCAAGGCGGAGGCCGTTTTTGCTGGCACGCATCTCGCGTCGGAAAGCCTCCCGGGCGGCCAGTCCTGGAATGTCGAGCACGTGCGCCGGCAGCTCGCCGGACAGCCCGTCGTGGTCGTCGAGTTCGCACGCCGGGTGCAGGGCCTGATCGTGCCGCCCGACAACCCTCTCGGCCTCAAGGGTGCGGCCAGCCTGAAGCGCCGCCGTGTCATCGGCCGTCAGCGTGAAGCGGGCTCGTTCGTCCTGCTCGAGCGGCTGCTGGACGACGCCGGCCTCAAGTTCTCGGATCTGGCACTTGTGCCGACGCCGGCACGCACCGAGGCGGACGTCGCGGCGGCGGTGGCGGAAGGGTTGGCGGACGCGGGCCTCGCCATCGACGCGGTCGCCCGCCAGTACCGGCTCGGTTTCGTGCCGCTGGTCGAAGAACGCTACGATCTGGTCGTCTGGCGCCGCTCCGCGTTCGAGCGGCCGTTCCAGGCGCTCATGGCGTTCGGGCGGACGCGGGCCTTCGTCGAGCGGGCCGTGCAGCTCGGCGGCTATGACGTCTCGGGCTTCGGCACCGTGCATTACAACGGGCCCTGAGACCCATCGCGGCAAGGCGTGGCCGCCTTCGCGTGCAGCACGAAGAGCTGGCCAAATGACCGAGGTCAAGATTGGCCTTTCGCCAAAGTCGAGGTAGGTAGAAATGCGCGGGCGAGAATGCCACCGCGCCCAGGGGAGCATGCGATGAATCCGACCTCGATCGAGCTGGTGGCGACGATCATCTTCGCCATCGCGATTCTGCACACGTTTTCAACGAAGTATTTCGAGCACCTGGCGCACAACAGCACCCGTCATTCGGGCCTCTGGCATCTGCTCGGCGAGGTGGAGGCCGTGTTCGGCTTCTGGGCGATGACGCTGCTCGCGGTCATGGCGGCGTGGGTCCCCCACGCCCAGGAGCCATCATTTCTCTAAACACGCGTTCTCTCCCAACCCCCGCTTCGTTTTGGCCGCATCATGGTCATTGCGGCCAGCCGGCCGATCCTCGACCTCGCCGGTGCGTCGCTGTCGTTCGCGGCGCGGCTCATACCGCTCGAGCGCGCCACCGCCTACTATTTCATCGTCCTCTCGATCGGGCCGCTGCTCGGCTCATTCATCACCGAGCCCGCGGCGATGACCTTGTCGGCGCTGCTGCTGCGCGAGCGCTATTACAACAAGGGAGCGCCGGCCAAATTCCTCTACGGCACACTCGGCGTGCTGTTCGTCAACATTTCCATCGGCGGCACCCTGACGCCTTATGCGGCCCCCCCCGTGCTGATGGTTGCCGAGAAGTGGAGCTGGGACATCGGCTTCATGTTGCACACCTTCGGTTGGAAGGCGGCGCTCGCCGTCACGGTCAACGCCGCGTTCGCCACCTACTTTTTCCGCGATCACCTCTCACGAGTGAAGACCATGTCGGCGGAGCTGGCGCGCATCGACGTGCCGATCTTCGTCATCCTGGCGCACCTCCTGTTCCTGGTCGGCGTGGTCGTGACCAATCACCACCCGTTCGTGTTCGCGGCGATCTTCCTGCTGTTTCTGGGTTTCACCGAAGCCTACCAGCAATATCAAAAGCGCCTGATCCTGCGCGAAGGCTTGATGGTCGGCTTCTTCCTCGCAGGCCTTGTCGTGCTCGGCGGCCTGCAGAAGTGGTGGTTGCAGCCGACGCTGTCGAGCCTCTCGCCGACCATGCTCTATTACGGATCGACGGCGCTCACCGCCATCACCGACAACGCGGCGCTGACCTATCTCGGCTCGCTCGTCGACGGCACCAACGCGGAGTTCCGCTACGCGCTCGTCGCCGGCGCGGTGACCGGCGGCGGCCTCACGGTCATCGCGAACGCGCCCAACCCGGCGGGCTTCGCACTTCTGCGCGACAGCTTCGAGGATGGCGCAATCAGCGCGCTCGGACTGTTCCTGGCGGCGCTACCGCCGACCATCGTGGCGATAATTGCGTTCCAGTTGCTACCTTAGCTCGCGCGGCGGAGAGGACCTTCGTTGAGAGAGGGCAGCGTAGCGTGAGCGAGCCGAGCGTCGAGCGCTTTCACGGACGGTCGTTCGCCAACCGCGTCGCGACCGCGCTGGCAGCGACGCGGCCCGCGTTCCTCACCGCTTCGGTATTGCCGGTGCTGGCGTCTGGCGCGCTTTCGGCATCGCTCGCGCGTGGTCCGATTTCGCTCCCCCTGCTCGCGCTGGCGGTGATCGGCATCGCTCTCGTTCATTCCGGCGCCAACGTGCTCAACGACTATTTCGACTCGCGCAGCGGCAACGATGCCGTCAACACGGGGCGGGTGTTTCCGTTTTCGGGCGGGAGCCGCTTCATCCAGAACGGCGTGTTGAGCGAAGCCCAGGCGCTGCGGCTCGGCTCGGGCCTGATCGGTGCCGGAGCGCTGCTGGGGCTTTGCCTCGTGGCTATCGGCGGCACGGCGCTGCTCGCAATCGGCGCCATCGGCATCGCCCTCGCGGTCACCTATTCGTCGCCGCCATGCCTCGCGTGCCGCGGGCTCGGCGATGCGGTGATCGCACTTTGTTTTGGTGTCCTCCCGGTCGCTGGCACCAGCGTTCTGTTGACAGGCGCCGTGCCGCACGAGGCTTGGTGGCTTGCCGCCGGTCTCGGCTGCTTCGTCGCAGCGATCCTGTGGGCCAATTCGATCCCCGATATCGAGGCAGACCGCGCAGCGGGAAAGTTGACGCTGCCCGCACGGCTCGGCCAGCATCGCGCGTCGCTCGTGCTGTCGCTGTGGTTCGTCGCCGGGTTCGCGGCCTTGCTGGGCTCGCCACTGCCCGGAGCCACGTGGGCCGTGCTCGTCGCGGCCCTACCGGCCTTCATGGCGAGCCGGGCGGCACTCGCGGGCCAGATTCCCGAAGCGTTGCCGGCGACGATCCTGACTCACGCGATGGTCGGCGTCGTCGTCACGCTGTCACTCGCGTTCGCCGCGTAGCCCGCGCGGAGGCTGTCGCAGGCGTCCGACGATGGACGGCCCGGTGAGGCTCGGTACGTCGATGAACAGAGGTTGCCGCGGCGCTCGAGGGGCAGTGTGTGGCCGAGGCCGACGGCGCCATCGGATGCCTGCCGAGCCGGATAAGGACGGCCCGTCACCAAACGGCATCGCGCCGAAAATCGTGCGGTCGCCCGCAGCCAGCACAACTCGTTTGGGATTTGAGATCGATGGTCGGAGCGGCGGGATTCGAACCCCCGACCCCCCGTCCCCCCGACCGGGGCGCTAAACAGGCTGCGCCACG
>CALMPK010000109.1 GCA_937873575.1 uncultured Hyphomicrobiaceae bacterium
GCTGTGAAGTAGACGACAGCGAGCGGCAACCCCGTGGCGAGCGGCAGCGCCATCCGCACGCCGTCGCGCGCGAACGCCACGTTGTTGACCGAGACACGTGTCGCGTTGGATTTCAGCTCGGCGAGCCCCGCCTCGCGCAGCCGCGCCAGCCACTCGGCGCCGGAACCGTTGAGCGCCATGTCGACGAGCGGCTCGCGCAGGAAGGCCGCGACCGAGATCATCGTCAGCACCAGCACGCCGAAAAAGAACGTCGCCCAGCCGAGCGACTTGCGGGCGTCATAGACGCTCGGTGTGGCCGACACGCGCGGCAGCAGCCAGGGCGCGGAGGCAAGGCCCGCCATCACCGTCCACACGGTGATGACAAACGCCGCCGGGCCGATGTCGACGAACGTCGCCGCGAACCGCTTGGAGACCGTGACGAACCCTTCACCCGGCAGGTTGAACGCAAGCTGGGACGCGGCCGCCTGTGGCAGGGCGAGTGACGCTTCCTGGCGCAGCAACGATCGCACCACCGGCCCCGAGCTCAACTGCGGTACGGGGATTTTGGTGACGATCAGCGCCACCAGCGCCGCCATCAGAAGAATTGCGAGAACGGTGGTGATGGCCTGCGCCGCGCTCGACCAGGAGAGTGAGCGCATTCCGCCGAGTGCGAGACTTGCGAGAACAACGCCCGCGAGCAGCGGGAGGATCGCGGCGGGACGCCAGCCGACCAGCCAGCCCGCGACGTAGGCGCCTATTCCAAGCTCGGCGGCGACGATCAGCAGCATCGGCACGGCCAGAAAGACGGCGGCGGCGATACGCAGCCAATTGCTGGCGAAGCGCCGGCCGAGATAGGTCGGCACCGTGTAGGCTCCGAACTTGCGCAGGAATGGCGCCAGCAGGATGCCCATGACGACGAAACCGGCGAGTCCGCCGATGGTGATCGCAAGCCCGTCGTAGCCGCTGACGAAGAATACGCCCGTGACCGCGGCGAAACCGGTTGCGCCGAGCGCGGATACGGCGAGCGAGATGCCGGTGTAGATCGCCGCCACGCGCCGGCCCGCCGCAAAATAGTCGGTCGAGCTCTTCGTGTAGGCGGCGGTGCCGATGATGCCGTAGAGCAGCAGCGGCGCGGCGAGCATCAGCCACCGCAGGCGCTGGTCGGCGACGCCAAGGTACTCGAAGATGACGGTGAGGATGAACACCGACACCAGAAGCGCCGCGAAGATGCCGAAGTACGTGCCGAGCCGCGGATTGACCAGGCGGGAACGTGGCGTGAAGGTCATAGGCAACTCGGCAGGGCGGGGGGGGCGGCATCGTGCGCCGGTCGGCGGCTCGGCGGGCGCGGGTGTTCGTCCCGCTGCAGTGTCACCTCACTGGTCCTCGTGGGCGCCGTGCCAGTGGTCGATCGCATCCTGCCGGTTGACAAAGCTCGCGACGGTTGCGAGCGCGATCACGAAGATGCCGTGGGCGGTCAGCAGAAAGCCGATGGGAAAGCCGAGAAAGCGCTCTGCGTTCAGCGGCTCGCTGTAGAGCGGCAGCACGGTGATCGCGACGAGGAAGGGAACCAGGCTGGCGATCATCTGCCACTTGGTGTTGCGCCAGTAGGGCTTGCGCTCCTTGCGCTCCATCATGACCGTGCTCCCTCGGAACGTTGCTGTCTGAGTGGTAAGCGGATCGGCCGCGCGCGAGAAGCCGAAAAACGACAACGCACCATCTGCGTCACCTCTGCGAAAAATTCCGTAGCGCGCTCGTGCGGAGAAGCGTGCTTCTTGCGTGGTGACGAGACGGTGTCTCCAGTTTCGACGATTGTTGCCGTCCGTGGTGGACGGTATGCCAGCACACTATTCGGGCTCACACGTGGCCGACAGGGCCGCGAGAGCGGGTGCAACGTCGGCGTTGACGCTATCTGGCAAGGATGCTTGGAGTGCGTCTTTATTAGACCTATTGATTAAATTGGCATCTATGTCAGAACTGCGACGCCCGGTCGCAACGTGAGTCCACAGGGATCGCGAACTCCGACGGGACTGACGCTCAGCATCCCGGCGGATTTAACCGCTGTGGCCTGCGCCAGCAGGAGGAAAAATGCTCTCTTATCGTATCGTCATTGTGGACGATCATCCGCTGTTCCGCGGCGCCCTGAAACAGGCGCTGTCGGCCTCGTTCGAGGCGGCCGAGATCGTCGAGGCAGGCTCTCTCGACGAGTTGACCGCGAAACTCGCCAGCGGCCTCGAGGTGGACTTGATCCTGCTGGATCTGACCATGCCGGGTGTTCAGGGCATCTCTGGCCTCGTGTTCCTGCGGGGGCAGTATCCCGAGGTGCCAGTCGTCATCGTCTCGGCGAACGACGACCCGACCACCATCCGCCGCTGCATGGAATGCGGCGCATCGGGCTTCGTGCCGAAGTCGGAGCCGGTCGAGCGCATTCGTCAGGCCGTGCGCGCGGTCCTCGACGGAAACGTATGGACACCGCCGGATGTCGATCTCTCCGCCGCAGTGTCGGGCGACGAGACCACGAACGACCTGCTCGTCCGCCTGTCGTCGCTGACGCCGCAACAGGTGCGCGTGCTCATGATGCTGGGCGAGGGACTGCTGAACAAGCAGATCGCCTACAAGCTCGGTGTCTCGGAGGCGACCATCAAGGCGCACGTTTCGGCGATCTTGCAGAAGCTCGGTGTCGACAGCCGCACCCAGGCCGTGATTGCGGTCAACCGCATCGACAATGGCGCGTGGATGAAGATCGCCAATTGAGGTTCGGCCTCAGTTGAGCGCGATCGGTTGCGAGGGAAGCCCACGGCGCTTCCCTTCGAAGGGGCAATTGAGCTCTCGGCTCGTGTTGGAGAGTGCGAGAGCCTTCTGGCCTGTTGGGACCCGCGGGGGAGAACCTTCGGAGCCGACGCAGGGCAGGCCGGTGGTTTCCGGCCGCCTATTCTGCCGCCGCCTGCCGGGCAATAGCGATCTTGGAGAGGATCGCGCGCAACGCTCCGGCCTTGAGCGGCTTCCTCAGCATCGGAATGTCGTAGGCGCGCACCTCGCGCTGCACCTCGAGGCTGTGATCGGCGGTGATCAGCACGGCGGGAATGGATTCGCCGAGCTCGCGCTGGATGCGCAGCACCGCATCGACACCGGTGCCGCTATCGAGGTGGTAGTCGGCCAGGATGATGTCCGGGCGGGTTCGTCCGGGACCGAGCTCGGCCAGCGCTTCGGCGGCGCTCGCGGCGGTGCGGACCGTGCAACCCCAGCCGAGCAGCAGCGTCTCCATGCCGGACAATACGGCCGGCTCGTTGTCGATGCAGAGCACCGAGCAGCCGGCGAGGCTGCCGGGTGCGGCGTGTGCCGGCGGCGCGATCTCCGGCTGCACGCGCGGCTCGGCGCGCGGCACGCGCACCGAGAAGCTGGAGCCACGAAGCGGGAGCGACTTGAGCTCGATCGGGTGATCGAGGATACGGCAGATGCGCTCGACGATAGAGAGACCGAGGCCCAATCCGCGCACGTTGCTCCCCGGCCCCTCCAGCCGCTGGAACTCCTTGAAGATCACGGTGCGCTTGTCGTCGGGAATGCCGGGGCCCGTATCGTACACCGAAATGACGACGTGATCGCCCTTGGGCCGTGCGCCGATCAGCACCGTTCCGGTGCGCGTGTACTTGATCGCGTTGGAGATGAGGTTCTGCAGGACGCGCCGCAGCATGCGGCGGTCGGATCGCACCCACAGTCTCGTCGGTGCGGTGAGAAGCTCAAGCCCCTTCTCCCGCGCAGTCGGCTCGAACTCTACCTTGAGCTGTCCGATGATCTCGCCGAGGGACATGTCGACCAGCTCGGGCTCGAGGCGGCCCGCGTCCATGCGCGAGATCTCGATCAGAGCGGCGAAGATCTCTTCGACGGCGGAGAGCGCGGCGTCGACGTTGTTGGCGAGCCGGCGATCGTGGTCGGCGAGCGGGCGCTCACACAGGCTCGTCGCGTAGAGGCGCGCGGCGTTGAGCGGTTGCAGGATGTCGTGGCTGGCGGCCGCAAGAAAGCGCGTCTTGTCGAGGTTCGCCTGATCTGCCTTCGACTTGGCGACGGCGAGCGCGGCATTGACCTCGAGCAACTCGGCGGTGCGCTCACGCACGCGCCGCTCCAGGGTTTCGTTGGCGCGCGCCAGCGCGTTGGCGGCGGCGACGCGATCGGTGATGTCTGAGAACGTTGTGACGATACCGCCCTGCGGCATCGAGCTCGTGCGGATCTCGATCTGGCGGCGGCCACCGAGAATGCGCTCCTGGAACGTCTCCTTGCGCACGGCAAGCTTGAACAGGCGCGCTTCGACCAGCTTGTCGATATCCCCCGGACCGAAGTCGCCGCGCATCGCGCACATGCGCAGGATGTCGTCGAGCGACGTGCCGACTCGACCGATCTCGGGGGGCAGGTCGAGCAACTCGCGGAACTGCCGGTTCCAGCAGATCAGCCGCATTTCCTTGTCGAACACGGAAAGCCCGTGGCGCACCTGGTCGAGTGCAGATTGCAGCAGGTCGCGATTGTATTGGAGGGCCTCGGAGGCATCGTCGAGCAGCTTCATCGCCGATTGCCGGGAGACGCTGCCGCGCTTCAGCAGAAGCGACAGCACGAGGCGCGCGGAGGCCGAGCCGATGGCGCTCGACAGCAGGTTCTCGGCGAACCGGATGGCCGGGATGTCGGCCTCCTGCTCGCGTGACGGCCGTGTCGAACGCTTCGCCAGGAACTCCTGGAACGAGCGCCCGGCGCGGTCGGAGCCGAGATAGCGGCCGACGCAGATTTCGAGATCACCGAGCGACACGTTGGACCGCCAAAGGCGGTAAGCGGGAATGGGCGGCTGGCGCAGCGGCTCGTCCGGCGCGAACTGCTGCGCCTGGAGCAACTCGATGCGCTCCGGCGGGCGCAGCAGCGATACCGTGAGATAGGTGAGAACGTTGACGGCGAGGCTCCACAGCACGCCGTGTGTCAGCGGCTCGAACTGAAGGAAGAACAGTGCCTGTGGCCGCAGCAGGCTGATGCCGAATGGGCCCTCGTCGAGGATCGCCGGACCGACCCACCCGGCGGAGACGATCCAAGGCAGCACGAGCGTGTAGGCCCACACGACGATGCCGGCGAGTATGCCGGCGATGGCGCCGCGCGCGGTGCCGTTGTGCCAGACGAGGCCGATGAAGAAGGCGGGCGCGAGCTGCGCGACGGCCGCGAACGAGAGCAGGCCGATGGCGGCGAGCCCGCGCGAATGGCCGAGCGTATGATAAACGAGATAGCTGAGCACCAGCAGAACGGCGATCGCGATCCGGCGTGTCAGCACCAGGGTGCGCGTCATGTCGACGGGGCCCGCCGTCGCAGCGTTACGCCGCAAGAGCAGCGGGACCGCGAGCCCGTTGCAGACCATGATGGCGAGTGCGACCGACTCGACGATCACCATGGCGGACGCCGCCGAGAGCCCGCCGACGAACGCGATCAGCGTCAGCGCTTGGTTATTCATCGAGATCGGCAATGCGAGAACGTAGAAGTCGGGATCGGTCGCGGTGCCCTGGAAGGTCATCAGGCCGCCGGCCGTGATCGGCACGACGAACATGTTGATCAGCACGAGATAGATCGGGAACAGCCAGCGGGCGCGGTTGATCTCGCGCTCGGAGGTATTCTCGACGATCGTCACGTGGAACTGCCGCGGCAGCAGGATGACGGCGAAGAAGGACAGGATCGTCACCGTCAGCCATATGCCGCCGTTGAGGCCCTGGGTGAATCTTTCGATCACCGCGGGATGCTTCGAAAGGTGTTCGATGAACGCCCCCGCGCCGCCGTGGAGCGTATAGATCGCGCCGATACCGATGGCGAGGAATGCCGTGAGCTTGATCAGCGACTCCGCGGCGATCGCCAGCATCAGGCCTTCCTGGCTCTCGGTCGCGTCGATGTGGCGTGTGCCGAACAGGATAGCGAAGAGCGCGAGGGCGATGGTGATGTAGAGAGCGGTATCGGCGAAACCGAAGCCCTGGAGAGGATTCGGCCCGATACCCGAAGGGCCGACGATGGTGTCGACAGAGATGCTGATCGCCTTCAACTGCAGGGCGATGTAGGGCAGCGTTCCGGTGATGGCGACGAGCGTGACCACGGCGGCGACAGACTGGCTCTTGCCGTAGCGCGCGGCGATGAAGTCGGCGACGGAGGTCAGGTTCTGGCTCTTGGCGATACGCGCGATGCGCACCAGCAGCGGCTGCCCGACGATGAACATCAGCAGCGGGCCGAGATAGACTGGAATGAAATCGAACCCGGTCGTCGCGGCCAGGCCGACGCTGCCGAAGAACGTCCACGACGTGCAGTAGACGGCCAGCGACAGCGCATAGACCATCGGCCTGCCGGCAGCGGCTTTGGTCCGTCGGGCGCGGCGGTCGCCGAACCACGCCAGCAGGAACAGGCTGCTCAGGTAGAGCAGCGCGACGGCGACGATCACCCAGCCATCGATCATGAGTACTTTCGGCGCTTGCGTGGTGTTCGGCCCTGGCGGGTCCGGGGGATGGATCAATTTGCCCGAGGCGGCAGGAAAATGCCACCGGTGCGGGCGCACGAGGTGAAAGCGTTCTTCCTTGCCCTGCAAATCCGCCCGGGCAAGCTTTGCGAGAGGAGCCGGGGCCTGCGGCGGTCATCCCCTGCTGGCGAGCAAACTGCTGTTCCCGATAGCAACCCATTCCGCGACTTGCAACGATTGTCGCGCACGGGAATTCCGAATAGCCTTCGCACGCATCAAGGGTGGGCGGACTGAGTCGTTGAATGCGTGCAGCCCATCCCGACAGGGGAAGCACGGCCGCCGAAACGGCCGGCATATGGCTGCAGGAAGGGTCCGCAGATGGGCATCATCCAAGAATTCCGCGAGTTCGCGATCAAGGGCAACGTCGTCGACATGGCCGTCGGTATCATCATCGGCGGTGCGTTCGGAACCATCGTCTCGTCGCTGGTCAAGGACGTCATCATGCCGCCGATCGGCCTGCTTCTCGGCGGCGTCGATTTCTCCGACGTCAAGCTGACGCTGGCTCAGGCGGCGAACGGCAAAGACGCCGTCACCATGAACGTCGGCCTGTTCATCAACAACGTCATCTCGTTCCTGATCGTCGCCTTCGCCGTGTTCCTACTGGTCAAGTCTCTCAACGAGCTGAAGCGCCGGTTCGAGAAGGAGCAGGCTGCGGTACCGGCGCCGCCGTCGTCCACCGACGCCCTGCTGATGGAAATCCGCGACGCGCTGAAGAAGTAAGTCGCGACGGCGGTCAATCGAGACCGCCGTAAGCTTCCAAACGATTGGGACGCGCCCGTGCCGAGATGGTGCGGGCGCGTTGTCTCGTGGGGCGCGCCTATCGCGGGCCGGTGTCTCGCCCGCGTTACGAACCGACGCCCCTGAGCCGCCGGCCGACCGCCTCCAGCGCTCCGGCGACGGGACGGAACCGGAACCGGACGACGTGCCGGCCAGGCGATACCGCAACGGCGCGGAACAGGACGTTGGCGCGCTGAAGCTCGACCGGGTCGCCGTCGATGGTCGCGGTCCACCAGGGGTGCCATACGTCGTTGAGAACGACCCATCCCCCGTCGTCGCCGTCGGCGACCACCACGACCTCCGTGTTGGCATATGACACGATACGAGCATTGCCTTGCCGGCGCGTGGCGGCAGCGTTGGCCGGCAGCTTCTCGAGCAGGACCACGTTGCGGAAATCGTGCTCCATGCCCGCGCCCGTCTCCAGCATCTCGTCGAAACGAGCGGACTCGGCGCGGGTGGCATAGGTGACGCGCGGCAGCGCGCGCGGGTTCTCGTAGATGAAGGCGTCGGCGGTCCGCGCGACGAGGTCGAGGTCGCCGGGCACGAGCCGGCCGTCGATCTCGCCGATGGGTACGCCTGAGGCGATGTAGCGTAGCCCGAACAGATCGGCGAGCGGCGAGCGGTAGGAAGGAAAGAGCGGCGTGAACTTCCGGTCGCCCGGGGCGCCGGCGGTATCGCCCGCACCCACCGCGCGGCTGTAGAGGGCGAGCCGTACCGGATTGTAGCCGAGCGTGTTCTCCAGGCCGTGGGTGAGGCTGGCGTTGGGCGTGTGGAATCCGAGTCCGATCAGTTCGACGCGGTCACGCCGCATGTCGCTCTGCCCGCTCGCGACGAGGCGCTTCAACGTGGCGATGGTTTCGTTGTGGGTGCGAGGCTCGAGTATCTCGTAGTGATCGGTCGGCAGAGCGGTGGCGCCACCGGGGCCATTGCTCCAGGCGAGATCCCCGACCGTGAAGCCGACGAGCAGAAGGGCGGCGGCAACGGGGCGCAACGGCTCCATCCTCCGCGCAACGGCGAGTGCGATCGCACCCCCAGCCACGATAGCACCGGCGACGAGCAACGGGCTCGCCGCTTGCGCCAGCTTGCCGAAGTAGACTGCCAGTGCAGTGGCGAAGCCGAAGCCGCCAACCACCACGGCGAGCGCTGAGGCCACGGCGCGGCGGGAGGGTTGCCAAAGCGGTTGGGCGAAGGCGCGGTGCGCCACATAGCCGGCAAGCAGCGCGGCGAGATAGCCGATCAGGAACGTCGCGTCGGCGGGGCGGCGGAAGAAACCGACGCCCGGCAGGTGCGCATGGAGGAAACGGAACACCGGCGTATACCAGCCGACGGCGTAGACCAGCATGGCCGCCAGGGCCAGGGTGAAGAAACGGATGTCGCGCCGCCAGAGCGTGCCGGTGAGGAAGCCGCCGACGAGCAGAAGCACGGGGATGGCGCCGATATAGAGCTGGCCCATGTTCTGGGCGATGAAGAGGTCTGTGCCCGTCCACGTGAAGCTCGGCGGCCCCCAGTAATCGGCCATGGGACCGGACGACCCGAACACGTCGGGCGCGAGGGCCGTGACCAACAGGGCGGGATGCAGCGAGCCACGCCCGGCGCCGATGAAGTCGATCTCTGGGCGGTTGCTCTGCTCGGCGACGAGCGCCGTCATCAGAACCGGAATGGCGATGATCGCGGCACCGGCAATGCCGCCGGCAACGAGCGCGGGAAGGCTGCGGAGGACGCGGGACCACGTCTGGCTTCCCGTGCCGTCAGCGGCGAGCCAGTACCACACGACGAAGCCCGACAGCAGGTAGACGGCGAGTAGCGCCACCTGATCGCGGCCGAGCACCATGAACGCGGCAACGACGCCGGCCGCCAGGCCATAGCGCCACGATGATCGTGCCAGCGCGCGAGAGAGCAGCAGGACGACCAACGCGAGATAGACCATGCTCAGCACTTGGCCGGTGTGCTGGATGCGCCAAGCCATCGAGGCACCGAAACCGAACGCGAGCGCGGCGAGCACCGCGCCGGCCCAGTGCCACCGCCTGTCGTAGAAGAACAGGATGACAGCCACCATTCCGGCGAGAACGGAGAGGAACACCGTCGTATCCGCCGCCCAGTTGCCCGGTGCCGAGTCGAACATGGCGAGGAAGAGAAACGGCGGCGAGAAGATCAGCGATTGCGGATCGGCCGCCTGCGGGTGGCCGGAAAACACGAACGGTGCCCAGAACGGGCTTTCACCACGAGCGATCGACTGCGCCAGGAACTGCGCCTGCGGCAGGAAGTGCGCCTTCGCATCCCATGGAATGGTGTAGCGCCCGGAAAGCCAAGGCATCGCCAGCAAGCCCCAGGCCAGCGCGACGAGCACGAGCACAGGCGTCAGGGACCAGTTCGGCTCCTCGACGTCATTGAGAATATCGCGCGAACGCAGGGGCTTCATCTCGGAGCTCGGGCTTGCGGGGATGGGGCGCCGCGCGGTCTATAGCACCAGAACGGCAGGCGAACGAGCGCCGGGAGGTAAAACGAGAATTGGCAGGACGTAGGGAGCGCGAGCAAAAAGGCGGCGCCATGAGCGACGAATCCGCCTCCGCCCCGATCGAGACGCGTGCGCCTGTCCCGGACTACGCCGAGAGCCTTCGGCTGGTCGCGGAGGCGGAGCCGTCGCGACCGTTCGTCGTCGCCCAGCTCGGGCAATCCCTCGACGGGCGCATCGCGCTGCCGAACGGCGAAAGCCGATGGATCAACAAGGGCGCGGCCCTCGATCATCTCCACCGTCTCCGCGCGGCCGTCGATGTGGTGGTGGTGGGTATCGGCACCGCGCTCGCCGACGATCCGATGCTCAACGTGCGCCGCGTCACCGGACGCAACCCGGCGCGGGTGGTGATCGATCCGCGCGGGCGCCTGCCCGGCTCTGCCAAATTGCTCAACCAGGACGGAGCCGAGACCGCCGTCGTTACAACGGCGCAGGCCGTCACCCCCCCGGGCGTCACGCGCATCGTGCTCGAGCGCTCGGGCGGCTCGTTCGCGCCGCCGGCGGTGGTTGCGGCATTGTTCGCGCGCGGCTGGCGGCGCATCCTGCTCGAAGGCGGCGCGCAGACGGTATCGTCGTTCATCGATGCCGATGCCGTAGACCGTCTCCACGTCCTTGTCGCGCCGCTGTTGCTCGGAACCGGTACAACCGGGCTGACGCTCGCCCCGGTAACGAGGATAGACGAGGCGCGCCGTCCGCCGACGCGCGTGCATGTTCTCGGCGACGGCGATGTGCTATTCGATTGCGATCTGCGTTCGTCGAGAGGAGCTGCCTAGCATGCCGCGAAACGAATCTCCCGCCGCAGTCGAGACCCGCGCCGCCACGGAGATCTACAGTCCGGCAGCACGGCGATTCCATTGGATCGTCGTGGGCTTGCTCGTGCTGCAGGTGCCTATCGGCTACTACATGGCCTACCGCGGTAACGACCTGAACATCTGGGATGGAACGACCAACTCCCTCTATAGCGGGCACAAGCTGCTCGGCCTCATCCTCCTGTTGATCGCGCTGGCCCGCCTCGGCTATCGCCTCGTGCACGGTGCGCCGGAGCCCGAGCCGACGCTGGAGTCGTGGCACCGGCTGGCGAGCGCCGTCAATCATCTCGGCATCTACGCTCTGCTGCTGCTGGTGCCGCTGCTCGGCTGGCTCGGCGTCTCGCTGTATCCCGCACTCGACATCTTCGGGCTGTTCAAGCTTCCGGGCCTGATGGCGCCGGATCAGAAGCTGTCGGAGGTCGTGCTCGAGTATCACGGCTATGCGGCGCTCGCGCTCGTCGCGTTCGCAGGCATGCACATCGGTGCCGCGCTCTATCACTACCTGATCCGCGGCGACAACGTGCTCGGCCGCATGATCCCGGGCCTGTTGCGGAAGTAGTCGCGGGAACGCTTCGCCGAAGGCGTCCGCCGCTCGGCCGCGCCCGGGATCTCGTAGGCCCGAGCGCGGTGGAAGCGCTTCAATCGAGCCGCAGCTCGCCCTCGGGCGGCGGCACGGCGAGCGTATCGACGTGGCCGACCTCGGCGCCGGTGCGCGAGACCTTGAGCCAACGCTCGATCGTCCTGGCGTCGACGGCCCCCGTCTCGGTGACCGCCGCGGCCTGCCCCTCGACCAACTCTGCGATCAGCCGCGCCTCGCGTCTACTTGCCAGCAACCAAGGGCTCTGCCCTTCGGTGACGGTGTAGCCGACGAGTTCGAACTGCTCGGCGAGGTGCACGGGCGCGGTCGGCCCGGCGGAGGCACCGAAGCCCTTGTCCGACATCTGGTGGCGGTTGAAGGCCGCCGTCATCTGGCCGTCGCTCGGCTGACGCGGCTGCCAGTGCTGGATGCCGTTGTAGGTGAGAACGGTGTAGAAGACGGCCCGCTTCCGGGCGACGGCGCGGGCCGCGCGCTGGATGAAGGCGGGGGAGGCGAGATCGAACAGCGCGGCGGCGGTGACGAGGTCGGGCGCCGGTTCGAGCACGGCCTCGAGGCCCTCGACGAGATCCGCCTGGCGAAAGCGCACGGAGATCGCGCGGCTCCCCGAGGTCAGATCGATCGACCCGTCGGCATGTTCGTGGGCCGTGTCCGCCCACGCGATAAGAACCTTGCGCGCCGCGTCGAGCAGGTTCGCGTCGTAGTCGACCAGCGTCCAGGATTGCCGCGCGGGCAGAAGCGTCGATGTCGTGCGCAGGTTGGAGCCTGTGCCACAGCCGAGATCGACGACGCTCACATGTTCGCGCAGCGCCATGCGCGCGGTGAGCGCGTTGGCCACGTCAGCGTTGCGTCCGCGAACGTCGGCCGGCTCCCGCAGGGCGAGCCACTCCGGGCTGAAGCCGCTCATGTGCGGATACCGACCATGGCCGCCGCCACGCGGCGTGCCGTCTCGTTCCACGTCGGCAGTGTGCGCCCCGTCTCCCAGGATGCCTTGCGCATGTTCTTCCGGAGTTTGTTGTCGCCGATCACGGTGGAGATGGCCCGCGCCAAGGCCGGTGCGTCCTCCGGAGGAACCTTGATGGCGGCGGAGTCGGGAACGGTCTCGGCGGCGGCGCCGCCGGTGGTGCAGATGATGGCGAGGCCGCGCGCCATGGCTTCGGCCAACACCATGCCATAGCCCTCGTAACGCGACGGCAGGACGAAGAGATCGGCGGATTCGTAAAAGCGATCGAGGGTGGCCGGAACGACCGTTCCGGCGATGTTGACGCGGTCGAGCAGCCCCGCGCTCTGCACTTGCTCGCGCAATGCCTTCACGGTCGCCGCGTCGCGATCCGTCGCGCCGGCAATGGTGAGCCGCCAGTCGAGCTGTTTGAGGCCGGCGAGCGCCTCGATCATTACATCGTAGCCCTTGCGCCGCGACACCGCGCCGACGGCGAGAAGCTGCATCGGCGTGCCGGTTCCGGAAGCGCGGGGCGCCGGGTCGGTGCCGGGCTCGGCGACGGTGATCCGCGCGTCGGCGACGTCGTAGTCGGCCACGAGCGTGCGCCGCGTCGTCTCGCTCGTCACGATCACGTGGCGGGCGAGAGCGAGAGCGGCGCGCTCGGAAGCGACAAGCTCGGCGCGGCGCTTTTCGCTGAGCCCCGTCTCCAGCGCGAGCGGGTGATGAACCAGCGCGATGATGCGCCGGTCGATCCGCTCGATCAGGCTTGCCGGCATGGCGCCGTAGGCGAGGCCGTCGATCAGCAGGCGCGCTTCGGTGGGCGTCGCGCTGAGCAGCCGCTCTGTTGCCGCGAGGTCGGCTTCGCTCGGGTTAGGGTAGCTGGCCGGAAGTTCGAGGTGGCGCGTCGCTATTCCATATGACGGCAGGTTGGCGATGAGCCGCCTGTCATAGGCATACCCGCCCGTCGGCGTGCTGATGTCGCCGGGCACGGCAAGCACGACCTCGGCGAGTGACTCAGGCACCGGGCGCTCCCGTCTCGTCGTTGACCGGCCCCTCGCACCACGCGCGAGCCAAATCGGTTTCGTTCAGCGTCACGCGGATGCGCGAGAGACCCTTGCCGTCTTCGCCGAGGGCACCGGTGAGAGCGGCTGTCTTGATGCGTTCGAAGATGTGCCGGGCTAGGAACTCGGTGGTGGTGAGCTTGCCCTTGAACTCGGCGATCTCGTCGAGGTTCTGATAGGCGAGCGGCTTCAGCGTCGCATGCAGCACGTCGAGCGCGGCGCCGATGTCGACCACGACGTTCTGCTTCGTCAGCGCCTCGCGCATGAAGGCGACGTCCACGACGAACGTCGCGCCGTGCATGTTCTGCGCGGGGCCGAAGAACGGGTCGGGCAGCGAATGTGCGATCATGATGCGGTCGCGGACTTCGACGGCGAACATCGGGTGGTCACTCCGGATTGCGGCAGGTCGTTCCCCGATCATCATCGAGGCCGGCAACTCTATAGCCAACCGACGGTGGCGGCGCCATGGCAGATGCGGAGGAAGGAAAATGTCCGCTGCGGGGGAATTGGCGGGGCGGCTTTCGCAACCGGCCGGTGAGGGTGCTGCGTCCCGTTGCGGCTCAAGGGGCGGTCGTGGAGCCGGGCGACCTTCGCGCCGACGCAGCGAGGGCGTCAGGTTGGCCCCGGTTAGCACTTTGCGATGCAGGCGTTTGCCCGCGGAGGCTGCGTTCCTGGGCCCGGGGAACGCTTAGCTTGCCCGCCAGCCGTAGACCCAGTCGTAGCGCGACATCAGCAACGCCGGCGGCGTCAGCTTCATGGTGGCGTTGCGGGCCAGCGCCATGACCCCGTCGAGGTGATAGATGCCGCCATTGCGGCGCGCTTCCGCCACCACGCGGGTGGCGCGGTCGAGGCGGGCGGCGGAATAGGCGCTGAGCGCCGCCACCGGGTCTTGCGGGCGCGCCGCGAGAGAGGCGGCGGCAACCACCGCGTCTTCCAGCGCAAGCACGCCACCCTGGGCGAGGAAAGGTAGCGTCGGGGGCGCCGCGGCGCCGAGCAGGGCGATGCGCCCCTTGGCCCCCGTCGCCAGCGGCGGTAGCTCGTAGAGCGCCCACTTGCGCCAGCGGCCCGGTACGTCCAGGAGACGGCGCAGCGGCTCGGCGAACGACCGCGCCGTGTCCATCACGAAACTCTGCGGGACTTCGGTGCTCCAGTCGTCGCTCGGCAGCGGGTCGCGGCGGACGAACACGATCGCCACTTCTCGGCCGCCCCGCACCGGGTAGTGCACGACGTGCGCCCTCGGTGAGAGCCAGATCTGGGTGGCGTTCTCGGCGATCTCGGCCGGCATGTCGCTCGCGCGAATGACAGCGCGGGCGGCGCTCTTGCCGGCGTACCGCATCGGGCCGCCGTCGAACTGGTCCTCGCGTGTGCGCGAACGGATGCCGTCCGCCGCGATCACCGCGGTGCCGGAGTGGTCCCGGCCGTGGGCGTCGTGGACCGTGACCGTGCCCCCGGCATCGTCGATCCGATTGGCTTCGAAATCGAGTTGGAGCGTGATCGATGGCTCGGCGCGAACGCGCGCCAGGAGGGCGCCATGCAGATCGCTGCGGTGGGCGACCCAGTAGGGCGCGCCATGGCGCTCCGCGATCCATTGGCCGAGCGGCATGCGGGCGAGCGTGGCACCGGAGAGGGCATCGCGCGCGTGGATGGCGTCGGGCTTGCCCGCGAGCGGTTCCAGCCCTTCGGCGACGCCGAGCTCGGCCAGGATGCGCGTTCCGTTGGGGCCGAGCTGGATGCCGGCGCCTTCCGTCTCGAATTCCGCGCGGCGTTCGAGCACGCGCGAGGCGATGCCGTGCCGGGCGAGAGCCAGCGCTGTCGCAAGACCGCCGATACCGCCGCCGAGAATGAGCACGGGCGCGGTGCGCGACGAGCTGCTTCCCCCGGCGCGGTCATGAACCGGGAGAGCGGGTGCACGCTTTTCGCTGTCGTTCGTCATGGCGGCCCCACTCGGGTCGGGGCGGAGCCGGGGGACGCCCGACTCGATTCAGGTGGTGCCGGACTCGCGCCCGGCTCGACTAAGATTTGGCCGGGCTCGCGCCCGGCGGGCCTCAGGCGGCCTCGTCGTCGAGCTTGACGATGCAGCCGGCCGGATCGCTCTGGTCCGCATGCAGGCGCGCGTCGTGGACGTAGAGCGTCGAGCAATAGGGGCAGAGGATCTGCTCGTCGGCGCCCATGTCGAGGAACACGTGCGGGTGATCGAACGGCGCGCGGGCGCCCATGCACTGGAGTTCCTTGACGCCGACGAAGATCTTCTCGACGCCTTTGTCGTTCGCGAGGTGAGGGACGACGCTTGCGGCCATGGGCTTGCCTCTCGAGGTTGGCCGGAGTGCGGGGGCGGCGGGCGTCGATCTCGCCCGTGAAGCCGCGACCCGAAAGGAGGAGGAAAGCTCCGGCGTTCCGATCGGCGGCGACCATAGCCGCGCCCCCTCGGAAATGATAGGGGAGGCGGATACGAACTTCGTCTCATCGCCCGTGCCCTGAACGGCGGCGAGACCCCCGAGCCTGATGCGGAGCGCGCGTGCCAACCTTTCTGTCAGACGATGTCGAGATCGCCTATATCGACGAGGGTGAAGGCCACCCCATCCTGCTGATCCACGGCTTTGCCTCCAACGTGTCGACCAACTGGGTGGTGCCGGGCTGGGTCGGCTACCTCAAGGGCAAGGGTTACCGCGTCATCGCCCTCGATAATCGCGGTCACGGCAAGAGTGCGAAACTCTACGACGTGGAGCGCTATCGGGCACCCGTGATGGCCGAGGACGCGCGCCGGCTCCTCGACCACCTCGCAATCTCGGCCGCGCACGTCGTCGGCTATTCGATGGGAGCGCGGATTTCGGCGTTCCTATCGCTCGCGCACCCTGATCGCGTGCGCTCCGCCGTGTTCGGCGGTCTCGGCTACAACATGGTCCGTGGGATGGCGGGAACCGGGCCGATCGCCGCCGCGCTCGAGGCGCCGTCGATGGACGCCGTGACCAACCCTACGGCAAGAACCTTTCGCGCCTTCGCCGAGCAGACGGGGAGCGATCTCAAGGCGCTTGCCGCCTGCATCCGCGCCTCCCGTGATCCGCTGACGCGCGAGGATGTGGCGCGCATCGCGGCCCCGGTGCTGGTGGCGGTGGGCGAGACCGACGTGGTCGGCGGCTCTGCCGTCGAGCTGGCGGCGCTCATTCCTGGCGCCAGAGCGCTCGTGATCCCCGGACGCGATCACATGAAGGCGGTCGGAGACCGCGTGTTCAAGGAGGGCGTCGCGGCGTTTCTTGCAGAGGTTGAGGGGCCCAACGGCGGCTGATTCGGCCGCGCTTCATCGCGTTCGCCCGCACAGTTTTGCGTTGCCCGTAACGGCGATGAGCCAAGTACACGCGCTAGAAGGAGGGTTCGGGAAGGGGGCGGCCTGCGTTCGTGTTTGCCAATCAGGCCCGAAAACGCGAACGACCCTGGCAGGCCGGGAGCCATCTGCAATGACATGACCGGGGGCGGTCAGCAGATTGGGTCGGGCGAAACACCAGGGCCGTCGGCATTTTGTTCCGCTCGATGGGCAGCACGGGGCGGTGCTTCAGATGGAGCGGTACTCGGTTACTCGGCTACGCGATACAAGAACACGGCACAGAACGCAGACTACTCGTTACTCGAACTCAGATTTTTACCGGCGTGTTGTCCACAAGCGCACGGCCTCGCAATTCGACTACAACGCATACTTGACGAGATACGCACACTTTACGAGGGCCGCGGGTGATACAACCCACGATACGCACACTCTACTCGCACACTACTCTAACGCGACGCTCTACACGTTCGGCGTGCCATCTGCAGTTGAATACGACATTCCGAACACTGCTAAAGTACCAACGTATGGCTGTTGAGTCCCGTAGAATCGATCCAGTTTGCATCCGCTGTTGTGGATAAAACCAATATTGCACTTGCGTGACAGCCCGATTTTGCGGCCGCGCGCCGTAACAATTCCGCAGTCTGGCCTCCTGTCGGCCGTCAATCGGCCGGTTACCGCTGCGACCATGCACCAGGAGTTCGGCCTGTCTTTACCGGGTGTTAGTATTACCGGGCCGATAGTCATGCCCCATGTACCAGTCGCGTGTGTATCTCCTTGTCGTGGGCCTTCTCGCGCCCGTTCTGCTCTACGGCTGCGGCCGGGGCGGAGACGGCGAGGCGTTCGTGGCCAAGAACGAGCCATGGCGTGCCGTTGACGAGCGGCAGTGCCTGAATTCGGGTGTCGTTCGCGAAAGCCGGTTCGTACAGACCCGCTCGATGCTCGGCGGACCAAGCGCCTGCGGCGCCGAACACCCCTTCGAAATGTCTGGGACGAGCGGCGGGCACGTGATCCTGCAGCCGGCCGCAGTTCTGCGCTGCCCGATGATCCCCGCAGTCGATCGCTGGGTGCACGACGTCGTCGAGCCGGCGGCCCGCTACCATTTCGGCGTTCCGCTCGAGCGCCTTCAGGTCGCTGCGTCGTATTCGTGCCGACCGATCAATCACAAGTGGGGCGCCAAGCTCTCCGAGCACGGATTGGCGAATGCCATCGACATCTCTGCCTTCCAACTGGCGGACGGCCGCAAGATCACGGTGAAAGGCGGCTGGTGGGGCGACGCGCGCGAATCCGCGTTTCTGAGGGCCGTTCATCGCGGCGCCTGCGATACCTTCTCGACCGTGCTCGGCCCCCTGGCCGATTCCTATCATCGTGACCATTTCCATCTCGATCTCGCCCGCCACGGCAGGGACGGCACGTACCGGGTCTGCAAGTAGCGTGCACACCGCCGCTTGCCGGAGCACGGGGAGCCGCCGCGTCTTGGCAGGGCCAGAGGTGCGGTCGGCCGAGGTGGAGGGGCGCCAGCGCTTTTGGCGAAGGCGCAACTCGTACCCCATGCTCGACGTCGAGAGTGAGTTCGGTCGCTCAAATCCTGATGGACATCGGTTATGGTCGCGCCATGAGCTGGCATGACGACGAGTGCAAGGGCCGCAAGGGCTATCATCACGGCAACCTGCGCGAGGCGTTGGTGCGTGCCGCCCTGAAACTCATCGCCGAGAAGGGGCCGGCCGGTTTCACATTCGCCGAGGCGGCGCGGGCGGCAGGTGTCAGCCCCGCGGCCCCCTACCGGCATTTCCGCGACCGCGATGCCTTGATGGCGGATGTCGCCCGGCGCGGCTTCGAAGCGTTCGCAGCCGATCTCGAGGCGGCGTGGGACAAGGGTCGCCCTGCTCCTCGTCCGTCGTTCGACCGGGTCGGCCGCGCCTATCTCGACTTCGCTCGCCGCGAGCCGGCCCTGTTCGCGGCCATGTTCGAATCCGGTCTATGTCCTTCGGTCGCTCCCGAGGTCCGCGACGCGGGTGATCGGGCGTTCGGCGTGCTGCGCGCCGCGTGCGAGGCTGTCGTCGGCACGCTCCCGGCGAAAGGCCGCCCGCCGGCGCTGATGATGGCATTGCACATCTGGTCGCTGGCGCACGGCATCGCGGCGCTGTTTGCCCGGGGCGACGGCGCCCGCCGCCCCATCCCGATGACGCCCGAGGAACTGCTCGAGTCGGCCGTTCTCATCTACCTCTCGGGCATCGACCGCGCGGCCGGTGGCGGGGCGGCCTGATCCAAGGCGCCTGCACTGTTACGCTGCGTTCGCGGCGGGCTACAGCCGTGCCCCCACCAGAATTGCAGCGGCCTCGAGCGTCATTGCGAACGCGCACGCTTCGAATTCGCGCGCCGCGCACTCATTCCCACTCGATGGTGCCAGGGGGCTTCGATGTCACGTCGTAGACGACGCGGTTGATGCCGCGCACCTCGTTGATGATGCGCGTCGCGGTGCGCGTCAGGAACTCGTGCGAGAAGGCGAAGCTGTCGGCCGTCATGCCGTCGGTCGATGTCACCGCGCGAAGCGCGCAGACGTGATCGTAGGTGCGCGCATCACCCATCACGCCGACCGTGCGAACGGGAAGCAGCACGGCGAATGCCTGCCAGATGGTGTCGTAGAGGCCCGCGGCGCGGATCTCCTCGAGGTAGATCGCGTCGGCCTTGCGCAGGATGTCGAGCTTCTCGCCCGTGATTTCGCCCGGCATGCGGATGGCGAGACCGGGCCCCGGGAACGGATGGCGGCCGATGAAATGCGCCGGCAGACCCAACTCGCGGCCGAGCGCACGCACCTCGTCCTTGAACAATTCGCGCAAGGGCTCGATGAGCTTCAGGTTCATGCGCTCAGGCAATCCGCCGACGTTGTGGTGCGACTTGATGGTGACGGATGGACCACCCGTGAACGACACGCTTTCGATCACGTCTGGATAGAGCGTGCCCTGGGCCAGGAACTCGGCGCCGCCCACTTTCCGCGCCTCGGCCTCGAATACTTCGATGAAAAGGCCGCCGATGATCTTGCGCTTCCTCTCGGGATCGCTGACGCCGTCGAGCGCGGAAAGGAACTTCTCACGCGCATCGACGTGCACGAGCGGAATGTTGTAGGCGTCGCGGAACAGCGACACGACTTCCTCCGCCTCGTTCTGGCGCAGCAGGCCGTGATCGACGAAGATGCAGGTGAGCTGCTCGCCGATCGCCTCGTGGATCAGTACCGAAGCGACCGCGCTGTCGACGCCGCCGGAAAGCCCGGAGATCACGCGGCCCTTGCCGACCTGGGCGCGGATCTTCGCGATCTCGCTCGAACGGAAATGCGCCATCGTCCAGTCGCCAGCGAGCCGCGCGATGCGATGCACGAAGTTCGAGATCAGCTTGGCGCCGTCTGGCGTGTGCACCACTTCGGGGTGGAACTGCACCGCGTAGAGCTTGCGCGCTTCATCGGCAACGGCCGCGAACGGCGCGCCGCGCGATACGGCCACCACTTCGAAACCCTCCGGCAGCCGCGTCACGCGATCGCCGTGGCTCATCCAAACCTGATGTTTCTCGCCCGGTTTCCAAACGCCGTCGAACAGCGAGCACGGCTTCTGGATCTCGAAATCGGCGCGGCCGAACTCGCGGTGACGGCCGCTTTCGACGCCGCCGCCGAGCTGCGCCACCATGGTCTGTTCGCCATAGCAGATGCCGAGCACCGGCAGACCCGCCTCGAACACCCAGTCAGGCGCCCGCGGCGTGCCCATCTCGGTGACGCTGGCCGGTCCGCCGGAGAGGATGATCGCGCGCGGATTGAGGCGCTCCATCGCACCTTGTGCGTTGTTGAACGGCACGATCTCGGAGTAGACGCCAGCCTCGCGCACGCGGCGCGCGATCAGCTGCGTCACCTGGCTGCCGAAATCGATGATGAGGACCGTGTCTGTCATGTCTGTCCTGGGCAGGTCTCTGCAGTCTTTGGCGATGCCCGGCGTCCCGGGAAATGCGAGGCGAGGGCGGCGAGGGAACGCCGCTGCCGCGCGGCCGGGGCGAGGGCTCGCCCGGGCGGCGTAGTGAGATCACCCGCCGGGAGGGGCGTCAAGGCTGAAGGGCGATCTATTCACGGGTGGCCGGCAACGTGAAGTACCGGGCGAGATGACGAGCGCCGGCGCTGTTGAGGTGACTGTTGTTACGATAGAGAAAGACCCCGTCCTTCATGGGCGAGCACCAGTCCGGGCCGCACAGCGTTTCCGTCGGCAGCGTGACCGTCACGCCCGGGTCGGACGCGGCGATGGCCGAAAGGGCCGCTTCGGTCCCGGCCAGCTCGGCGCGGACGTCCTGCGCGCGGCGCCCACATGGCGCGACGTCGCGGCCAGCGGCGAGCGCGGCGGCGGTGCAGCGGGCGGGCAGAACCTTGAAGTGGGGAACCTGCCCGATCAGGTGTACGCGGATGCCGCGGCTGCGGAAGTAGCGGACCGTCGAAGCCAGCACGTCGGTGAAGGCAAGCGCGCCGTCCACGCCTGGCGGGCGCCCGAGGCCCTTGGTGTCGAGGCCGTTCCAGGCGAGATGTTGCGCATAGTCTGGCCAGACTCCGGACAGAACGACCAGCTTGAGGCCGGGGTTTGATTCGACGAAAGCGACGATGGCCTCGTGGTACGAGCGGCACTCGAGTTTGCGCCACGTTCGCTTGTCCTTCAGTGCGGCGCCCAGCAGCGGCGCGCACGCGCTTCGCGTAACTTGTCGCCCGGCGAACCGATTATCGCGCGCCCAGTTGGAGACCAGCGGAACGAAATGGTCGGCGTTGGAATCGCCGAGTATCGCCATCTCGAAACTCTCACCCGGCAGCTTGCCGCGGCCGAAGTTGCAGCGTTCGTTGTTCTTGAAGGCGTAATCGTCACCATCGCAGAGGGGACGCAGCGGATTGCCGTTGGCCATCTCGTCGAACAGCTTGCGCACGGGGCCATCGAAGCGTGAGGGCACGCCGTCGAAGGCCCGGATTGCGCCACCGGCGATCGCGAGTGCCGCCATGACGGCGGCGCCGGCGGCGATGGTTTTCAGTGCGGCGCGCGTCGACAACGGTCCATGGACGCGGAATCTCAGCTCGACGAAGCGCCACGAAAGTGCGGCCAGAACAAAAGACATGGCGACGAGCGCCAGCGTTTCGATCGCGGTCAAAGGCCGGCTGGCCGCGAACTGGCCGAGCGAAAGCACTGGCCAGTGCCAGAGGTAGAGCGAGTACGACAGCAGGCCGACGATGACGAAGGGCCGCCAGGCGAGCACTCTGGCGGGCCCCTGTACTCCGTCGTTGCCAAGCCCCGACACGATCACCAGCACCGTTCCGAGGACGGCCGGCAGCGCGGACATACCCGGAAACGGCTTGCTCGGGCTCAGCACGAGGCCGCTGGCCAGGATCAGCACGAGACCCGCCGTTCCGAGCACGGCGGAGGTGAGATTGTCGAACGACAGTCGCTGTGCGGCGAGGGCGGTGAGGCATCCGGCGAGTAGCTCCCACGCCCGCGGCGCCAGCAGGTAGAAGGCGTAATCCGCGTCGCCCCCGAGCTTGGTCTCGGCGTGCGAAAGCGACGCCCCCAGCAGGGCCAGCGTGATCGCGATCAGCCAGGGACGTGGCACGCGCGGCGCCAGCAGCACGAGCAGCAGGGGCCAGGTGAGGTAGAACTGGTCCTCGACCGACAGCGACCAAGTGTGGAGCAGCGGCTTCTCCTCCGCCGGAGCCGAGAAATAACCGGCGGTCCGGTAGAAGAGCACGTTGGCGAACATGAGCAAGGCGGCGACCACGCTGCGGCCGAGCTCGCGGTAGGTCTCGGGCAGCAGGATCATCCAACCGGCTGCGAGCACGGCCGCGATCATCACGGCGGCGGCCGGCAGCAGGCGGCGGATGCGACGCGCAAAAAAGGCGAGGATCGAGAAGGTTCCCGCCTGCAACTCGGCGAGCATCAATCGCGTGATCAGGAACCCGGAGATGACGAAGAATACGTCGACGCCGACGAAGCCACCGCTCAGCGCCGCTGGCCAGGCGTGGTAGACGACGACGAGCAGGATGGCGATGGCGCGCAGCCCATCGACGTGCGGAAGGTAGTTCGCACGGTCACGGGTCATTGGCGCCGCCGGTTGGCGGCCACGCTTGGCCACCACCTCGCCCACTCCGGACAACTCGGCTATGCCAGCTCTCCCCCAAACCGACCGCGGTCGTCTCCAACCTTGGGCACCCCCCGCTGGCGCTTGATAAGCCAGCGGTAATGCGGCCCGTCAAGCGGGCGGTTGCGGCTCTGGTGGTGGCGCAATGGCACGGGCGGTGCTGGAACGTGCCGAAGTCACAGACAATTTCCGCTGGTTATTGGAATTGAGGCGGCGCGTGGCCGTGTGCGGCGCAGCCCACGTCTCGGCCCGGTGGTCGAATTGCCGCGCAAGCGCTGCTATCGTGTTCCTCCGAACGGGCAAACCAGGAAACGAGGTTCTGACCAATGCACGTTACGACTTTCCGACGACTCGCCCTTACCGCCGCCACGGCCATCATGCCGGCCCTGCTTACCCCGGTTCAGGCCCAGGAGGCCGCCGATCCTCAGGCCGCTCGGATCGCCAAGGCGCGCGAGGCCATCAAGGGGCTCGGCGAGGGCCTCAAGGAGAAGCTGCTCGGTGCGATGAAGGAGGGTGGTCCCGTTGCCGCGCTCGACGTGTGCAAGGTAGAGGCGCCGAAGATTGCCGCCGAGCGCTCGGCTGCCGCCGGTCTCGAGGTCGGTCGTACCGCGCTCAAGGTCCGCAACCCCGCCAATGCGCCGAGTGAGACGGAGCGCAAGGTGCTCGAGGATTTCGCCAAGCAGATCGCTGGTGGCGCGGATTCGGCCAAGCTCGAGCACGTGGCGGTCGTCGAGGAGGGCGGCAAGAAGTCGTTCCTCTACATGAAGCCCATCATGACTGCAGGCAAACCCTGTCTCGCCTGCCACGGTAGCGAGCTCGATCCGGCGGTCGCCGCCAAGATCAAGGAGCTCTATCCGAGCGACCAGGCGACGGGCTTCAACGCGGGCGATCTGCGCGGCGCGTTCGTCGTCACCGGTAAGGTCGAATAACCCCGGTCTCGACGCACTCCCGCTCGAATACCGTCGCGCGATGCCAACGAGCCCGGAGCTTTCGCCCCGGGCTCTTTTTTCACGCAGCGGCTCGTTTTCACGCAGCTTAGCTCGCCGGATTGCCGTTCTGCGCAGGCCCACCCTGGGGCCGATCCTCCGGCCGGTCGCGCCGCTCGGTCATGAACTGATCGAACTCGGCACGGTCTTTCGCCATCCTCAGCCGCTCGAGGAAGGTCCGGAACTCGCGCTGCTCTTCCTCGAGGCGCTTCAGCGTCTCGTCGCGGTATTCGTCGAAGGCGGCATTGCCGCTCGAGGAGTAGGCCGCACCGCGCATGCCGAAGCGGTCCATCTTGCGCTCCCACCGTGCAGCCATGCGCTGCTGCCACTCACCGCGATCTCCAAACCGTCCACCACATGCCATGCGTCCGCTCCATATGAGATAGCCGAGGATCAGGAGGCCGACGGGCCAGAAAGCCATGAAGCCGAGCACCATGAGGGTGATCCAAGCCGGCTTGCCCCATTCGTCGAGCCTCGACACCACGTCAGACATCGTCACGCTCCATCTTGAGTATGTGAATGTGCTTCACATTCACGAATGTGGGAGGTGCCGACCAGCCTTCAAGATGGCGCGGCGGAAATTTTCGGCGACCCGGGTCAGGGCGTGCGAGCCGCTGTCGCGCTGGGAAGCGCGGCGCTCGGGCTGGCGCGCCCGGTCGGGGAAAATGCGAATGGGTCCAGGCGCGATCCGCCATGCGGTCGGCCGGACCCGAGTGACGCGGACGGAAGCGGCGTGGTTCGGGCGTCGGCCGAACCCGCCCGCACCCTCCCAATTTCGTAGGCCCGGCGTCGGCCATTCGGCGCGCTTCCACCTTGGCCCAGGTCAGGATGCGATCTAATCTCGATCCATGGCTTATCTGGTCTCCGGCGCCATTCTGCTCGGCCTCATCCTCGGCATGTTCTGGTTGAAGGACGAGCTCCGGTCGCCGCGTCTCGCGCGCATGTGCTATTCCGAGCTCACCGCGCGTCTCGCGGTGGTGGCCGCGGGCCTCATGATGGTTGGAGCAGTCGCCATCGCAGGTCAGCTGTGGCGACTGGCGGCCGGCTGACCGGTTCGCTGCGGACCAGGTCGGCTCTCGCCGTAGCGTGAGAAACCGCACACATCGCGCGAGGTGCCGATGGACCAAAAGACGAGCCCCGAACACTCCACAAGCCCGATCGAATTCACGCCGGCCGAACTCGGCGCCATCGCCCATCTCTATCGCGGCGAGGTCTATCGCTCGACGATCTGGCGAACCCGGCTCGACGCCACCACGAACTGGGCCGTCGCGACTCTCGGCATCGCGCTCTCGGTATCGTTCGCGAGCCCCGGGGCCTCGCCCTTGCCGCTGCTGCTGGTTGGTCTGTTGAGCATCGTCTTCCTCGTGTTCGAGGCGCGTCGCTACCGCTACTTCAACGTCTGGCGTGCCCGGGCCCGCTGGATGGAGAAACACCTCTATGCGCCGATGCTGCGCGGCGAGGGTGTGCCGATGGAAAACCGCTGGAACCACACGCTCGCCGAAGACTACATGGCGCCGAGCCATCACGTCGGGCTGACCCGTGCCATCGGCCGGCGGCTCAGACGGAACTATGTCTGGATCCTCGGCATCCAGACTGTCGCCTACTACAGCAAGGTGTCGATCCATCCGACGCCGCTCGAAAGCCTCGACCAGCTCTGGCAGCGAACGGCCGTCGGCCCGATCCCCGGACAGTGGGTGGTCGCTGCGGGGGTGCTGTTCAACGGCTGTTGGATCGCGTTCGCGATCTATCAGCTCATGCTCGACATGCGGCGCAATCGCGGCCGTACCCGCTCGGAGGCGATGGGCTGAAGCTTCGGCTGATCGCGGAGTGTCATATGCTAGTGGGCAGAGCGCGCCCAAGAAAAAAGCCTCCTGCGATGCAGGAGGCCCGGTGCGGATGCCCAAGGCACGGGGGGGGACGATAGGCACCCGACACCGGTATGAAGAAAGACGTGGGAAACGACTTGGGAAAAAACTTTTGAAAAGACGTGGGGGAGGAGGAAACGCGGTCCAGTCGTTCGTTGGGCTCCTTTTCGTCTGTTTCTCAACTCGGGAGGGGGCTTGCATCTCACCGCCGCTCTCGATGATGGGAGCATGCCACTCGACCAGATGAAGCGCTGTTCCGGCGGGAACAGGGCCACGCGGCGATGTCTGGCTTCGTCCGCTGACGAGACGAAAACGCCCTCAAGCCTGAGCCTGAGGGCGCTTCGCGTGTGATGAGCCGCGTGGTCTCGGCTACCCGATGCAGCTGTAGTACTTCGCCTTCCAGAAGCTCGAGCCCGTGAACTTCCACTTGTCGTAGAAATAGCCGCAACCGCCGCCGCCGACGAAAACGCGGGGGCCGTAGAAGTGCTTGTGGCGGAAGTGGTGGTTGTGATGCTTGAAGCCGATTTTGAAGCCGCCCCCCTTGAATCCGCCGCCGCGCCGGCCGGCCTCGGCCGAGCCGACCGCGCCGAGCGCGGCGATGGTGACGGCAAGCGATGCGATGACGAGTTTCTTCATGGTCATGGGTCTCGATCCTTCTCGTTCGAATGAGGCAGAACGATTTTCGATCGCCGCCTCCGGCTTGATTGCCGATGCGGGAACAATGCAGCGGACGCGGAGGGCGCGCTGTTTCGGTCGAGACAACCGGGGAAATTCGTGTGTCCGCCGTCCTGCGAACGGGATCAGCTTTGCGCGGGGCCAGTACCGAGGATCGCCAGAACCTGCTCGGCGCCCGCGTCACGCGGCAGCGCCAGGAAATCGCCGCTCACCTTGAGCGCAGCGTCGAGCCGCGTCTGGAATTCGCCGCGCTCCACCTCAACGGCGCCGAACTGGCGCAGGTGCTCGGTGATGAACTGGGTATCGAGCAGCATGTAGCCGCCCGCGATGAGGCGTGCGACGAGGTGGGCGAGGGCGATCTTCGAAGTATCGCGCTCGTAGGAGAACATGCTCTCGCCGAAGAACGCGCCGCCGAGCGCGACGCCATACAGGCCGCCGACGAGGCGTTCGCCCTGCCAGACCTCGACGGTGTGGCAATGGCCGAGCACGAACAGCTCGCGATAGAGCGCACGGATCCGCCCATTGATCCAGGTCGAGCGGCGCCCGGGCCGCGATGCTGCGCAGCCATCGATCACCGCGTCGTAAGCGGTATCGACGCGCACCGTGAAGTCGCTGTTGCGCATGGTGCGTGCGAGGCGGCGCGGCACGTGATAGCCGTCGAGCGGCAGGATGCCGCGGTGCTGCGGCTCGATCCAGTAGAGCGCGTGATCGTCGGCGCTTTCGGCCATCGGAAAGATGCCGCAGCTATAGGCCTTGAGCAGAACCTGCGGCGTAATCTCGATGACGATGTCGTCGCGTGACGTCATCGGCGGGTCGGCCTCCTGGTCTTCCTCGGTTCTTCGGCAAGCAGGCAGCGGTGGCAAGCGCCGGGGCGTGCCGCCTCAGCATCAACCTGCCACCTCCGATCGCGCTAATTTAGGGCTTTCCGAGGAATTTTTCGAGCCAGTGGATGTCGTAGAGGCCGTTGGCGATGTCCGGCTGGCGGATCAACTCGTTGAACAGCGGGATGGTCGTCTCGATGCCATCGATGACAAACTCCGAGAGCGCCCGCTTCAGCCGCATCAGGCATTCATTGCGGTTCTTGCCGTGGACGATCAGCTTGCCGATGAGGCTGTCGTAGTAGGGCGGGATCGAATAACCCTGGTAGACGCCGGAATCGACGCGCACACCGAGACCACCCGGCGGATGCCAGTAGGTGATGCGGCCGGGCGACGGGCGGAACGTGCGCGCGTTCTCGGCATTGATACGGCACTCGATGGCGTGGCCGGAGAACGTCACGTCCTCTTGACGCAGGGTCAGCGTGGCGCCGGAGGCGACGCGAAGCTGCTCCAGCACGAGGTCGATGCCGGTGATCGCCTCCGTCACCGGATGCTCGACCTGGAGGCGCGTGTTCATCTCGATGAAATAGAACTCGCCGTCCTCGAACAGGAACTCGACGGTTCCGGCGCCGCGATACTTGAGCTTGCGCATCGCCACGGCGACCGTCTCGCCGATCTTGGCGCGGGCGGCGGCGTTGAGCGCGGGCGAGGGTGCCTCCTCCCACACCTTCTGGTGGCGGCGCTGGAGCGAGCAATCGCGCTCGCCGAGGTGGATGGCGTTGCCCTGCCCGTCGCCGAGCACCTGGATCTCGATGTGGCGCGGCCGCGTCAGATACTTCTCGATGTAGACGCTGTCGTTGCCGAAGGCGGCCTTCGCCTCGGAACGCGCGGTGCCGAGCGCGACGGAAAGGTCCTGCGCGGAATGAGCGACCTTCATGCCGCGTCCGCCGCCGCCGGCCGTCGCCTTGATGAGCACGGGAAAGCCCATCTCCTTGGCGACTTTCATCGCCTGCGTCTCGCTGGTGACGGCGCCGTCGGAGCCGGGCACCACGGGAATGCCGAGCTTCTTGGCGGTCTCCTTCGCCTCGATCTTGTCGCCCATGATCCGGATGTGCTCGGACGTCGGGCCGATGAAGGTGATATTGTGGTCCTCGAGGATTTCGGCGAAGCGGGCGTTCTCGGAAAGAAAGCCGTAGCCGGGGTGCACGGCGTCGGCGCCGGTGATCTCGCAGGCGGCGAGCAGGCGCGGAATGTTGAGATAGCTCTCGCTCGCGGGCGGCGGGCCGATGCACACGCTCTCGTCGGCGAGGCGAACGTGCATGGCATCGGCGTCGGCGGTGGAATGGACCGCGACGGTCGAGATGCCGAGTTCCTTGCACGCGCGCTGGATGCGCAGTGCGATCTCTCCGCGGTTGGCGATCAAGACTTTGTCGAACATTTTTTGCACCGTGAGTGGAGAGGGGGAGAGGGTCGGCGAGTGGCGAGGCGTTTCCTCGGGCCGCTCTCGGATGTGCTCCCCGCGCGCTTCAGGCGATCGGACGAGTGGCGCCCAGAGATGCGCTATTCGACGATCACCAGCGGCTCTCCGAACTCGACCGGCTGGCCGTTCTCGAACAGGATCGCCGTAACGGTGCCGGCCTTCGGCGCCGGGATCTGGTTCATGGTCTTCATCGCCTCGATGATGAGCAGCGTATCGCCGACAGCGACGCGCTTGCCGATCTCGATGAAGGCCGCCGCGCCCGGCTCCGGCGCGCGGTAGGCCGTGCCGACCATCGGCGACTTGACGGCGCCGGGATGCTTCGCCGGGTCAGCGCCGGCCGCCGATGCAGCGGCGGCGCCTGGGGCGGCCGCGGCAACGGCGGAGGCCGCCGGCATCGCCATCGCCTGCGGTGCGGCGACCGCGCTGACGGTGAGCTGGCGCGCCACGCGCACGCGCAGGCCGCTCTTCTCGATCTCGATCTCGGAGAGGCCGGTCTCGTTCAGAAGCTCGGCAAGCTCACGGATCATCTCCTTCTCCGGGCTGCCCTTGCTGGCGGCCGGCTGGGTATCCGATTTGGCTTCCGTCTTCGATTGCGAGGTCTGGGCGGTCATCCCGGTCATTCCCTTCTTGCCTGCGCCTGTGGTCTTGCGGCGCTTCGTCATGGTGTTTTCTTGCCTGCTGCCGCGGGGCCGCCCTTGCCGGCGTTCGCCGCCAGCACGTCGGCCATCGCCTCGACGGCGAGCTCGTAGCCCTTGGCCCCAAGGCCGCAGATCACGCCCTTGGCCGCCAGCGAAACATAGGAATGGTGGCGGTAGGGCTCGCGGCGGAAAATGTTGGACAGATGCACTTCGATCACCGGCAGCTCGGCGGCCTGAAGGGCGTCGAGCAGCGCGATCGAGGTGTGGGTGAGCCCACCGGCGTTGACGATCAGGCCCGAGCCCTTGTCGCGCGCCTCGTGAACCCAGTCGATCAACTGGCCCTCGTGGTTCGACTGGCGGAACTCGAGCGTGAGGCCGACGCGCGCCGCCGCCGATTCGGCGCGACGGCGGACATCGGCCAGCGTCTCGTGGCCGTACACGTCGGGCTCGCGCGCGCCGAGCAGGTTGAGGTTCGGACCGTTCAGGACGTAAACGGGCTTGGCGTGCATGAGTGCGGCCATCGAAGCAGTCGTTGAGCACGTCCGTAGCTGACACCAGCGCCGCTGGGCGGCCGGATCGTTGCGGGAAGAAACGTTGCTGGCCGGGGGCAGCCGAACGAGCGTTGGCGCTGGGCAGGCCGCTCGACGGGTTTGCGTCGAGTTCCCGCCGTGTCCGCCAAGGCGTCCGGCCTGAGCACAGTTCCAGGCAACCGAGTAAGAACCAACCGCCCGTGTATCAGCTTTCCCCAGGCGGCGGAAGGGCGACGGCAACACGTCTGTTGAAGATCCGCGAGCGCCACCGGGCGGCCTGGCAGGCCCCCAGAATGTGCGCCCGTCCGCCACTCGAGACTTAGCCCCGGCGACGGCCGTCGAGGCGCACCGGAGCGATGTCGGATAACCAGGTTGTGAGAGGCGCTCTGTGGAGCGGTGTCGGAAGTGATGGGCAGGCGCTCGCGCCCCGTCGAAATCAGAAAATACAACGCAAAATCAATTGCTTGTGTGCGATGTGCGGGCTGCGCCACATGTCGGAGGTGGAAGCGCCGAAGCACTTCCACCTCATCCGATCGCAGGCTCTCCCGAGCCTGCGTTCCTCAGCACGAGATGCAACCCGACTTGCGAACCTCGGCGATGTCGCTCTTGAGCTGGCCGAGCAGGTCCTGCGGCGCGCCCGGGATGGAGCGGTCGCCAACCAGGAAGTGGGGCGTGCCGTTGATGCCGAGCGTCTGCGCCAGCTCGCGCACCTTCTTGATCTCGTTCGTGACGGCTTCCGACTTCACGTCCGCCTTGAGGCGGTTCATGTCGAGCCCGGCCTTCTCCGCGATCTTCAGGGCGCTCGCCATATCGGCCTGCCCCTTGTGCTGGATCATCACCGAGTGGAACTCCCAATACTTGCCCTGCATGCGGGCGGCGAGCGCCACCTGGGCCGCCTCTTCCGAGCCCTTGGACAGGATCGGCAGCTCGCGGAACACCACCTTCACCTTGGCGTCGTCCTTGATGAGCTGGGCGACGTCGGAGAAGCCGCGCTTGCAGTAGCCGCAGTTGTAATCGAAGAACTCGACGACAGTGACGTCACCCTTGGGGTTGCCGGCGACGGGCGCATCGGGATCGCGGTAGAGCTGATCGGCGTGTGCGGCGAGGGCAGACTTCAGCTTCTCCGCCTGCACCTGCTCCATCTTGGTTTCGAGCGCGGCCTGGATCTCCAGGAACACTTCCGGATTGGCGATCAGGTAGTCCTTGATGATGCGCTGGATCTCGGACTTCTGCTCGGCCGAGAACGAGCTGGCCGGAGCCGCTGCCGCCGCTGGCTGGGCCGGCTTATCTTGGGCCTTGAGGTAGCCCGGAACCGCCGCAACGGCGAAGACCGCGAGAGCCGCGGATGCGAAGGCCGCTGCGAGGCGGGGCGAACGGTGGGATGTCATCAGGCTCTCTCTCTTCGGGGCTGACTAACGGGCTCGAAATCTGGAAGGGATCGGAGGGGAGGCTCTCGTTTGCTATGGCGCAGAGGCTGACCGGCACACGCGAACCGGCCGGCCGCCAAGTGATGCCGCAAACCGCCCGGCATTCGCACATATGGCCCGCGGTACGCCGGCCGCAAGTGCACATCCGCGCTCCTTCGTCCGCCTCACCTCTCCCGATCTCAAGTCTCCGGCTTGTAGTTGATGATGTCGTCGTTGCGCAACCACTCCGGCGAGCCCTGCTTCAACTGCGTCTGGGCCCGCTTGGCGAAGATCTGCGCCTGTTTGACGTTGCCTTCGAGGAAGTAGGCCTGCGCGGTTTCGGCGTCGGCGAGCGGGAGGCGGCCCTGCTTGTAATAGGCCGTCGCCAACAGGCGGTGCGCACGCGGATTTTCGTCGTTGATGACAGCCTTACGCAGCAGCTCGATCGATTCCTTGATCGAGCGCTCGTCGCCCATGCTCTGCAGAGCAGTTGCCAACTCGACCTGAATGAGCGGCGCATTGTCGGCAAGCTTCAGCGAGCGGCGCAGCGGTTCGATGGCCTGCGTGGCGCGCCCTGCCCGCATCAGCAGGTCGCCCTTCAGTTCCCAGAAATAGGCGTAGTCGGGGCGTTCGCGGATCAGGTCCTCGACG
The DNA here is from genome assembly GCA_937873575.1 of uncultured Hyphomicrobiaceae bacterium. GTDB lineage: Bacteria > Pseudomonadota > Alphaproteobacteria > Rhizobiales > Hyphomicrobiaceae > JAEUMD01. The sequence continues at coordinate 31,694 of CALMPK010000109.1, forward strand.
TCGTGCACAGCCCGCTCGACGCCCTGCGGACCACCCTGGAAATAGCGCGCCACGGCGCGGGCGTAGCGCGCGGGCAGAGATGTATCGCGCTCGGGATAGCGGTTGAAGACGACGCGCGGGCTCTCGAGGTAGCCCGACAACTTGGCCCGCATCAGGTTATGGCGCAGGGTGAGGTCGGCGCTGTCCTTCTTGTTGTAATTCGGGCTCGATTGCACGAGCTGGCGAAGGCGCGCGAGGCGATCGGTCGCCACAGGGTGGCTGCGCGCGAACGCATCCTTTTGCGCGTCCGAAATGTACTCCTGCTGAGCGAAACGCTCGAACGTTTCCAGCATGCCGAGGCCCGACTGCTCGGTGGTGTTCAAGTACTTGAGGCCGGCCTGGTCGGCGGCGGATTCCTGCGAGCGGCGCTCGGCGAGCAGCGAACGCATGATGAGTTCGGAGCCGCCCTGCATCACCGCCTGACCGGCGCCGCCGATGTCGCGGCCGGTGTCGCCGCCGGTGGCCGCAGCACCGCCGATCAGCAGTACGCCGAGCACCTGGGCCAGGAGGATCTTGGTCTGGTCGCGGGCGATGCGCGCGCGCAGCGCCGCCATGTGCCCGCCGGCGATGTGGCCCGTCTCGTGGGCGATGACGCCGATGATCTGGTTCGGCGTCTCGGACTGCATCAGCGCGCCCGTGTGCACGAAGACGTTGCGTCCGTCCACGACGAAGGCGTTGAACGCGTCGTTGCGGACGATGCGCATGGAAATGCGCCCGGCGCCGAGGCCTGCGGCGCGGAAGATGGGCCGGGCATATTCGTTGAGAAGGTTCTCGATCTCGGTGTCGCGGATCAGCGGCAATCCCTGCGCACTTGCCGGCGCCGTCCAGGTGGACGTGAACGCCACGACTGCCACGACAAATGCGGTCGCGAGGCCGACGGTGCGCCGCACGACGCCCCCCGCAGCTCCGGCCAGGTTCGATACCTTGATCCTCATGCTGTCCAAAAGTCCTCTTGGAACCGCGCCGTGCCCGCAGAGCGCGGCCCCACCGTAGAAACGATGTACGCCCCGGTCAACGCGCGGGAACCACGTTCGGATTTCCCGCGGAACTCGGGCACCTGCGCTTGCCGGGATCGTCCGGGCGGGCAGGCTGGCCGCCGCGCGCGGAGATCACTATAAGCCAGTGCCGACGAGCCGATGGCCCGAGCACACCCAAAGCAACCGCGTTACTCCACCATTGGCGACAATGGGGCGGCAGCAAGGCGGCGCGGCGGGCGGAGCGGCGAACGACACGCGGAGCGGATATGACGACCAGCGGCAAGGGCCGGGGCGACGGCGGCGCAGCTTACGCGGCGATTGCGCGTGCGGCGTCGCATCGCAGCGCCATCGATAGCTTCATCGTCATGGATGTGATGAGGCAGGCAGCGGCGCGGGAGGCGGCGGGCGCGCGGGTGATCCACATGGAGGTCGGCCAGCCGGCGACGGCCGCGCCCAGCTCGGCGCGGGAGGCGGCGAAGCGGGCGATCGATGCGGGGCCGCTTGGCTATACACTGGCGCTCGGCACGGCCTCTTTGCGCGAGCGGATCGCAGCCCACTATCACGAAACCTACGGCGTCGCGGTGGCGCCGGAGCGTGTCGTCGTCACGACCGGATCGTCGGCCGGCTTCGTGCTGGCGTTCCTGGCGCTGTTCGACGCCGGAGCCCGTGTCGGTCTGCCGGAGCCCGGTTATCCCTGCTACCGGCATATCCTCTCAGCGCTCGGCCAGCGTCCGGTCAGTATCGAGACCGGTCCCGAGACGCGGTGGATGCCGACCGTCGGAGCGATCGAAGCGCTGGCTTCGTCGGCGGACGGCCTCGACGGCCTGTTGATCGCGAGCCCGGCGAACCCCACCGGCACGATGCTGGAGCCCGAGCGCCTCGCGGCCATCGCCCGCACCTGCGAGGCCCGCGGCGTCTGGTTCATCTCGGACGAGATCTATCACGGGCTCACCTATGCCGGTCCGGCCGAGACGGCGTTGCGTTACAGCGACGAAGCGGTCGTCATCAACAGCTTCTCGAAGTACTTCTCGATGACCGGCTGGCGCGTTGGATGGATGATCGTGCCGGAGCGGCTCGTCCGGCCGGTCGAGCGTCTGGCACAGAACCTGTACATCGCGCCGCCGACGATCTCGCAGGTGGCCGCCCTGGCAGCGTTCGACGCGAAGGACGAGCTGGAGAGGAACGTGGCCGTCTATGCCGAAAACCGCGCTCTCCTGCTCGATGCGCTGCCGCGGATCGGGTTCGATCGCATCGTGCCGACGGATGGTGCTTTCTACCTCTACGCGGACGTCTCGCGCTGGACCGACGACAGCCTCGCATTCGCCGGCGAAATGCTCGATGCCATCGCCGTCGCGGTGACGCCCGGCATCGACTTCGACCCGGTGCGGGGTCGCCGTTTCATCCGCTTCTCCTATGCAGGCTCGACCGCCGACACGAGGGAGGCAATAGAACGCCTCGCGGTCTGGGCGCGGCTCAAGGGGTAAGGTCGCCGGCGGTATTCGCGACTCGTGCAGAACGCCGATCACATCGCCCGGTTCACCTGTCGTCGAGGCAGCCCGGTATCATCATGGCTCTGTGGTCGCCGCGCGGGCTCGTTCGCGATAGTAGCCCAGCACGTAGAGGCGCACCGCGGTCGAGAGGCCGGCATCGCCCGTCCGAGCGATATCGATCTCGGCGACGAGGGCCGCGAGGCTGATGGCGCGCACCTTGGCAATCTCGGCGAGTGCGTCCCAGAACTCCGGTTCGAGCGAGATAGAGGTGCGGTGGCCGCGGATCGAGAACGAGTGTTTGGCGGGGCGTCGCATCATCCGCACGCGCGTTGTTGGCGGTCCAGGCTGTGGCTCATGTCCGCTCGCGAGAAGATGGGTTGAACGGGCGTCATGTCACGACGCGGCGTTGTCGTCGTCTGGCGCGGGCCCCGTGCGCGTCGCCACGCCGTCGTCTCGGCGGTGCGCGGCGAGATCGCGGGCCGGTCGCTCCGTCTCCGCCGTCAGGACCACCCGCTCGGCCTTCGTGCGGCCGAAGCGAATGCGGTTCTCCGCGGCCTGACGCTCTTTGTCGGCTCGCGCTTTCTCTTTGCGCGCCCGGCGCAGGTTCACGATCTCAGCACTCAAATCGTTGCTCCGCGTCTGCTTCGCTGCACGTCAAGAGTGAAAAAACAGTCATCGCTGGATTAAGCCATCTCGGCGAATCGAAGGCACGATGCTAGCATCATAACAACTCGTCTTTTTGTCGCCGCTCGCAACCGCGAATTGCCGAACTGACGCGGGTCTGATTGTTCGCACGTGCAGCGTCGAATTTGTACCGTCAAGGTGCGCACGGAACGGTCTCGTTAATCCTCTTCCCCTAGGGTTGAGAACATACGTGCGAACTTCTCGGATGGAGACCGCCATGCCCCGTCACATCGGATCGACGATACGCCTGCCGCGCCACGCGTCGGCCGCCGCTCTCGCCCTCGTGCTTGGCGCCTTCGGCATTGCCGAGGCCGGCGCCGTTTCGCTGGCCGTGCAGCGCGCCTGCATGAGCGACTACTTCGCCCATTGCAGCAAGTACGCACCGGGCAGCCCCGAGGTGAGAAGCTGCATGTCGCGTGTCGGCCCGCGGCTCTCCGGCCGCTGCGTCAACGCCCTTCTCGCGGCGGGCGAGGTTTCGAAGGCCGAGGGTTCGCGCCGCTCCGCGAGCCGCTGACGGATTTTCGCGCCGCTGTTCTCGCCTTGGTGCCGGCGGCGCGCTCGATGTCGGCGAGGTCGCAGATCCAGCCGAACAGGTGGCCTTCGCCCGCAATGAGCCAGAGGGCGGCATCGTGGAGCTCGGGCTCCGACGCCGCACAGCAGTCCGCCACGGTCACACACCAATAGCCACGGTCGACCGCATCCCGCAGCGTGGAATGCACGCAGCATTGCGTCGTCACGCCCGCGATCAGCAGGTGATCGATGCCTGACGCACGCAGGACGTTGTCGAGCGGGCTCGCATAGAAAGCGCTGAAACCCGCCTTGTCGACGACCGTCTCGCCCGGCTCTGGTTTCATTTCGTCGATGAAATCGTGGCTCGGCTCGCCGCGGATCAGCGAGCGCCCGAGGTCTCCCTCGTAGCCGACATAATCGAGCGAGGCGCGGTAGGGCGTGCCGTCTGAGGGGTCTGGCGCATAGCCCTCGCGCGTATGGATCCCGCGCCCGCCCAACCGCCGCGCCAGCGCCGCGAGGGCAGCGACACGCGGCACGATCTCGCGCATCGGGCTCGGCTCGCCATCCTCTTCCGGGGCGAAAAACTCGCGCTGCATATCGATGACGAGCAGCGCCGTGGTCTCGGGCGCGAATGCGAACAGCCGGTCATCGCGGCAGGCGATCTTCAACGACGCGGCCTTCGGCACGGTGGATCGTCCTCAGCTATCACTCGATCCGACCACAGGCAAATGCGTCGGCGACGATCGATCAAAAACTGATGCCGAGCGCTTCCGAAATGAAGCTGCCGGCGCTCTTTTCCTTCTTCGCCGCGCGGCCGGGTGGCCCGCTCGCCACCGTCGCCGGATTGAAGCGGGGCTTCGGCGGGGCGAGGTGATTGCGTCCCTTGTTGATCTTGCTCCACTCGCCGTCGAGCGCCTGTGTCACGCGCTTCTCGTGGCCGTAGATGTCGCTGAACGTGTTCACCTTGCCGGCGTCGTCCACCCACGCGGTGAAGTACGCGAGGTGCACGGGAATGCGCTTTTCCATGTCGATCTCGTTGTCGAGCGGGCCCGACTTGACGAGTTTGTCGATGGCGGGACGCGAGAGACCCTTGTCGTACCCTAGTACGATCTCGGCGAGGTCCATGGGGTTGCGCACGCGCAGGCAACCGTGGCTGAGCGTCCGCCGCTTGGCGTTGAACATCCACTTGTCCGGCGTGTCGTGCATGAAGATCGTGTGCTGGCTCGGGAACGAGAACTTGACGTAGCCGACCGCGCTCTTGGGGCCGGGGTCTTGCCAGACGAGGTAGTTGCGAATGTCGTCCTTCGACCAGTCGATGGTCCGCCAGTCCCGCTTCTCGCCGCTCTTGGTCGTGATCTCGAGGCCGTGCTGGCGCATCAGCCCGCCACCCTTGAGCAGGCTCGGCCACAGTTCGTGCACCATGATGCTATCCGGCACGCGCCAGCGCGGGCGCAGCACCACGGATTTCAACGGGCGGGTGAACACGGACGACTGCTTGTCTAGCTCGCCGACGACGATGCGCTCGGTGTGGATCACCTTGCCGTCCTTGACGACGCGCTGCACGAACTCCGGCAGGTTGTTGAATATGTGCAGCTCGCCGAGGTCGTCCCACATCCAGCGCCACATCTCCATGTTGGCGCGGAGCTGCTTGGCCTTGGCGCTGAGCTTGCCGCCGCCCTTCCCGTCGCCGCTGGCGGCGAGGAAAGCCTGACGCAGGCGCTCGAACTGGGGATGGGGCGGGTTCAGTCCGGCGGCGGCCGCGGTGATGTCTTCGGCTGTCGCCAGACGCTCGATCACCGTGTCGGGGTCGAGGAGCTGGGGCTTGCGGTCGAGGTTGGAGTTGAGCTGCTCGGCCGGCTGGGGAATGCGTCCGCCACGGGCGTGGCGCGCATAGGTCAGGGTGGCGAGCGAAAGCTGGTAGTCGGTCGTGGCAAACGCTTCCGGTCCGGCCAGGCCATCGAGAGCCGGCAGGGTGAATGCCTTGGGGTCGAGGCCATAGGCCGCCGCATTGGCGATTTCTGCGGCGAGTGCCCGGCCACGATCGCTCGCGCCGGCCGGTGTGACCCAGAGGGGGGCAGCGTCGCGGGCACGGTAGAACTCCGCAAGCGCGGCGCCGTCCGCGCTTTCGGCCTCCTCTCCACCTGGGGGGGCGCGGTCCATGAGGGCGCGCAGGGCGCCGA